>JABHGV010000096.1 GCA_018671895.1 Rhodospirillaceae bacterium | reverse complement strand
CCCCCGGTGCGCGTCGCCGTCAGGTCCAGGGAGGTCAGCACCAAACTCTTGAACAGCGGCAGCGTCACCGACTTGGTGCTGTCGGCTGTAATCGTGATGTCGCTGCTGCCACCTTTGGTCTTGTTGATGTCGATATCAAAGGTGAAGTCGATGGCCTTCGATGCGATGTTGACGTCGACCTCGCCCTTGACCGCTACATCGACGGACCGCTTGCCGTCCACATGTTTGCCCTTGATGGCAAAATGACCGTTCTTGAATTTAACCGGCGCACCACTGACCGAAAGCTTCGGCAACGGTGCGGAAATATCCAGCGCATCCAACAATGTATCGGCGAGATTGCCCTTGGCGAAGACGCCGGCGCTGAGAGAACCCTTTAGCGGCAGGCTGGAGGCATTGACGCCGATCTTTTTCAGCAAATCGCCAATCTTGTCGCCCGACTTGATTTCCAGATTGCCGAACAGGTTGAGGCCCGGCTTCAGGTTGACGGACGTGGCGGTCGAAGAAGCGGCGATGTTGGTTGAAATGTCTTTTGGCAGCGCCGAGGTGGCGATGGACGCGGTGGCACCGCTTTTCGGCGTCCAGATGAAGTTCATATCCTTGAACCCGGCGTCGGCCAGCGGCGTGCCCGAAACCTGCGGAATGAAGGTGGCGATGGTGAAAGTGTCGGGGAAGGCAACCGCAATGTGTTCCTTGGCCGACGCACCCGGCTTGAACACATCGATATCAACGGCCAGCTCCTTGACTTTGCCGGTGATGTCGACTGTGTCTTTGGTCACCTGAATGGTGTCGAATTCAATATCGGTCAGGCCGGGAACGCTCTCGCCCCCGGGGATCATGTTGGCCAGTGTCAGCTTGGTTGTGACGTTGACCGTCTGCGCCTCACCGGCCGGGCGGCGGATAGAGATGTCGATGGGTTTGCCGTCCAGTGACGACTTGGCATCGATGGTGGTATCCCATTTGCCCCCGGTGCGCGTCGCTGTCAGGTCCATCCCCGTCAGCGCCAGACTCTTGAACAGCGGCAGGGTCACCGTCGATGTGGAATCTGCCGTGATGGTCAGGTCGCTGGACGACCCTTGAGTCTTGTTAATGTCGATGTCAAAGGTGAAGTCGATGGCTTTCGATGCGATGGTGACATCGATCTCGCCCTTCACCGAAACGTCGACCGAACGATTGGCCCCGACGTGTTTGCCCTTGATGGCGAAGTGGGCGTCCTTGAAGGTCACCGGCACATCGGGAACAGCGAGTTTGGGCAATGGCGCGGAAATATCCAGCGCATCCAACAATGTGTCGGCCAGATTGCCCTTGGCGAAGACGCCGTCGCTGAGCGAGCCTTTTAATGGCAAGCTGGAGGCATCGACGCCGATTTTTTTCAGCAAGTCGCCGATCTTGTCGCCCGACTTGATTTCCAGATTACCAAACAGGTTGAGGCCCGGTTTCAGGCTGACCGACGTGGCGGTCGAAGACTTGCCGATATTGGTCGAAATATTACCGGGCAGCGCCGAGGTGGCGATGGACGCGGTGGCGCCGCTTTTCGGCGTCCAGATGAAGTTCATGTCCTTGAACCCGGCATCCGCTAGGGGCGTGCCGGTGACCTGTGGGATGAAGGTGGCGATGGTGAAGGTCGAGGGGAAGTTGACCGCGATGTGCTCTTTTGCGGACGCACCCGGCTTGAACACATCGACATCGACGACCAGACCCTTCACCTTGCCGATAATTTCAATGGCGCTTTTCGTTACTTCAATGGCATCGAATTCAATATCGGTCAGGCCCGGCACACTTTCACCGCCGGGGATCATGTCGGCCAGCGTCAGCTTGGTGGTGACGTTGACCGTCTGCGGGGCCCCGGCCGGGCGCTTGATGGCAATATCGATGGGCTTTGCATCCAAAGTCGACTTGGCATCGATGGTGGTGTCCCACTTGCCGCCGGTGCGAGTCGCCGTCAGGTCCATGCCCGTCAGCTCGAGGCTCTTGAACAGCGGCAGCGTCACCTTGGTTGTGGAACTCGCGGTAATTTCCAAATCGCTGGAAGAGCCTTGCGTCTTGTTGATGTCGATATCAAAGGTGAAGTCGATGGCCTTCGATGCGATGGTGACATCAATCTCGCCCTTGACCGATACATCGACCGAGCGATTGGCCCCCACATGCTTGCCCTTGATGGCAAAGTGAGCGTCCTTGAAGGTCAGCGGCGCGCCGGAAACGGCGAGCTTGGGCAACGGTGCGGTAATATCCAGTGCATCGAGCAAGGTGTCAGCGAGATTGCCCGTGGCAAACACACCGTCACTGAGGGAGCCCTTTAATGGCAGGCTGGAGGCATCGACGCCGATTTTCTTCAGCAAGCTGCCGATTTTATCGCCCGATTTGATTTCCAGATTACCGAACAGGTTGAGACCCGGCTTCAGGCTGACGGAGGTGGCGGTCGAAGACTTGGAAATGTTCGCCGAGATGTTTCCGGGCAACGCCGATTTGGCGACCGACGCGGTCGCGCCATCCTTCGGCGTCCAGATGAAGTTCATGTCCTTGAAACCGGCATCCGCCAACGGCGTGCCGGTGACCTGCGGAATGAAGGTGGCGATGGTGAAGGTCGAGGGGAAGTTGACCGCGATGTGTTCCTTGGCGCCAGCGGCCGGTTTGAACACATCGACATCGACGTCCAGGCCCTTCACCTTGCCGGCAATATCGATGGCGTTTTGGGTTACCTGAATGGAATCAAATTCGATATCGGTCAGACCCGGCACGCTGACGGCGCCCGGCATCATGTCAGCCAGTGTCATCTTGGTGGTGACGTTGACCGTCTGCGGCGAACCCGTCGGGCGCTTGATGGCGATATCGACGGGCTTTGCGTTCAGGGTCGACTTGGCATCGATGGTGGTGTCCCATGCGTTGCCAGCGCGTGCCGCCGTCAGATTCAGGCCGGTCAGCGCCAGGTTATGGAACAGCGGCAAGGTGACCGGCGTCGTCGAGGCCGCGCTGATGGTCAGGTCGCTGCTGGATGCTTCGGTCTTGTTAACGTCGATATCAAACGTGAAGTCGATGGCCTTCGATGCCATGGTGACGTCGATATCGCCCAGCACCTTGACGTCGACAACACCGCCGGTGCCGCCCTTGACCGAGAAATGCGCATTCTTGAAGGCCACGGGCGCGCCGGATATTGACAGTTTCGGCAACGGTGCCGTGATGTCGACGCTCGATAAAATCGCCTGGGCGGCCTGACCTGTCGCCTGGCCCCCGGTGAACAGCGACGGATCAATGGTACCGCTCAATGGCAGGGTCAGATTGGAAACCCCGACCTTGGACAACAGCGCGCCGATCTTGCCTGATGGGCTGGCGGCAAAACTGCCGAACAGATTGAGGCCTGCCTTATAAGCATGAGTGGCGGCATTGGCTTTCAGCCGCGTCGTCACCTTGGCAGGCATTCCCGTCGGTGGCGTCGCCGATGATTTGGCCGCCTGCCCCGTCGGCACCCAGACAAATGCCGTGTTGGTAAAGCCGCCACCGCTGAGCAATGTCGAGTTCAAGGGCGCAATCAACGTCGACAGATTAAAGGCATCGGGCAGCACCGCGATATGGGCTTTCGCCGACGGCGCGTTGCGCCAGAAAACAATATCGGCTTCCTGATCGTGCGTCTTGATGCGGGTCTCGGCCCAGTTTTGGGTGATCTCGATCTTTTCCAGTTCGATGGCGCTGAGGCCCGGCGTATTGAATCCACCGCCCAGATATTCGGCGACGGTCAGGTTGGTGTCGATGATGATGTCGTAATCTACCGCCCCCTGACCGGGTTTCAGGGTCGCCGTCAGGTCGATGTCCTTGTTGTTGAGCGCCGCCGTCGCCGCCATCTTGACGGTCCACACGTTGCCATTACGCGCCGCATTCAGGCCGAGCGTCTTGGTATCGAACGCGGTGAAACCGGGGAACGACAACGAGTCTGTAGTTGTACCGTTCAGTTCGATGTTTGACTGCTGACCGGTCTTGTTCAGCGAAAACGCGCCGGCAAAGGTCGCCTTCTTGCCCGCCACTGTGATGTCGATGGCATCCTTGACGCGATATTGAAACGTTCGCTGGCCGTTGGTGTTGGCCCCGTCCAGATGCAGGATCCCCTTGTCGGCAAAATTTAGATAAGCGGGCATTCCCGGCGGCTTTAAGGCCCCAAGCGGCAGGGTTAAATCGAGGGTGTCGAGAATGGCATTACGGGCCGTGGCCCCGCCGCCGGTGCTGAACATCGCCCCGGCAATGGTGCCGCGCAAAGGCAGTTTCAAACTGGTCATGCCGACGCCGGTCAGCAAGGTGCCGATATCGCTGGTCGCCGGGAACGTCGCGACGCCGAACAAATTAAGGCCGGGTTTGAAATCCAGCCCGGTCCCTGCAGCAGTCAGGCGATCGGCAAGCGGTTTCTGTGTGATGCTTGTGGCCGCGACATTATTCTGCCCCTGCCCGGCACCGACCCAGATCAGCGACATATTGTCGAAACTGGCGGCGTCCATCGGCGTTCCGGCCAGCACGGGGATATAATCGGCCAGCTTGAAGGCCTTGGGCATCACCGCGATTTTCGCCGGACCCGATGGCGTGTCGCGGAAATACAGGATATCGGCATCCGTGCCGCGCACCTTGATGGCGGCGGCGGCCTGATTGTCCCGCACAATCAGATTTTCCAGTGTGATGTCGGAAAAGCCCTGAATAGTCATCGCCGGGATAACGTCGGTGACGGCCATCGGGGTCTTGACGGCGATATCGAAGACGGGTTTTGCAGCAGGCGTCGCGCCCGGCTTGATGTTGACGGTGACGTCGATGTCCTTGTTGTTCAGCTTGGTCTTGCCATCGACGGTGGCCGTCCATTTATTATCGTTGCGTGATGCGGCAAACGACAGGCCGTCGATATCGAAGGTGCGGAACATCTCCATGGTCACTTTCTGTGACGATGTTCCGGCGATATCGAGTTCGCTGGCGCCCGTTTGGGTCGGCTTTTGGGTCAGACCAACGGCGAATGGAATTTTTTTGCCCTTTAAATCGATGTTCATGCCCCCGGCGATACCAAGGTCATAGTCCTGACCGGTGCCCGTTGTCTTCTTGCGGCTTTTTACCGACAGGGTTGAATTGGTCAGCGGCTCGGCACCGGGCAACCCTGCCAACGTCACTGACGGCAGCGACAGGTTGAAATCCAGACTGTCAAGAATCGCCGCCCGCATGGCCCGTGATTTTGCCAGTTGATCGTCGGACTGCTGGGATGGCGGAATCAGGTTATAGGAGAACAGATCGGACGGCAGCGGTGCCACCAACGGCAAGGTCCGGCCATTGTGACCGATGGCCGCGAGCAACCGGGTGACAGGCCCGGTGGAAGGCACCGTCATTGGGCCGATCAGGCTGACGCCATCTTTCAGGGATATATGTGTGCCCGTGCCAGCCAGTGCCCCGGACAGGGCACCGGGCAAATTGACTTTGGCGATCGCCCCATTGCCCGCGCCCGCTGGCAGCACGATGAAGGCGGCGTTCTTGAAGGAGACATTGCTCAACGGCGTACCGTTCGGCAGCGGCACGAAATCTGTCAGTTTGAATTTTGCAGGAATAACGGCAGCAGCGGAATTATTGCCCAGCTTGAACCCGACAACGGTGGCGCTTTCGCCTTTTACGGTGACGGTTCCGGTAACGACACCGGTCTGGCTGTTGGTCTGAACGTTGCTGACAGCAAGATTTGACAGCCCGGCGATATTGGCGAGCGCCGGAATTGACTGGCTAACGGATTGGGCAGACGCAGACGTGCCAACAAGCACGCCAAACAGCATCGCCACAACAGCAACGGCCCTGACATATATATATCGTATGCGTGTCCCCCACCCGGACATATGGCTGCCTCCCTGGTCGCGCTGTCCACCGGATGTTTCCGGGTGCGCATTTATTATCCCTCAGTCACGGCAGTGGTACCCTTTGAGGCAGCGGAAAGGACCCTTACCAGCAACTGTGCGTAACACCGTAACCGATGATGATTTCCACTGCGAGTCAAAAACCACTTACTTACAAAAGACTTAGCAAAAGCAAGATGGTCGATGACGATTATGAGACCAATGCCGAATTCGATGAATGCAATGTAACCCCGCTGGAATCAAAAAAGGTTTCTCGGATGTTTCTGACTAAAGCAAATCTTATGAATTCCAGAATGGCACCGGCTAGCCATACTGCTAGCCATGAGAATCAAGGGGCTAGACCTTTCGATCTAACCCCTTGATTCTAATGGTAGGCTGTGAGGAATTCGAACCCACGACCCGCTGATTTAGAGATCACTGTTTTCTGGCTAAATTCCGCCATTTCTTCCAACTTTTTCCACGTTTTAAATGCCCATACGGATTGCCAACAGTCCTGAACTTTTCCCGGAATGTTCGGAGATTTACGGCCCAGCTATCAACAGCTTTCAAGCCCGGGACGTATTAATAATCCTCCGCCCTGATGAAGCCAGGGACTGGTTAAGGCGGACGGAAACCGCAATCGAGAAGTTCATCAAAACTGGACCACGCAGATAAGGCTGGCGGGCAGCTTTTATTACCCTTTGCAGACACAAATCATAAGAGCGCCTGCTTTGAACGGATAGAGCGGACGTCAAATCGGCTTGGTGCATAAGTCTGCTTCTGCCCCTGAACGGACATTATCTCCGCCTAACTAAATCCATAAAAAAAGATCGGCGATTCACACCCTATTCGTTGCGCAGTTGGCCTGCCGCTTTTTGACCAAGAGCGCGCCAGGCGCCGATGAAGCCAGCGATTATGGTCAGAATCAGGCATATGGATACGGTCATCGCCGTTACTCCCGGCAGGAAGGTCCACTGCATGCCCATGAGGAACTTCACCACCGCCCAGGCAATAATAGTGCCGGCAAGGCTGGTGAAAAGGCCGGTGGCCAAGCCCAGAGCGCCGTATTCCATCAGGTAGGCCCTGAGAACAATCGCCCTGGTCGCTCCCAGCACTTTGAATACGACGGCATTGTATACCCGGCGGCCTTGTCCGGCGGCGATGACTCCGGCCAGTACGATGGCGCCAGCCATGACACTCAGGGCCGAAGCACCACGCACCGCCGAACCGACGCCCTCAAGAATATGCATGGCAGCTTCCAGGGCATCCCTGACCCGGATGGCGGTGATGTTGGCAAACCGTGAAGACACCGCTTCCTCGACCTCATCCTCGGTTTTCGACTTGGCCTCGACTGCGGCCAGATGCGTGTGGGGGGCTCCTTCAAGGGAGCCGGGTGCGAATATAATGGCGAAGTCGAAACGCAGTGAACGCCAGTCTATTTCGCGCAGACTCATAATTGTGGCTGTTATCTCTCGACCGAGGACGTTCAGGGTCAGGGTATCGCCTACTCCTACGCCGAAGCCCTTGGCGACGCCTGCATCGAAGGATATGGCGGGAGGGCCGCTGTAATTCTCGGGCCACCACTGGCCTTTGACGATTTCAGCGTCATCGGGGCGCTCGGCGGCGTATGTGAGGGCCCTGTCGCCGCGCACAGCCCATGCAACTCCGGGCGAAATTTCGACCTTTTCCACCGGCACACCATTAATGCTGACAATGCGCCCACGCATACTCGGGACGCTTTTCAGGTTGTCGGTGCCGGGAACCGATCTGATGGTCTTCTCGAACTCGGCCAGCTGGTCGGTCTGGATGTCGACAAAGAAAAATGCCGGCGCCCGCTCGGGGATGCGGTCGCTAATTTGGTGACTCAAATTGCCTTCGATCAAGGCGGTGGCGACCAATACCGACAGCCCCAGCCCCAATGATGTCACGACATTGGGCGTCCGCGAGCCTGGACGGTGAATATTGGCCATGGCCAGCCGCAGTTCGGCGTTACGGCAGCGGGCAAGCCTCGCCGCCACTTTCATCAGCACCGCCGCACCCATCCTTAAGGTCAGCAGAGTCGCCATCGCCCCGCCGACGAACCAACAGGCGAAATAGCGGTCGCTGGAAGTGAATATGGTCAGCAGGGCCAGCACCACCACGCCCAGAGTCGAGGCTGTCATGAAGAAAGCATCCGGTTTGGAACTGGTCGGCGACAGGTGACCCCGGAATAGCCCGGCAGCGGGGGTCCGCCGGGCGACCCCCAGCGGCCACAGGGTGAACGTTACCGCCGACAACATACCGAACGCGGTGGCCAACAACAGTGGGCCTAAGTAGATCCCGGCCCTTGGTGTAACCGGAAGCAGCCCCTCCAGGGCCCAGACGCCGATAATAGGAATGGCGGCACCGATAACCAGACCGATGATAACGCCGCCCGCGCCCATGATTAGAATTTGTAACAAGTACGTCGTGAACACCAGCCCTGACGGGGCGCCGAGACACTTGAGCGTGGCGATGGTATCGCGGCGACTCTCCAGGAAGCCGCCAACGGCGTTGGACACCCCGATGCCACCAACCAGCAGCGCCGTTAGTCCGGAAAATGTGAGAAATAGAGTCATCCGCTCGATAAAGCGCTGGATGCCGGGCGCCGCCTTGTCGGTTCCCCGGATGCGCCATCCGGCCGTCGGGAAAAATTCTTTGAGGTTTTCCATCCACTGGACAGCAGCATCTGTCGGCTCAAGTACAACGCGGGTGTGGAACTGTATCTGACTTCCCTGCCGGTTCAGTCCGCTGCTTTGGAGGGCATCCATTGAGACCATCAGCCGTGGACCGAAACTGAAAACGCTGGCCACACGGTCCGGCTCGCCGACGATGGAGGCGCGAATTTCGAACTCGGCATCCCCTACCCTGACCCTGTCGCCGATCCCAACACTCAGCTTTTCCAACAGGGAAGATTCGGCAACGGCTCCCCATACGCCGCCAACCTTGGCCAGCGCCGCTTGCTTGTCAATCGGCGGATCAAGGGCAAGGCGACCGACCAGCGGATAGGCGTCATCGACTCCCTTGAATTCCACCAGCGAGCGCCGCCCGCCGTCGACGGAAGGCTTGGCCATAGCCCGCATCTCAACAACTTTCGACACCGCCATCGCGTTTTGTTTCAGGTATGCGTCCTGCGTGTCCGAGAACCCCCTGTTGTGAAGACGTAAATCGACATCACCGCCAAGCAGGGTTCTGGCGTCGGCCCGCAAGCCGGCGACCACCGCCTCGCTCAACTCGCCGACGCCGGCAATCGCGGCGACACCGAGAGCCAGACAAGCGATGAAAATGCGAAATCCCCTTACCCCGGCGCGCAATTCGCGAGAAGCCAGACGCCAGGCCAGGGGGAATCCATTCATCGGCGTTCTTCCCCACCGCCGTTGTCCGATGCGATGAGACCGTCCACCAGTTCCACCACCCGATGGCAGCGTTCCGCCAACTCCTGCTGGTGGGTAATCAGCACCAGGGTGGTGTTCAGCCGGTCGTGAAGTTCAAACAACAGGTCCATCACCACCCGCCCTGTGGCCCCATCCAGGTTGCCGGTAGGCTCGTCGGCGAGCAGAATATCGGGTCTGGCAACAACGGCACGGGCCAGGGCCACCCGCTGCTTCTCGCCACCCGATAGCTGTCCCGGATAGTGTTTAACTCTTTCCTTGAGGCCGACCGCCGCCAGTTCTTCCTCGGCCCGCTGGAAAGCGTCTTCGACACCAGCGAACTCAAGGGGCATGGCGACGTTTTCCAGCGCCGTCATCGTCGGAACCAGATGGAAATCCTGAAAGACGATGCCCACGTGATCACGCCTGAACAGGGCTAGGGCATCCTCGTCCATGGTCAAAATGTCCCGCCCGGAAATCTGCACCTCGCCCGATGTCGCCGTCTCTAGGCCGGCAATGATCATCAGCAAGCTGGTTTTGCCTGAACCGGAGGGACCAACGATGCCAAGTGTTTCACCTTGTTCAACATTCAGGTCGAAGCCACGAAGTATGTTGACCTCGCCGGCACCACTGGTCAGCATTAGATGAAGATCGCCGAGCTGTATTGCCGGCTGGTTGGCACTGTTATCGATTGTCATTGGAGCTCCGCGTGGGGTTATTTTTCAAATATATCCGTTTTGTCCTGATAGCGGGGATTGTCAATATAGCCTCTCCCCCCGCAAGCGCCGCCGAGACCATCCGTCTGCTGCTTCTGGGTGACAGTTTAACCGCCGGACTGGGTCTTACCAGAGAAACATCCTATCCGGCGCGGCTGGAGACTGCCTTGAGTGACAGAGGCATTGACGCCAGAGTCATCAACGCCGGCGTATCGGGAGACACCAGCGCCGGCGGATTGGCCCGCATCGACTGGTTGCTGGCTGAAAAGCCAGATGCAGTAATAATCGAACTGGGAGCCAACGACGGGCTTCGCGGCTTCAATCCAAAAGCGACGGAAGAAAATCTCGATGCCATCATGGGGCGAATCAAGGACAAGGGCATAAAGGTCATGCTGTGCGGCATGTTGGCGCCGCCCAACCTCGGACGGGAATATGGCGCAGAGTTTAACGCTATCTACCCCCGCCTGGCTGACAAGCACGGCTCCATTTTGTATCCCTTTTTTCTGGAAGGCGTGGCGACCAAACAGCATTTGAATCTTGAAGACGGCATCCATCCCAATGCCGCCGGCGTCGATATTATCGTCGAGGGCATATTGCCCTATGTCATAAAGCTGCTTGAGGCAGACCCTCGACAATCTGGACAGCCACTAAGTCCTGCGCCATCTTGAACGATGTCAATTTCGGCAGGACACCAAAGGGGATGCATGGCGCTTTTTAACGACCTCGCAATTGCGACACGCATTGCCGCGCGGGACATGCGCGGCGGCGCACGCAGTTTGTGGTTGTTGATGGCGGGGGTCTTCGTTGGGGTCGCTGCTGTGGCGTTGGTCGGAGCAACGTCGCAAAGCCTTGTCGATGGCGCGCGCCAGGGCGCGCTGGAATCGATTGGCGGTGATTTGAGCCTGCGCTTGTTTCATCGCCCCCCCAGTGAAGCCGAACTTACCGTCATCCGTCGTGAAGGCGATGTCGGCATCTCCACCGAACTACGCGCCATGGCACGCGCAGTCGGCAACGGTCATGCCCAAGGCGCGCCCTTGCTGGTTGAGCTGAAAGGCGTGGACCGACACTATCCGCTTTATGGCGCCGTCGAAACGCTACCCGCTCTCAACCTTTATCAAACGCTCAATCAAAAGGGCGGCGTTTACGGCGCGGTTGCGGATCCGGGATTGTTTGACGCCCTAGGCTTGAAACCGGGCGATAGTTTGCGAATTGGCCGTGCCCGGTATCAATTGCGGGGCGCACTTGTTGGGGAACCAGACCGTGCCTTTCGCGCCTTTACCCTAGGCCCGCGCATCATGGTTTTGAGCGAAAGTCTTCCCGCCACCGGCGTTACTGACGAGGGGGCGGAGGTTTATTATTATACCCATGTGAAGTTGCCCGCCAAATTACACGGACGGGATGGCGCAACGGCGGCATTGGCACGCATTGACCAATCCTTTCCCGGGTCGGGCTGGCGCATGGTCAATGCCCATGACGGCGTGCCGGGTGTGGAACGGACCTTGTCCATGGCGCATGTGTTGCTGTTGTTTATCGGCTTGGGCGTGATGCTGGTTGGAGGCGCCGGTATTTCAGGCGCGGTCCATGCACATGTGGCAGAGAAGATGGTAATCATCGCGACCTTAAAATCCATTGGCTCACCGCCCCGCGTCGTCACCCTGGCCATCGGGATCGAGGTCATGGCAGTGGCCTCCATCGGCGCCGCTTCAGGTGTTGGATTAGGCGCGTTTGGGCCCACCTTCGTCGCGTCCGCGTTGGTCGATCAATTGCCCTTCGCGCTGGAAGCCGCCCCTGGCATAAAACCACTGTTGGCGGCGGGGCTGTTTGGGGTTTTGGTGGCGGCGCTGTTTGCATGGTGGCCGCTCATGGGGGTGCACGATATGAAATCCCAGGTGCTGCTGCGCGAACGCATCACGCATCCACCGGGGAAGCTGAGTGTAAAGGGTTGGCTTGGCGCGGGCATTATCTTGTCGATTCTTGTCGTGCTGGTGTTTTGGGTTTCGCCCATGCCCGTGTTGACCGTCGGGTTCCTGGTAGGTGCATTGGCATTGGCGGCGTTTTATTACGCCTTGGGCATCGGCCTGTCGCACATGGCCAGGATCTTGGCAAAAGGTAAAGGCGCCAACGTGCGTCTCGCCCTTGGCAACTTGCATCGGGCGGGGGCGCCTACCGGTCCTGTGGTGATGGCGCTGGGCCTGACTCTCACAATATTGGTGGCGTTGGACGGCATCGGCGGTGCTGCCAACCGCCATATACAGAATACCCTGCCACACAGCGCACCTGACCTGGTGGCGTTTTCGATCAAGCCCGACATGGCAACGCGACTTGGCGTTGAACTGGCGGCGTCCGGGATTGTAGAGCACCAGCGCATCATGCCGTTTCTGCACGCCCGTGTTCAGGCCATCAATGGCGTAGCGGTGCGCGAGCTTAGAATTCCAGGGTCATTGAATTGGTTTATCCGCGGCGATCGCGGCGTGTCGTTCGCGACAAACCTTCCCGATGGTGCGCTGTGGGATGATCCTCAATCAGACCGCCCCGGTTTTTCAGTCGACGCGACCGTGATGAATAAACTAGGCATTAACCTCGGCGATACGATCACCCTGAACGTTGGCGGGCAAGCCCGCACGGGTGTGATTCTGAATTCTCGGCATGTCGATTGGGCCGGGTTGGATTTAGACTTTCCCATCATCGCCACGCCAAGATCGTTCTCAGGCATTCCCTATACCCTTGCGGCGTCCTTGAAAGCGAAAAGCGGCGAGGGGGCAACACTGGAGGCGTACGTCAAAAACCGCTTTCCAGACATGCCTTTAATCCGCGTGGCGGATGTTTTGCGTTCCCTGGCCACGGCTTTGCAGGCCATCGTAGCGGGATTGGAAGCGGCGGCGATGATGTGCGGAATGGCGGCCTTAGTGGTACTCGCCGGGAGTGTTCTTCAGGGGCTTAGAGAGCGCACCGACGAAGCCGTATTGTTCAAAGTGTTGGGTGCGCGCAGACGTCAATTGC
Source organism: Rhodospirillaceae bacterium (assembly GCA_018671895.1). Classification (GTDB taxonomy): domain Bacteria; phylum Pseudomonadota; class Alphaproteobacteria; order Rhodospirillales; family JABHCV01; genus JABHGV01. The sequence goes on along the minus strand of JABHGV010000096.1, from coordinate 12,053 downwards.
TGGGCCAGTTGACGGTGGAGTTTTTTGGCCTTGGCACACTGGTGGCGCTGGCCGCCGTGCCGTTGGGAATAAGCGTTGCTTACGGTGTGACGCGCGCGGCTGGCCTTGCTAGTTTGAGTGTGTCGTGGACCAGCAGCGTCGCGCTAGCCGTGGTGGCTATTTTCGTGACACTGGCTGTTGGTCTGCTGACGACGCTGGGTGCCTACACCACAGTGCCCGCGCGGATCTTGCGCAACCGCTGATTTCGAATGTCATCCAGATTTTTTCTCGGCTGGGTGCAGGCGGAGGTCTCGTTGTCATTTTAGACAATAGATCATGTGTGTGAGGGACGCAGGGGGGGCTGCTTCTGACCCAAAGCGGACAACCCCAAGACCAAGGCAACCGTTACCGCCGACAGCTGTTTGAAATCCCTCAAAAGCACCTTCCCCTGGTCGAAGCCGTTAGTAGTAAAGGAACTTGATCCGATGGTGACTTATTGGTGACTTAAAACAAACAACGCCCTAGCAGTTTCCTGCTAAGGCGTTGATGTAAATGGTAGGCTGTGAGGGATTCGAACCCACGACCCGCTGATTAAGAGTTATCTAGGGCAACATTTCCACAAAAGGGTTTCGCAGGTTTTTCGCGCAATATACCTCATAAGCATCTGATATTTCTTAACTTTATCTTTTGTGCACGTGTAAGAACCGCTAAACTACAACTAATTATAGCATTTCGAATGGTTAATTCTATCAGTTGCTTATTAGTTGGAGGACACCATGCCCAAAATCTCGACAACCAAGTCTAACAAGGTCACCGACACCATCATCAATAGTCTGAAATCAATCCAAGGAAGGCAGACAGAATACGCCCATCCTTATGAGATTGGGTTTGGTGTCATCGTGTCGGCGTCTGGCGAGCAAAAACAGTTTTTCGTCCGGGGAATGTTAAACGGCAAACAAGTCTTTCGTTCACTCGGTCCAGTCTCTTACTTCATGTCTATCGACGATGCACAAATATTAGCCCGCAAATGGCGGACAATGATGAAAGCCGGGGTCGATCCAAAGTTAGAATTGGCGAAGGAAAAAAAAGAGCGCCTTAAACTTGAAGAGAAAACAAAAGCCAAAGGCATAACCCTGCGGCAAGCCCTCGCCCGATTGCTGGTAGACAAACGCAAGTTAGGTAAAGTTCGCAGATCGACCCTGCGCAATTACAGTGAAGACATTCAACGCTACATGGGTGGGCGGCGCTTCGAAGGCCGTGGAACATGGGTTGTTGAATGGATGGACACACCTCTTTCCGATATTACCCGAAACAAGATCGAGACAATGCGGCTTAAGATCAGAGACCGGGCCAAGCAGCGTGGATACAAAGGGGATTTCGCAGCTGACAAGGCTCTCGTTTCCCTTCGGGTCGTTTACAACCATTTGCTCAAGGTCGATGAGAACTTCGATGTCCCAAATCCAACGCTGAACGTTGACCTGCTCGTTGATAAACCAAGCGACCGCGCTCGTGATCGTTATATCCGACAAGAAGAAATGAAAGCTTGGTTTCACGCAGTAACGTCATACACGGTGAATGACGTTCAACGTGAGTTGATCCTGCTAATCTTATTCACTGGCCTCCGTCGCGAAGAAGCCTGTGCCCTTAGGTGGGATGAAGTTGATCTTGAACAAGGCATTATTCATTTAGCCAAACACCGGGTCAAAAATGGGCGGGATTTCTCCCTTCCGCTATCGCGGTACATATGGGATCGGCTCATTAGTTGGCGGAACAAACACCCCAATACTCATTTTGTGTTTCCAGCGTCAAAAAGTCGTAAAGGCTACGTGGCAGAGCCGCGTGCAATCCTGGACCGCATCAGTGGTCGAGATCCGAAGACAGATATAGCAAACAAACCTATTAGCGTTTCCGTTCATGACCTTCGTAGGACATTTGCGAAATGGGGGACCCGTGAAATTGCGGGCATCCCTGCTTCGCCTCTTTGGGCTGTATCTCTTCTATGCAACCACAAGATCGGCGGCGTCACTCAAGAAAGCTATGCTCAGCTGGATGCCCTCGATTTCAGAACAGAAACAAACAAGATCGCCCAGAAATTTTTAGCTGTCGCTGAGATGTCCCTATACGACAAAAATGTCGTCCCCCTCAGAGGTGTTTAAACCCCTCCCAATTCTTACACCTTTTCTAGTCATGTTTTCTCTGAGTACCCTTCTCACAAGTACCCACTGATAAGGAATTGACCCTGACAGACACAAAACTGAATTAACAAGCCGATATGCCCCTCAGCACTTACGTCGCCCCTGGGTGGCTCATGGCAAACAATGTTGTGACCGTGAAAACAATTCTTTGAATCTTATTTTTTGAGGAGATTGACCATGGCTAGCAACATTGGCAGCCCCAGGACCCACCGACTCGACCGCTTTGCTCAGAGGCGTCTCAACGAAATCATTTCAATTCCCGATGACACTGTCATAACGACCAAGAAAGCAGCCGACATGCTGCAGACAACCGAGTCGTTTTTGGGATTCGGCAGGAATGCCGAGCCTCCTTTCGGTCCCCCGTATCACCGTCTCAGCGAACGTGCCGGTTATTACGTTGTCGGAGAAATCAAGTCGTGGCTCACGAAACGAGGCGAGGCCTTCGTGGCGCGAGGGACAATCTGATGGCTAGGCCGAGAATGACCACCAAGCAGCGCCTTGAGGAACTCCACTCGTCTCTTCGGTTGGCAAAGCATGTTGAATACCAGGGTCGTTATATGGCTACGGTTCGTAGGCGCATCGAGGCGTATTTTGACGCATGCAATTTCTCTCGTGACTACGATCTCTCGCCTCTCGAACTTGAAATGTTCTTATACGCATATGGAAAGCGCCCCTCACTTCCCACAGATACAGTTCCATACGTTGTTTCCAAGTTGGCATTGTTGATGGCGAATGACGATGACAAATGAAACCCTCAAGCCAGTTGATAGGTTCAGCACCCTTTTTCAGTCGTATTCAAAAAAGCACGTGGAATTTATCGCCAAGTCATCACGTGCCGCTGATGGCAAGTCCGAAGGTAAATATTCCGTCGAGGATGACCTCATCGACTTTGCGGCACACCTGAGCGGAGCGTTATCGTCCTATGCTGCCATCCCCCTTCTTGATGACGGCCAGTCATGTAAGTTCGGCGCAATCGACATTGACGAAATCGGCATCAATTTAAAAGCTTTGGCCAACGACACTCGTGAACTGCCGCTATCCGTGTGCGGATCCAAGTCGGGTGGTGCCCACCTTTATCTGTTTGCTGAGGAACCCGTACCCGCAACCTTGATGCAGCGCATCCTTGGAGAGTGGGCTATTGCTCTCGGCTATCCCAATGCCGAGATTTTTCCTAAGCAGGTTGAACGCTCCGAAGCTGAAACCGGGAACGCCATCAACCTCCCCTATTTTGGAGGCACCCGTTGCATGGTCAGCACCGACGGCAAGGTGTTGTCTTTGGAACACTTTCTCGATGAAGCCGAAAAGCGTGCCGTCAATCAAGCTTATCTCGAAACAGTCAAAGTGACCGTCGCCGAAAATAAAATCACGGTCAGCGGATCATATGCTGGTCGCAATAATTATTTAAACGCTCTTGGCTTCAAAATGCTTATGCAGGGTGAAACAATCGAAGATGTCAGCAACCGCCTTCACAAGGTGAACGAGGAAGCAAACGTTGATGCCAATGCTAATTTCTCTGAAGGGCCGCTTCCTAAAACCGAGTTAAAGGCGATCCTCAAGAGCCTGTCACGGGTACAACCTCGTTCAAACCGCCTGTCCAAGGAGTATGCCATCATTCAGGTCAAAGATAAGGTTCGAGTCTGCAGGTATTCGTTCGATCCCGAAACTAACCGTTTCATTTGGCAGCTTTTATCAAAAAGCGATTTTTTACTGCGTGAGAAAAATTCCCGTGATGCCCGCGACTGGCTAACCAACGATGCGCGCGTATATGACGGCTTTACTTTTGACCCTTGCGCCGGCCCTGTCGTTCACAACCACATCAACCTGTGGAAGGGATGGTCGGTTGAGCCCAAGCCGGGGGTTTGGGCGAAACTCCGCAGCCATATCGAAACCGTCATTGCTCCGGGTCATGGTGAATACGTCATCAATTGGTTGGCATGGTCTTTTCAAAATCCCAGCCAGCCTGCTGAAGTCGCTATCGTCCTGCGTGGTGGTCGCGGTACGGGCAAGGGCATGTTTGCCCGGGCCGTATTAAAAGCGGCAGGTCAACATAGTGTTCATGTGTCATCGGCAGAGCAGATCACCGGTCGCTTTAACGCACATCTTCATGATTGCCTCTTCTTCTTTGCTGATGAGGCGTTCTGGGCTGGCGACAAATCACACGAAGGCCAGTTAAAACGCGTCATAACTGAACCGACGCTTTTCATCGAGCAAAAGTACCAAAATCCTATCCAGGTTAAAAACATGCTCAAAATCATGATCGCGACAAACGAGGACTGGGCTGTTCCCGCGGGAATTGACGAGCGACGTTTTGCAGTATTCGACGTGTCAGTCGCTCATCAACAAGACAGAAATTATTTTGATGTCTTACAAGCTGAAACCAATAATGGCGGCATCGCCGCTATGATGCATGACCTCTTAAACATGGACTTAGGGAAGTTCCACCCACGACAAGATGTCCCAAAGACAGCGGCATTAAATGAACAGGCGCAGTTTTCTGAGGACGCGGTGCAAACGGCAATCAGGCGATGCTTGGAGACAGGAACCTTACCTGGAACCTATGAGAGTTACGACAATCCTAACTTTGTCGCATTTCCAAATTTCGCACGTTTTGTATCAGAACAGGCGTTCGGTAGAAATGCGACATCAACAAAGATTGGGCGTGCCCTAATCGCTATTAAGGGCGTGCAAAAATTCCCAGACTTCAGAATGTTTGTCGGCAAATCCAATGATGGGTCAATAGAAAGAAAACGAGTTGTGGGATATTCATTTCCGCCACTTGCTGACACCCGGCATGCGTTTGACCCCCATGCCGATTGGGACGACAGCGAAGACTGGCAATTCGACATTACAGTCGAGTGTGATGGCGGTGGTGCTAACAACGATGAAATCCCGTTCTGACCAATGATTGCCAAAACCATTGGAAAAGAAAACACGTTTTATTACTTAATGTTACCGACAGTTCCAATGGTCCAACGGTTTGTCAGACTTTTTTTATTATGATCATGCCGCCATGCTCATGGCCCTATGCCACATATAACTTTATTAAAACTGTTGGAACCGATGGAACCGATGGGATGCGGTTGTTGTTATTGAGGAAATTCGGCCCAACGGTTCCATCCACACCGTGCATAACCATTGGAACCGCCTCAGCTGATGTATGGAATACGTTTCAATACAGCGGTTTCAATTAACTTCCGCTATTGGGGTAAAGCAGACATATATTTGGGTCGCTGATTTCGTCTGCTAATGACCCGAAGCGGACATTGCATAATGTTTTCAGGACATGTGTGCAGGCTGAGCTTGCAAAAAAGCTTAAGAATAGAGATGAGTCAGCAACATTTGGGGGGAAGAGGTGGTATCGTTTCCTCTTCCCCTATTGATGATTTATTTAACCCAGTCGCTTCTTGAAGAAACTGTAGATGGCGCCCCAAGCTTCTTTTGACTTCTTGAGGTTGTAGTCTGGGAACCTGTTGCCGTAATCGTCCTTCTCCTGTGCGAATGTATGACCCGCACCTTCGACGAGCACCGCCTCGATTGACGCGCCTTTGGTCTTATTCCGGTTCAGGATATCAAGACACAGGTCTTCATCCGATACGGTATCCGCCTGGGGAATAATGGCGATAATCGGCACCTGTGTTGCGAAATCTTCATGCACCGCCTTGATTAGGTTAAAGCCCATGACATCCTTAGCGCACCAGGGCGACAGAAGTGCTGCCCCCTGAACACCCGACAGTCCCTTTGCGGGTTTCTCCTGAATGCTGGTTGGCATTTTCCCCGGCGCACTCAGCACAAGGGTATCCATAATTGTGGCGGCGCCGAATGAAATGCCAAAGAGACCTATTTTATTTTGGTCCGCCCAAGATTGTTCACGCACCCAATCTACAGCTACGAACGCATCACCCGCCGTTGCCCTGGGCAATAGCGAGCCCGAACGTACAGCTTGTCCACCAACCCCACGTCCGTGATACATATCAACGAACACCGTCGCATAACCCTGGTTTACAAAACCATCAAGAATGGTCTCTTGAGCCGGATACCAGGATTTGTTACTCGCACTGTGGAAATAAACGACTGTCGGGAATGGGCCTTTACCCTCAGGTTTTCTGACCTTCAGGCCATCAACCACACGATTACTGGCATCTGCTACCGATACAGGTGTGGCTTCCTTAGGCGTACAGCCAAGAACAATCAACCCGAATGCAGCTATGATTTGCAATCTCAGAACTGAAACAACACGCTGTTTCATTACAAAACTCCCCCTTTTTTTGCCCTTGATCGTCCCTATCCACTAAAACAAACGAACTCAAGGTGTGCTTAAGGTAATAGTTACAGAAGGCGGGGCTGGAAACATTTCGCAGGCATTGGCACCATCGTTAACAGCCCCAAGCGCATTGGATACGTTAAATTTAACCTCGGCCCGGGGCTCGACACCGGTACACACGTAAGGTGTGGTAAGTGGATATATAATTGTCATCCCTGCGACGCCGTTGGTGATGGTGATGTTAGCAGATGTGTACGCAGATGTAATGTTTCCCAAGTTTGTCCCTGTCGGGTTGGGTGCGACCAAATCTTGTGCTGTACCGGCACCATTTGTTTCGCTGCCATCGGCCAGACTCGCAAATGCTCCAGCCGCGCCGCCATCGTTGGTAGTGCTCGTCGCGCACCCAGAGCCGATACCACCGGGATCGCTTGCCGTGCCATTTATGTTGATCGTTCGGGACAAGGTAACCTTGACGGCAACGATTTCGGTACCCGCTACCAGGCCGGAAAGAGACGCGTAAGCTCCAACTTCGGCCCCGGCGTTTGCGGAAGCAATGTCGAAAGCCTTTGTCGTGCTGGCCGCAATATGGGTTTTACTGCAGGCTAGATCTTCACACAGTTCAAGTTGCTGAACCGACACTTCATACCTTGATGGGGTTCCATAGGTTTGGGCCTGTGCCGACCCTGAAATCACCAGCCCAACCATTGTTACCGTTAGGACAGTAAGTCTACGCAAGAACATGTTTAATTGCCCCTCGTGATCACGACACCGGCAGAACGGCGCTCGACAATGATTTTGTTTTCACGTTCGACCTTGTCCAAGCGATAGTCAGTCATGTCCCGCATTAACCAAGGCGTGGAACTGATAGCTTGCTTGCTTAATGCGACGGGCCTGTTCAAAGGCATATGGAATTTGAAACTTATGTATCCTTCGTTTTCGTCTCTGTCCGTCATGGTGTTATCGCTGCTAACACCGGCATCGATCCGAAGATTTTGAATTAGGTCTAACTCGACTCCCAGTTCCCACCCCTTAATGTCGTTAACCGCTTGTTCGGTGTCCCACCAGTAGCGTCGTCCCTGTACGCGCGCCCATGGGACAAAAGGAACCTGGGCCTTGATTTTTAAATCATGTCCGTCGAGAGCCTGTTCTCTGATGTCCGGGTCGTCTTTCGAGTGAGCCGAACTGATGCCCCAGTATTTGTTGGCTCCGAAATCAAGCCCTGCCCATTTGGCTTCAATACCAACGCTTGGACGCTGGTGGTTAAAGTCAAAATCGTAATCAAAGAAGGCGTTGGCTCCAACGAGAACAGTGTTGTCAAGAAGCAAACGCCGATACCCGAGGCCAAGATTGGCCGTATCTCTTTCATGCCCATATAATTCATATCGGCTGTAACCGATTTGGGTGAAAAAAGTATCTTGCAGTCCATCGGATTCCCATAAGGGCTGAACTGTCAGGATTTCAAACTCTGGCTCGTTATTTTCCGTCAGCTGCCAGTCAAACTCGATACGTTTCATCCAGTCGGGTGCATCATCACCGATACTTGGCAACAAGTAGTCTATTGTTGATTCCGTCGCGCTCAGAGCCGCCTGCTGAGGGGTGCCTTGAGCCGCAGTCATTGCTGCTTGCAGGAAGTTCCGGGTTAAAGCGCTAAATTCATCCTGCCCTTTTACAATGGAAGTCTCATTGCCACGGTTGAACATGTCCGCCTGCACTGCTCCCGAAATTAACAGGGCAACGGACAATGTACCGATCAATGGACTGGATCGTTGGAGTTTCACCGGAAAGACCTTAGATACTATTTTTAGCAACAGAAGAATATACAAATATGCTGCAGAGAATCAATCATACTTGAAATGTATAGTGAAGGAATCATTCATAAACCACCCTTTTTGGAAGAGTTGTAATTTATTCACATGGCAAAAAAGACACAGAATAAGAATATGCGTCTATATCCGCTGTTGGCTAAAAGCGGACCTTATTTCTACTGCCCTATTATGTCTGTTTTTCTACGGAAAGCAGACATTCCGAGGTCAAATATTGGATCATCCTAATAAGGGCTTTCTTTAAGGCTATTTTGGATATTGGCCCTCAGATTTCTAGAACAGCTAATCCTAAATCAACTGTTTGGTGTGGTAGGTTTTTCTTTTATTATAAGCAGTTCTCAGTTTCGTGAATGGCCATCTATTCCCATGAAGTGATGGAGAACTGATACTGGAAATACATATCCGATGCCTCAGCTACAAAAATCATTTCTCAGCCAGACTTCATACTCTGATAAAATTTGATAATTAAACAAACGCGCCTGAAATGAATCTTCATTATTGGGCGGCGTATTGTGGATTTAGGAAAAATAGAAAAGCCTGCGTTCTTGAGTGCTTAATAGGTCCAAGGGTACTATAGGCGATCCCGCTTTTTCATTTACAAGGGCTTCATTCAGAATATTCTTGAACTCGGAATCATCATTATCGAAACGTTCCCATGCTGAAAAGAAATATTTTTGCATTATCAAGAGAGTGAACGCGGCGGGTGTCAACTCACGATCCACGGCCCATCTATTATCCCTATCAAACCCAATATGAAAATGTGAACACGGATGAGAAAACTCATCGTACTGGTCAGAAGCATGCTCGTATCGAATGGGAGGTTGCATAATATGAACCGAAGCGTCAGACAATAATCTGTCAAATTCTTCTTGATTGATCATGTCTGCATCCAAGAGTTTCCTATGCTCCTTGATTACATCTGCATCTGACGAGTTATAAGGACTAGGTAAAAAGGCGTATGCTACATCATTGTTGTTAGAACAAGAGAATAGAAACATTGAAAAATCTACGCTCATAAAGTTGTAGTGTTTCCTGTTGGCTGCCGTTAGGTATATTTCTTCGTATGAAACGTCCTGTTTGAGGATGACTTTTCTATATTCCTCATCGACCCTCAGTGGGTGAGAGGCAGCAAAGTCATTTGCAAGATCAGCACTTTCAAGATGATTCCATGATCTCCGGATACCATTGGCCACATCACTTTGGTTCATTAGTGGCCTCGCTGATCAGCTGCTCATTGATTTCTTCATCCCCTAGGCCGATCTCCCGCAATTCGGCAATATATTTATCACGTGCATTTACAGCTTGTATTGCTTTCTGACTTAGATCTCGTTGAATTGTTTCAACCTGTTCTGGGTCTGGCATTACAAATTCTAAATAGGGGAACTTCTCCTGAGCCAATTCTATCTCATTGAAAATAATTGAGGCTCGTTTCCCAATACCCGAAATACGAAGCCACGCCTTTGATCTAGTAAATGCTGTAAATAAGCGATTCCTTCCTGAGCGCATCCGCCGTTTAACACCGTCTACACCGACTACAAATACTACTGCTGCCTCGTTTCCTTTTGCTCGGTACACGGTAGAAAGAGAAACCCTACCTTCCATAAAAAATGGAGGGTTGCTATAGGGGTCTGCAATTAAATTATTTACCTTTATGCCTGCTTCAGCCAAAAGATTTGAAATCTCTGAAAGATAGGTTTTCGCATTTCGATCATCTAACGATATCACTAAGACATCTTCTGGGTTCATCCCTCCATTTAGAAAAATTTGAATCTGATCAATCACCCAAGCTAGTTCACTTTCAAAGTCATCTGCAGAGTAGGTTTGTATCAATTCTGGTGCGCCCTCTAGATCAATGCTCATCGGGCTGTTATCTTCTGGGCGTAATATCCTTGCAGGTTTTCCTATTTGTAGTGGCCCATCGATTACTTCATAACCAACATCGCTCCAATGCTCATCATTCTCCAACATTTGAACAATTTCTGAATAAACACCAAAACCAACAGCGTGTGAGATGACGAGAATCTCTCGTTGGTTCCGATAACATTTGCTTAAAATAATGTCATTAGCGGAAGTGATTGGCAGTGCTTTTGAAGATCTTTGAAGGGACACTTTTGGCTGTCCATCTTGATCAATGCCAAAAAGTTCTTCTGGGGATCGAATCTTAACATTCAATATATTTTGTAATTCGTCATATGCCCATATCAGGCTTTTTTGGTCTCTTTCCCCATTTGATAATTCAAAGCATAGGCCATAGAACCCACTTGGAAAATCTTGCCCCTCGTCAATTAGAATAAAATCGTAATATGGTTTAACATTGCCAGAATCAACTAGATTTTGACATACGTAATCAAATGCGTTTCCACCACCTACTCTTGCTTGTGCTTGGCCATAATTTATTGGCACTTGTCCTGCGCGCCGACAGGCATCCGAGTAAACTCCATCAACGTTTCTTCCACCCCAACCATGCCTTATCTGGATCTTACTCCAGTCGGGGTCTTCTTCCTTGTTGTGCCGATAAAACCGTGTGATTAGCCTTTCCAACGTGTCATAGAGGCTTTTAGTAAAGAAGGTGATTAGAATTTTTGCATTAGGGTGTGTTAAATGAAGGTGAGCAGCTTTCATCGCAAGGACGATTGTTTTACCCGATCCTGCTAGACCGCGAATTCGTTGTGGTCCTCTAACAATACTTAAGGCAGTTCCTCGTTGATGCTCATCAAAATTTGAAATTTCACTTTCGATCCGGGACATGGCAACCGCACATATCTCATGTTCAGGGTCTCCGATAGATCTTGGTTTTGGGCGCGATAGAGCTTTTGCACCTTCTATCACTGATCGTGCTTCAGAAAATTCATCATCGGATAACTCGCAAATTGATGCACCCAAGAAAATTTGGTCTAGAGATTCTAAAGAGCTGGCTAATTCACTTTCTGCAGTCACACTTTCTAAATCTTGAGCTGGCAGAAAAATGATTGGAAGCAAATTTAGTTTAAGACTCGTGCGAGAATTCCGTAGCATTTTGCTTTTCAACAATTTTGCAAAAAGCAAGCTGGACAACTGATCTATCTCGTCATCCACCTCCTCGAATGAAATGTTTTCTTCATTGAACAGATCCCCTTCTGTCCCAATGCGAATTGCAAATATACCTTTACGCTCCGACAAAATAAGAATGTCGGTCTTGATCAAAACGGCATCATAATCACTTAATTGAGGAAAATCGTAATAGACAATAGAATTACCAAAACCAAAACCGTTGGCAGATTCTTGCAAATGATCCAAGAGCTGACGGCCATCCGGATCCCCTCCAATCCGTTCTGAAGTTACGATTATCTCCATCATCTATTTCAGCCCCTACCCTTCTGCAACTAACGCATGGTAATAGTATTTGTGGATGTAATTCATTGTTGTTTTATAGCCTTTCTGTTCGTTCTAAGATCAATAGTGCTTCTGATATCTCATTCCTATCATCGATCCCTAGATGCCTAAGGTAATAAGACAACATTGCTGGATTGGTTGTTATGGAAAGTTTACCATTTTTCATACCGTAATCATGCGCAATCACTTGCTGTTGCGTTTTTGAAAGTTGCGGGTTGGGCACCAATACGAATGTCACCTCATCATACCAATCTTTATCGTCTGCTGAGTGTATTTCGGTAAGCCTTGTTTCTCCCGTTTTCATTATTCTGGAAAACAGGAAATCCTTAAACTCGCCATCAATGTGACAATAAGCCCGGAAATGCCAACGGCGGCCATTGTCTCCCAGTGCATGAGGCGTAATCCATCGCCAAATAGGTTTTG
>JABHGV010000095.1 GCA_018671895.1 Rhodospirillaceae bacterium | reverse complement strand
TGTATAACGACTCGATATTTTCTAAATACTCTACGAAAAGATCAACGTTGGCAGTAGCACCATCGCTTTCTTGAACCATACGCATGGGAAGGTCGGTTAACCGCGACAATTCAACCAGCGTGCCAGCAACATGGCCCTTTAAACGTTCGCTTTCTTCTCCATTCAGTCGAACGTGAATCGGTGATGTCCATTTGCTTATTTTACTATTAGGTAAAAAATCAGGCCCACGATAATCACTTCGGAACACCGACAATTCGAACTTGTCGACAAGCTTGTCTATCGGGGCGACGACGTTGAAGTCCAGTGCTGATGCGCGCTCGCCAGAAGGCGCTTCTGTACGATCCTTGTACAAAAGAGACCCGCCCAGTGTCAGAATCAGGACCACGACAATGATCAAATATGGATCGCGTTTCGGCATTCATGCCCCCCTGAAAATCAATACTGATACAACGCAGCCTCGCCGTGTTCCTTCACCGCAGTTACCAGTTCGGGAATGATTTGACGCACGATGGGCATCGCCTCGGCGCGGGTCATGCCGGGTTTCAGGCGCGCATCGTACAGCGTGCGGACCATGATCTTGTCGTTGAGAGGAAGGAAGTCGATGAATTGTACTTTTTCGTTCATCATTGAGGTCGGAATTATTTCGGTATCGGCAAACAGACCCAAGGCCTGAGTGAACTCTTCGATCACGCATGACCTTTTCTTCAGGTCAGACAGGCGCTTCCTGAAAATGATAATAGCAAAAACCATAGCGCCGCTTTTCTTAGTAACGGCCGATCCTAGACAATGAGCCGCATTCATGTTTATGGCTTTAGAAAAATCACCAAATCCCTCAGACCGATATAACGTCTCAAAGTTTTCTACATTCTCGACGAACAGGTCAATATTGTAGTCTTCGTTCGCGCCTTCCTGAACCAACCTCATTGACAGGTTGCTCAACCGGGATAATTCCGCCAATGTGCTGGCAATGTGGCCCTGAAACCGCTGACTTTCTTCTCCGTTCAGATGAACGCGGATCGGTGACATCCATTTTCTCAATTTTTTCTTCCACAAAATTCCTTGCTCATCATTGTCACGCGTGAACACCGTCAACTCGAACTTGTCGACAAGCTTGTCTATCGGGGCGACGACGTTGAAGTCCAGTGCTGATGCGCGCTCGCCAGAAGGCGCTTCTGTACGATCCTTGTACAAAAGAGCCCCCCCCAGTGTCAGAATCAGGACCACGACAATGATCAAATATGGATCGCGTTTCGGCATTCATGCCCCCGGTGAACATCACACGCAAGGATAGCAGATAGACCTCCCCGGCGGCGAGAATATCACCGCCGAGGGAATCCAACAATTACGAGCGGTTGTCACTTCCTCCGCTTGAGATACCGCGGCCGCGTTCGCCGACACCAACCGACAGGGCCCGCAAAAAATCGGCAGGCAACTGAAATGCGTACGCGTAATCGGCGACTGGTTCTGCCGAAAGACGGGCCAGAACGGTCTGGCCGGTGGCAAAACTCCACGGGTGTGCCGACACGACGGAATCACGAATGTGACCATACAGGTTGGCGGCGATTTCAGCTTCCGCCGTGCCTTCGTCGAATGACGCGATACTGCCCGCACCCAGCTTTAAAAGCGCGCGCGAACACAATGCGATGGAACTAAGTGCCATCTCAGGTCTCCTTTTTCATGTTTTCACAGGGTTGAAACGAAAAAACCCCGCCGGAGCGGGGCTTAAATAACTTAATATTAGTTAATAGTATTTTTTATATTATATTACAGGTGGTTATATTGTTTATTTATGCAAAATACCACGCATCAATCACATAATGGACGACAATTCCGGGCAGGATCGAGCCAGTGCGCAGATACAGAACCATCAACACAACGCCAGCCAGCGCCGCGTAGATCACGTTTGGTAATCCGTGGCCCCAATGCACCACGCCGAATATCAGCGAGCTGACGATAACCATGCTGACAATGCCGGGAACCGCCGTAAACCGGTAAGCAGAAACATCTCCCGGCGGGGCTTCTTCCAACAACAATGACGCCGTTCCGGCAGTCACCAGATCCAGAAAGCACTGATGCATCTCAACAGAAAAGTTCGATCGCACAAGGTTTGACTGAAGGGCCGCCGAAGCTTGCTCCAGAATCTGGGGAAGCTCCGCGCTTTCAACGTCCTTTAGATCGCTACCAACAACAAGGCCGAACCAACGTGACCAGGGCGGCGTCAATTCCGAAAACAGGCTGGCAGCCAGCTGTTCGACCGCATCCGGTGCTGTGCCGTCGAACAGCTTGTCGGTTTTTTTCTCGCCCGGGGTTCCGGAAATCACGGCGCCGTCACGACGCGGCAATGCGTAGTCGTAGCATTCCCGCCAATGAGACTGCCACTGACTGCGGGCCTCGATGGCATTTTCATACCGCTTGACGATGCTTTGTGCAGACAATGCCTTATCAGACTGTTCTGTTGCATACGCAGCTGGCACCGCCATGGCGTGGCCGGTTCCGGTCGCAATATTCTGTGTCATGTTATTTGCTCCTGTCATTTACTCACCCAGCAATGACTTGCGCTTTGGCAAATCGTTGCTGGTGCTAAGGAAACCCTTCGGCGATGTGGAAATGGTGCCCCCACGTCCCCGACGGCGCCGTTCAAGCGCCTCGATCCGAAGACGGCGTTTTTCCTCTTCCCCGTTATCGACGGGTGGAGGCGGTGGTGCCGGCGGCGGCGGTGAAGGTGCCGAAAACAGTGAACCCATGATTAAGGTCTCCTTGGTTGTTTGGATTTGAAATGATCCCGCCCAATGTCTTTGGGCCGGGCACAAAAAAACCCGCCGGATAATCATCGGCGGGGGAACGGAAAGTGAATTGTTTGACGACCGTGGAAGGTTTTTGACGCAACTGTCCCGGTCGATAATTTAACTATAAGGCCATCATACAGAGATAGTCAAGGATTATTTTCAATATTTAAGTTTTTATTCAAATAACGGTATAATTGCCACGGTGTCAGCACCCAACCGGCGCGGATTCCAAGCACTCGCTTCACTGCTTCGACACAACTGTATGGCGTCGGAACAAGGGCTCGTCGGGGCGGGCATGTTGGAACGGTCTCAAGCACCGTATAACCAAGCCGACGATAAAATGCAGTCAGGGCTTCGACGTCGCTGGGATCAAATCCATCAATCCATTCCAGCTCGGTATAATGCAGGAGCGGATTTAAAAAAATCCAACCATAACGCCCCCCGACAACAACAAAGCAATGGCGGAATCCGGGCTTCAGAATTCGCAACAAGGCGATCTCGGTACGTCCGCCAAACACTACCAGGGCCCGTTTTCGATCAGTTGATACGGAAATATTTTCCGAACCATTGCCATCTAAGGCCTCAATTAACTGTTTGTTTTCTGGAATTTGGGGAAATGCCGCTGGATCGAGCCAATATACAGCGCTCATTCGACAATGCCCTTTTTGCGAAGCACCGTCGTCAACCGGTCCAGCGCCTCGTCCCACATTCGGTATGCCCGTTCCTGTTCACGAATTCGCGGATCGGGTGGCGACAGATTGATCCCATACGTCGTAAGAACCCGAATATGTTCATCATCCAGTCGGTTATGCCGAACAAGCCCCATAACGGCACGATACATATCGTCAGGATCGCATGGACGGACTTCCGTCGCGGCCGCTTCAAATCGTGCACCGTCGTTACGGGCCTGCTGGGCACGCACGTACCAAAACCAGGCCTGCTCCGCATTCAGAAAAGGAACGTAGGGAATGTTGATCATTTTCTTGGGTATATAACGACGACGTGTCACGGCTACAACCTCCACAATAAATTGAACATAACATGAACATCTTTGTCTAGTAGTTAAATATTCCTATGTCAAGAAATCTTTAGCAATTTTTTCCTACTGCGGTGAGTGATCGTTTATACGATAATGTTCCTATGCTGAAGCATTCAGATATTTGGCGCGCGATTGATACCCTCGCCCACGAACATGGCTTTTCTACGTCAGGATTGGCCAAGCGTGCGGGTCTTGATCCGACCACCTTCAACAAATCCAAGCGTGTCACGGTTGCTGGAAAAAACCGCTGGCCGAGCACGGAAAGCATTTCAAAAATTCTACGCGCGACCGGCGCCACCCTTGGCGAGTTCCTGTCGTTTATTGGCGACGACAACAACATCGGTGTCTATCGCAATATTCCCCTGATCGGCTTTGCACAAGCTGGCTCATCGGGTTTCTTCGATGATGCCGGTTATCCTGTTGGTGGATCGTGGGATGAAATTCCATTCCCCGGTGTCGGCGATGCCCATGCCTATGCATTAGAAATCACTGGCGACAGCATGGAACCCGCCTATCGGGATGGTGACACCGTCGTCGTTTCACCTGAATCTACCATTCGTCGCGGTGACCGTATCATCGTCAAAACTCATGACGGCGAAGTCATGGCCAAGGTTCTGCGCCGCAAGACGGCGAAACGGGTCGAACTGACATCCCTTAACCCGGCCCACGAAGACCGCGACATTGCCCTTGAAGACGTTGACTGGATGGCCCGCATCGTCTGGGCCTCCCAATAGCGCCTGACATGCGTGTATTCCTCACGGCCATGTTGCTGGCATCGTTACTGTATATATTGCCGCCGCCTAACGAAGCTCGAGCAGATTTTCAAAGCGGCCTCGACGCTTATCAATCCGGCGATTACAAAACTGCCTACAGCGAATTTCTAACCTCTGCCGAAAAGGGCGACCCCCATGCCCAGCACATGCTGGGATTTGTTTATGCCAATGGTCGGGGTGCCGCCATTGACCCGGTTAAGACCGTCACCTGGTGGACCCGCGCCGCCCGCCAGGGTTTCGCCCCGGCTCAATACACATTGGGGACGCTTTATCAAAAAGGGCTTGGCGTTAACCGCGATACAAAAACCGCGCTTCGCTGGATCGGGCGCGCCGCAGACGCCGGTTATGCCGAGGCTCAGTACGCGTTGGGCATAATCCACGCCACCGGCCGCGACAAGCCGGTCGACCTTGCCAGCGCCTACATGTGGCTTGGCCTTGCCGCAACATCTCGCGGGCTTGAACAACGCGCATACTGGGGCGACGTTGACAAACACCTGAGCCCGGCGCAAAGGCTTCAGGCAGACGAATTAAAGAAAAACTGGGATCAATAATCCCTGCCCTGTTCAACGCCTCAACCAAAGAACCCGAACATCTTGCCCAGCCCGCCGGTCAATTTATCCGGACCGAATGTTTTGTTGAACAAGTCAAACGTATCGCTTGTCTTTGGCCCGATGTTTCCGTCGACCTTCAGCGGCGTGTAGTTGGGCTGCGCGCTGCCGATCTCGTTCAGGCTTTCCTGAAACACGGACGACTCGATCTTCGGGCCACCCTGCTTCGGCGCACGAAACAGGTTGGC
>JABHGV010000094.1 GCA_018671895.1 Rhodospirillaceae bacterium | reverse complement strand
CTTGCCGCCTGCTCGCCGGAAGTCGGCTCCAAGGAATGGTGCGAAGACATGAAAGAAAAAGACAAAGGGCAATGGACCGCTAGCGAGGCCACCGATTTTGCCAAAAGCTGCATTTTATAAGTCATGGCAATTTTGATTTTCAAATGGAGGATACTCTTATGACTGCCAGAAAATTTCTGTCCATGTTCACCCTGCTGGCGTTTGTCGCCACCGCCGTGATTGTCCCTATTTCGTTTAATTCGGATGGAACGGTGTCGCTGGACAACAGCGCCTGGGCCGACAAAAAAGATAAAAAGGACAAGAAGGACAAGAAGGACAAAAAGGAAAAGAAGAAAAAACGGGATAAAAACTGTACCCGTGATCAGCCTTGCAACGACGATAACGAGAACCGCAAGGACAAGGACAAGCGCAAGGATAAAGATAAGCGCAAAGACAAGAATCGCGACAAGGACGACGACGACGATAAAGACGACGATAAAGACGACGATGATAAAAAAGAAAAGAAGATGAAGAAGGAAAAGAAAGACAAAAAAGACAAAAAAGACAAAAAAGGCAAAAAAGAGAAAAAAGAGAAAAAAGGCAAAAAGAAATAGTCGTCTCTTTCGTCCAGCCCGGTCTGTCGTCCTGGCTGTAACAGCGACCTTATAAAATCCGCTCCGGTGTCGTACAGTCACGACAGGAGCGGATTTTTTTGTTGAGGGAGATACAATGCGCACGGTGCTTGTCAGTCTGGCGTTGATGCTTTTGACCGGTGGGCTGGGATATGGCTTGTGGGTCAGTGATCAGCCCGCCGAGATGCGTGCGCTGCCCTTGTGTGAACGCACGGTTCATCTGGAGGTTGATCCGAAAACCGGGCTGTGGGTTCGCAAACCAAAGCCCGAGGTTTTCATCGTCGTCTGCCCGGTGGAGGGCACGGTCCGGGATCTGAAAGTCGATGATCTGGTGATTACCTATCTGGAAGCTCCGTTGCCGGACCGCACCGTCGAGGTCGAGTGTTTCAAGGCGCCGCGCATGAAGTCAGGCGCGCTGCCGCTGCAGATGCCCGACGGCCTGTACTGCAACGTTCCCGACAAACCCTGATTTTTTATTCCTGACGGCAAAAAAAAGAGGGGCAGGGGGCGTCCCTATCGGCTATATGTGAGGCCGAATTATTTGAGAGACATATTCACCATGGTCATACTCGTTACCGGGGCTGCCGGATTTATCGGATATCACGTCAGCAAGGCGTTGATGGACCGCGGCGACCGGGTCATCGGCATCGATAACCTGAACGACTATTACGATGTCGCGTTGAAGCGCGCGCGTCTCGACAATCTGGCCGCCGATGGTGGTGATTTCTCTTTTCATGAAGTCGATATCGCCGACCGGGATGCGTTGTTCGCGCTGGTCGAGTCCAATACCGGCATTACCCATATTATTCATCTGGCGGCACAGGCCGGGGTCCGGTATTCCCTTATCGATCCCTATTCCTATGTGCGCACCAATGTCGATGGCTACCTGAACCTTCTGGAAGCAAGCCGCAAGGTTGAGGGGCTGGAGCACTTCGTCTATGCATCCTCGTCGTCGGTTTATGGGGCCAACGAGAAACTGCCGTTTTCCATTGAAGACAGGACCGACCGGCCGTTGTCGCTGTATGCGGCGACCAAGAAATCATCGGAAATGATGGCCCATTGTTACAGCCACCTGTATCGGCTGCCGTTGACGGGACTAAGGTTCTTTACCGTTTACGGTCCGTGGGGCCGGCCTGACATGGCGTACTTCGGCTTTACCCAGAAAATTCTGGCCGGCGAGCCGATCGACGTGTTCAACAACGGCGACATGCGCCGCGACTTTACCTATATCGATGACATTGTCGATGGCGTGATCAATTGTCTGGGAACCCCGCCTGTCGATGACGGAACGCCGCCGTGTCGAGTTTACAATATCGGTAACAACCAGACCGAAGGCCTGATGGATATGATCGGGCTGATCGAAGACGCGCTCGGCCAAAAGGCGGAAATCAACATGATGGGTATGCAGGCGGGTGACTTTAAGGAAACCTTCGCCGATATCACCGAGACAGAACGAGACTTTAATTTCTCGCCGAAAACCCGTCTCGCCGACGGCATCCCGCGCTTTATAGATTGGTATCGGGATTTCTACTCAATTTAATCGGCGATCCAGTGATCGTACCAGCTTGTCAGGTTGAACAGCGTCCACAGGTGCAGGGCGTTGTCGCGCTCACCCTCGCGATGCTCCCGAAACAGGGCAGCGATATGGTTGCGGTTCAGAATCCCGCGTTCCATCAACTTCGAATTCAACACCCCGCGCTCTGCCTTCTCGCCAAAACCACCGCGCAGCCATTCGGCCATCGGGGCGGCGAAGCCCATTTTCGGGCGATATAGAATATCGTCACCCAACAAGTCGCCGAGCGCCTTTTTCAGCAGGTGCTTGGTCTCGCCCCCACGCAGTTTCCACGATTGCGGAATGTCCATGGTGAATTCGACCAGCTTGTGATCCAGGAATGGCACGCGGGCCTCAATCGATGTGGACATGCCGATCTTGTCGACCCGCATTAGCAGCAGTTCAGGCAGGCGCAAGCGCATCTCGCTGTGGATCATTCGGGTCAGGCGGTCGCGCCTGGGGTGTTTCTCATCAAACGGGTCCAGATAGCCTGAAATAACGCCGCCACTGTCGGGCCCCGATATGCCGGTCATATCCAGACCGGCCGCGGATAATTCCTCAAGGCCTGGACTGTCCGTCGCAACGGTGTTGTTCAACAGGCGGCGCTTGTGAACATTCCAGAATGCGTTGGCGCCGCTCCAGAACAATTCGCCATCGACCCCGGCCCGGCTCAAAACTTCCGATACCTTGTCCAGGCCACGCGGCAGGATGCCGGCAATGGCCCCAATGATGCGCCTCAGAAACCCCGGTACGACGGCCGTATAGCCGTTCCAGAAATTTCGATAGGTCTTCAGATAGGTCATGTAGCTGTCGTAACCGCAGAACTGTTCGTCTGATCCTTCGCCGACCTGAACCACGGTGACACCGGAATCGCGCGCCAGTTTCGAGACGAAATACAACGGGATACAAACCCAGTCGGCAATCGGTTCGTCCTGCTGGTGCACCAGATCATCCAGATAGCCGATCATGTCGTCTTCGTCGATCAGCACCTCGTGATGATTGGTCTTGAATTGTTCGGCGATGCGATTGGCGTACTGCAATTCGTTCAGGTGCTGGTGGTCCTTGAAGCCGACGGTGAAGGTTTCCACCGGACGGTCGGTCATCTGGCTCATCAATGCGACGTTGGCCGATGAATCGATGCCGCCCGACAGGAATACTCCGAACGGCACGTCCGACATCATCCGTTTTTCGATGGCCGCTTCCAGTCGCGAGCGAATGCCGTCGGTATAGAATTTTTCCAGCTCTGAATCTGTCATCCCGGCGATTTCAGCCTGATCAATGCCGCGCCCCGGAACCGCATCCCAATATCGCCGGAACGACATTTCGCCCTTGGCATCGACCTCCATGATATGGGCGGCGGGCAACTTGAAAATGCCCTTGAACATGGTCAGCGGTGCCGGTGCGACCATGAAGCTGAGGAAATGGTTCATCGCCACCGCATCGACGTCGCGGGTGATGGCGTCGTCGCTCAGGATGGCCTTGATTTCAGATGCAAACCGAAAGTCGCCGCCGGATTTCGTGAAGTACACAGGCTTGATGCCGATCCGGTCGCGCGCAATGGTCAGTTTGTTTTTATCGGTGTCCCAGATGGCAAAGGCGAACATGCCTTCCAGTCTTTCCAGCAGGCCGTCGATGCCCCATTCAAGATACCCATGGATCAGCACCTCGGTATCGGAATGGTCGGTTCGAAAGGCGCGTCCCGCCGCTTCCAGTTCCCGGCGCAAGGCGACGTGGTTATAGATTTCACCGTTATAGGTCAGCCACAGGGTTTCTGTGATGTTGGACATGGGCTGGGCGGCTTGTTGAGACAGATCGATAATCGCCAGCCTGCGATGGGCCAGGCCAACTTCACCGCCGGGCGATATCCAATTGCCATCGCCATCGGGCCCCCGGTGAACCATGGCATCGGCCATGCGTTCCAGAATATCGGCGTTAACGCTGCCAGCGCCGGTTTTCAAAATGCCCGCTATGCCGCACATGAACAGGGGTTCTTTTCTTAAATGGTTTGCAAACGTTTCACGACATTAATGAATGCGGCTTGCCGTTCCAATGGAATTTGCGAGGGAGTCGGTTAGTATGTCTGCCATGAGTCTGTCACATCTTGCCCGATACGCCGTACGCCTGCCGCCGCACATCGCCGTGGCCAAGGGTCTGTCCTATGCGGGGCGCATCGTCTCGGCCCAATTCCGTCAGCTTGCCAGCAGTGGGCGGTGCAGCTATCGGCCCCGTTCATCGACCGATGATATGAAAGGCGGGATTGGACTTGCTTCACTGGAACGCGACGTATTCATTCAGACCAAAGACATCACTGCGCACCGGTTCGATTTGCTGGGGTCCGGCCCTGTCGTTGTCGCAGCGGATGCGTTACCCGAGATATCGCCCGGTAACCAAACACGGTCCGCCGAAATCCGGGCGTTGCTCGACGACGACTACACCGCTATCGACTGGCAACTCGATTTCAAATCCGGTCATCGCTGGCGTTCTGACCGGCTGTCGGGAACGCTCGCCTACGGTCACCAGCCGGGTGTCGACGTCAAGGTGCCGTGGGAATTGGCGCGGCTTCAACATCTGCCGGTGCTGGCGCTGGCTGGGGCAAAGGCCGAATTTCGCAATCAGGTGCTCGATTTTTCTGCGGCCAATCCACCGGGCTATGGCGTCAACTGGATGTGCACCATGGATGTCGCCATCCGGGCGGCCAATCTGGTGCTGGCGATGGAATTGCTGGACGGTCAAGATGCCGACTTTGATGACGACTTCCGGGGCGAGTTCCACGCCCTGATTGATGCCCACGCCCGGTTCATTGCCAACAATCTGGAAGACGACGGGCCGGTGCGCGGCAATCATTATCTGGCCGATATCACCGGGTTGTTGTTTGCGGTTGCGTGGTTGCCGCCCAGTCCGAAGACGGAAAAATGGGTGGCCTTTGCGGTGCGCGAATTGGTCAACGAGACCGGGCGTCAGTTCACCAATGATGGTGCCAATTTCGAGGCCTCAACCAGCTATCACCGCTTGTCGGCGGAAATGGTTGTCTGGGCAACGGCGCTGATCATGGGGCTGAAATTTGCGATCCTGCCCGATTGGCATATGCAGCGGGTCGCCAAGATGGCCGAGTTTACCCGCCATGTGACCAAGCCAAATGATCGTGTTGCCCAGATTGGCGACAACGACAGTGGTCGTTTTTTCAAGTTTGGCGGCGAGGCGTGCCTCGATCACAGCGGCCTGTTGGGGGCCATTGCTGGCGTGTTCGGGGACTTAAGTTTTGCCACCACCACGGAGACCCGAATCATACGAGAACTGGTCGCCGGGACCCAGGTTTCCGGCTATGGCGAGAATACGGCGGAAGGTCGCTTTATCGAGCCTCCGCTGGAAAAACAAGACTGGTGGGAAACTACCGAGACCATCATCACACCGCCGGACAAGCTGGTACTGGAAAATCTCGACGCCGTCGCCTATCCGGATTTCGGCCTGTACATCTGGCGCTCGGACCGGTTCTTTTTGTCGGTGCGCTGTGGGCCCGTCGGCCAGAACGGCAACGGCGGTCATGCCCACAACGACCAGCTTGCAATCGAGCTGAACATCGACGGTGAAGACTGGATCGTCGATCCCGGCAGTTACCTCTACACCCCGTCGACGGACAAGCGCGACGCCTACCGCTCGGTCCATGCGCACGCCGCCCCGAAACTGGGCAATAAAGAGCCGTCGCGCCTCGACCTGGGGCTGTTCCGATTGCAAGACAACGCCCGCGCCCGCTGTCTGTCGTTTACCGAAGATACGTTCGAAGGGGTTCACGAAGGTTATGGCGAGCCCTTGTATCGACGGGTTGAAATCACCGATGGTCAAATCCGTATCATCGATGGCGTTACAAGCCATCAGGCAACGCCCCAACCGGTGACGGTTGCGAGCGCGGCTGAGCTAAAAGAATTGTGGTCGCTGGACGTGGCGTTCTCGCCGGGGTATGGAACGGTTGAGGACTAGTCTTTCGTTTCCAGCTTCAACGACAGTGAATTGACGCAATAACGCAATCCCGTCGGGTCGGGCCCGTCGGTGAAGACGTGGCCCAGGTGCGCGTCGCATTTGGCGCAAGTGACTTCCGTGCGCACCATGCCGTGGGTGGCGTCCATATGTTCGTCAACGTTCTCTTTAACCGAGGCCCGCCAGAAACTGGGCCAGCCACTGCCGGAATCGAATTTCGAATCGGAACGAAACAGTTCGGCCCCACAGCACGAACAACGATAGATGCCGCGATCCTTGCAGCCGTTGTATTCGCCGCTGAAAGCCCGCTCGGTGCCTTTCTTGCGGGTCACTTCGTACTGCTCGGGCGACATTTCGCTCTGCCATTCTTCGTCGGATTTGGTGATCTTGTCGGTCATGTGTTGCCTTCCTTCAGCCCCGCCTTGATGTCATCGGTAAAGCCGACCGTGACGTTGCCCTCGCCAACAATGACCGGACGCTTGATCATCGCCGGATGTTCCAGCATCAGGCGCCGGGCAGATGCGGCATCGATGCCGCCCTTATCTGTGTCCGGCAGCTTGCGCCATGTGGTGCCGCGCCTGTTCAGAAGCACCTCCCATCCGACGGATTCGATCCAGCCGTTCAGGGTCTCGGGCTCCAGGCCATCGGCGCGGACATCATGGAACTGGTGCTGAATGCCCTCTGCATCAAGCCATTTCCGCGCCTTGCGACAGGTGTCGCAGTTTTTCAATCCGTAAACGGTTATCATGTTTGGACCCGTTACTCGCTGTTTGTTATAACAATTCCAATATTGACCCTCAATGTATTTGGACTCTGACATGCTCGCCATTGTTTCCCCGGCCAAAAAACTGGATTTCTCTGAACTGACCCGCAGCGTCGATGTGACGCAGCCGGAATTTCTGGATCAATCGGAAGACCTGATCAAGGCGGCGAAGAAACTCAGCCGGTCCGAATTGCAACGCCTGATGAGCCTCAGCGACAAGCTGACGGAACTTAACTTTCAGCGCTTCAAGGCATTCAAGACACCGTTCAGCAAAGCCAACGCCAAGCCCGCCGCCCTGACGTTCAGCGGCGACACCTACATCGGGCTGGATGCGGCAAGCCTTGACGATGACGACCTGGCCTATGCGCAAGATCACTTGCGTATTTTGTCAGGGCTGTATGGCATGCTGCGCCCGCTTGATTTGATGCAGGCCTATCGGCTGGAAATGGGGCGGCGTCTAAGCACGCCGCATGGGGCCGACTTGTATGAATTCTGGGGCGATGATTTAGCTGACGCCATTGATGCGACGGTCGAAAGTCATGCTGATCCGGTGGTTATCAATCTGGCGTCCAATGAATATTTCAAGGCGGTGCGCCCGAAACACATCACATCGCGCGTCATCACGCCGGTGTTCAAAGAAGTCAAAGACGGCGAGGCCAAGGTGCTGGGACTGTTCGCCAAGCGGGCGCGTGGCATGATGGCGCGGTATATGATCCAGAACCGTATCGAAAATGCCGATAAGCTCAAGGCTTTCACCGACGGCGGATACGCCTTCCAGGATCACCTGTCGGATGCCGACACATGGGTGTTTACCCGGGAACGTGCCTAGTGTTTGACGATCAGGGTTTAACGATCTCGGCGCGCAACCACTGACACAGCTCGAATGCCATATCGCGACGTTCGCCTTCGACGGACACTTGCAAGTGCCCCAGCTTTTCGGCGAATTCCTCGATGATGCGGCGATATGACGCCGATGTCTCGACCTCGGCCATCAACTCTGTCGACAGGCGACGGATTTCGTCGGCCATTTCCTTTGGCGTTGCTTTCACATCGCCGCCGTTGATGCGCCAGGCCGGGTTTTCACGAATGTGTTCCAGTCGCTCAAGGTTTTTGTCGCCGAAATCAAGTTGTGGGGCGATGCATTTGACCTTTTCGAAGTCGACTTGCCCCTCAAATGTTTCAATACCGGCGGCTTGCAGCCGATCGTTCAGTTCAGCGCGGGTCACACCAAGAGTCTTCGCCGCTTTTGAAACGCCTACCTGTTGTCCCATGAAACCCTCCCGTTTGTGTGGATAATTGATAGTACACCTTCGGCGATTATCCGAAAGCGATTTTCTTGCAGATTTTTACGAAGTCCCGTTTCGATATGGTGTCGGCGAAACGGTCATCGGTGTTGTTGTTGACGATTGCCTGATACAAGGCCGGGGCCTGTTCGATTAATTCCTCGATTTGCCAGGGGAACCGCTCGAACGCCCGAATAGCGACGGTGAGCAGCTGTTCTGTGTCGTCCGGATCCATTTTGACCGTCGCGTCGGCTATCGCCAACAGGGCGGCCTTGGTCCAGCAATCGGGCTCTACGCGAAAGGTATAACGTTCCAGCAGTTCTTCGTTTTTTTCGCCCAGCGCGAACAGGATATCGAATTTATCGGTGGTTCCGGCGGCGTACAGGCCCAGCACCTGGCTTAAGACCGGGTGCAGGTTGGTGCCGGCGCAGTCGGTATTTCCGGGACAGGTGTCGCAATTCCGCATGGCCTGATTATAGGCTGCGGGGCGCTGATACGGGAATTTTAAAGGAAGGTTGGCTGGGGAACGTGGATTCGAACCACGATTGACGGTGTCAGAGACCGCTGTCCTACCGTTAGACGATTCCCCAAGAAAAATCATTATTTTTCAATAGCTTAGGTGGATTTTTTTTGCGAATGTTTTATGAACCCTGCTTTCATTCAATTTCAATCACTTACGCTAAAAAATGCTGCCAACCAAAACGACAAGCGCATTTGAAGCGCACTTGTATTATATTTCTTTGATAAATATCGCAATAGCTTATTGGAAAGTTTCTATTCAACATCCTCAATACACGTACATGTGTTGATCTGATCAAGTGTGATCGAAAGATGGTCACATCCTCATTTCATCTT
>JABHGV010000093.1 GCA_018671895.1 Rhodospirillaceae bacterium | reverse complement strand
TTCAGCCCCAGCGGCAGGTCTTGGTTGGCGGCGTTGTGTTTGACGGTGCCCTTTTGCATGTCGGCCCCGGCCTCGACCCCGTTCGATGTGGTCGCGAACGACGCCATGATGCCATCGCCGGTGTGCTTTATTTCCTTGCCGTTGAACTTCGACAAGGCATCGCGAACGATGCGGTTGTGGGCGCGCACAATTTGCTGGGCAACGGCGTCGCCCAAGGTCTGGGTCATGTTGGTGGACCCGGCGATATCGGTGAACAGGACGGTGACCGGGCCGCTGGTTTTTTCATTCGTGGATTTAGGCTTGTTCCATTCCGTCATCGCGGTGTTCAGGCCGCGCAGGCATTCCGGGTCGCCTTCCAGATAGGAGTTCATGGAACTGCGTCCGGCCTGGAAGATTTGCATGTAGCGGGAATCGACCAGCAGATAGCTCTGCACCTTGTCGGCGAAGGCTTCGGTGTCATCTTTTTTAAAACCCATCGCCTTGACCGGCGCGCTGAGCACTTTTGACATGGTGCGGACATCCAGATTGCGTTCAACCGACAGGATTTCACAGGCCCCGGCCATAAACAGGCTGACGCCAAACTTGTTGAAATTATCCAGTTCGGCACGGTTAATGCCGGCCTGCTCCAACGATGACGTCAGATACTTCATGACGAATTCTGTCTGCTTGGCGACCCACTCTTCATCAAGGCCCTTGTCGTCGTCAGAGTCAGTTTCACTGTCGTCGTCGTCCGTGTCTTCGTCCGATTTTTTGTCCTCTTCGGCGAAGGGGTCGAAGTCCTCGGACTCTTTTTCGTCTTCGCCATCGCCATCGGCGTCGGCTTTATCTTCTTTCTTTTCGTCTTCCTCGTCTTTCTTGTCAGGTCCCTTGCCGAAGTCATCGATGGCATCGGTACCACCGAATTTGTATTCTTTCTCTTTCTTTTTAATCGGCTTCGGTTTTACCGGTCGCGCCGGTTTCGGGGCCGCCGGGCCGCTGCCTGCCAGCTTGGCTTTTTTCAGGAACGACAGGCCCATCGAGACAACGCTGACAGCAAAGGTGCCGACGAACAGGCCGAAGATGATGTTCGACTGGGTGTTGGCCCGGAAGGCCGATTCCCTGAGCCAGACAGAGGCCAGCCCGGTGACCAGCGAGGCGATGATGGCGCTGAACAGGACAACCAGCAGCAGTTTGATGAAGATACCGAACAGGGAAAACTTTTTTTCTTCCGGTGCATCGGGGTCGAATTCCTCAATAGCCGCCGGAATTTCCTGCCCCTGATTCATGGCCTTCTGCTTTTTGGCAGGCTTGTTCTTGGATTTCGCCTTTTTCTTTGCCGCTTTCGCGGGCTTGCCGCCACCGGCCGGTTTTGACTTCTTGGCCTCCTGTTTTCCCTTCGGCTGTTCGTCGGGCAGGCTTTTTGAGGCGTAGATGTTGTTGTCGACGGCGTCGCCGGTCGTATTGTCGCGTTGCTCGCGCACCACCTTGACGCCGGTGATGGTCGATAAAGCCTCCAGCGCCTTGGCGTCCTTGACAGCCTGGCCCTGCTTGTCAGCCGGATAGCTGCCATGCACTTCCCAGCGTCCATTCTGAAGAATATGGACCTCGAAGGTTACTTCGCTGTCGGAACTACTCATCTTGTTTAACAGGTCCCACCTGAATTCATTCCGGTCCCCCTGAGACCGGTGAGCCAAAAGTTATCATAAAACAGGGCTTGGCCCCAAGGATTGAAACCATTCCAGAAACCCGGCCCTTCGCTGCTGTTCAGCCGCCGGACAATTTACCAGAAGGGAGACGCGTCAAACGCCATTTGTTGAGTTGGTTGCGCCGTTTGTGGGCCAGGATTTCAGGCGTTCTTTCCGACTTGTCGCCCAGATACTGTTTGCGGCGCTCGCCTTCCTGGGCGGCACGGCGCATGGCCGCCAAGGTCGCCATGGTGTGGCCGCCGGAACGGGGCGCGTTCCAGGCCTGCAATTGGCCGGGTGCGGTTGCGGCGGTTGCGTCGCGTTTTATGAAGCGGGCGTTAAGGTCCCTCATGCGGCCATAATCGATGACGTCGGGATCGACCATGCTGGCCAGTCGCCTCTCGCTGTTCCAGTATTTCAGTACCTTCAGCTTGTAGCGCCGCGCCAGGGTCGGTGTCGTCGAATGATAATGGGCGGCGGCCTGGGTCCATGACCGGGTCGAACGATACAGGCCTTTCAGGTACTTCGCGGCATAGCTGACGTTGCTGACCGGCTCGATGGCGTCTTCCAGGCTGGCGAAGGCACCGCCATGGTAATACAGGTTTACCTGCATGCAGCCGACGTCGATGTTTTGGATGCCGCGGGCCTGCAAGCGACGCACGAAATCCAGCGCCGATTGGGGGTCGGGGAAATAATGTCCCTTGCCCAGGGCGGTAATGGTCCACGGCCAGGCAAAATTTTCCTTGTTTTCGCGGTCCCAGCGGCCGGTTTCGGCCAACGAGATGGCTTTCAGCAGGCGGGCCGGGATGGCTTTTGTGGTTTCCACCGCCTCTGTCGCCTGATCACAGAATTGCCAAGCGTTTCCAGTGGCTTGCGCAGGTTCAGCGGCATCTGCAACGGGGCTGCCAAGCAGCGCCAGCAGGGTCGTGAAGGCCAATAATGCGCGTTTTACCGTCATCTCATCATCCCAAGTCCACAAATCCTTGAGTAATAAGTAGCAATGGCCGTGCCAACCCGGGCAGATCAGGGGGCGGGGCGCAGCATGTCGGAGTCTATGGCGGCGAGGGTTTCGATCAACCGCGAGATATTATCGCGCAGGGGGGCCAGACCATCCATGCGTTGCACCCGCATTTCATCCATATAAAGCCCCCGATTGATTTCGATTTGCAGGGCGTGGACACCGGTTTTGGGACGCCCGTAATGGACGGTGGTGAAGCCGCCGGCATACGGGTTGTTGCGGGTCACCAAATAGTCCTGACTTTCCAGTACTGAACGGGCCAGATCGGTGACTTCGGCGGCGCACGCCTCGCCGTGACGGTCGCCGAGGACAAAATCGACGCGACGGAAGCCCGGGTCCCGATCCATCGGCCCGCCGATCGACGGCATCGAATGACAATCGACCAGCAAACAGCCGCCGAAGCGATCAGATGCCTCGGCCAACAATTCGGCCAGCGCCTCATGATAGGGCATGTAATGGCTTTCGATGGCCAGCCGTGCGTCTTCGAATGACAGTTTCGAGGCGTAGATATTCTCGCCATTGGTGACGACGCGCGCGATGGTGCCCAGACCGGCGGCGATGCGCGGCGAGCTGGTGTTGACGTAACTGGGCAGCGGGCCGTCGAACATGTTGGGGTCCAGTTCCCACGCCTCGCGATTGGGGTCGATAAAGGCGCGCGGAAAATTGGCGCATAACAACGGCGCGCCATGATCGGGCGCGGTGCCGAAAATTTCGTCGATGAAGGCGTCTTCGGACCGGCGCAGGCTGGTCGGGTCCATTTGCGACGCGGCGACGAAGGCGGGCGGATAATGGCGTCCGCTGTGCGGCGAGGCAAAGACCACCGGTGCCGTCCACTCAGCCGGGCGCAGCACCTCGAACGGCGGGATGTCGGGCTGATTTGCCGGTTTTGTTGCGGTGTTATTCATTTTTGTTTCCAGCCCATATCATAGTCCGTCATTAATTGACGGTGCCATCGAAACATTGTGGCGGTGTTAATCCCCCTTGTCATTCCCGGCGACAGGCATTAAAACGCCGGTTCCTTATGCAGCGGCCACGATGTCGCTTCAAGACAAGGGCGCGTAGCTCAGCGGGAGAGCACTGCATTGACATTGCAGGGGTCACTGGTTCAATCCCAGTCGTGCCCACCATGAAAACCCCAGCCTAGCGGCTGGGGTTTTTTGGTTCAGGGTCCCAAAAAGGCCAATCCGTGGACAATGAAAATGGCCGAGAACAATGCCGCCGTGGCGATCATTCGGGCTGTGTTGCAGGTGCGCAGGTGATCCATTGCCTCCATCACGAAGACTGCGGCCAGCAGGGCGAGGGGTGCAATCAGCAGCAGACTGCCTTCGCCCAGCATCGTCGCATCGTGATTGAACAGCAGATGCACGATGCCATTAGCGACGATCAGGGCAAGGGCAAGGACCGCGCGCTCGATGAGCGGGGCATCGACGAGGTGTCGCCGCCATTTGAAAACATTCACATCCGGGCGTGATCGGGCTACCGCGCGGACGATCTGAACGGCGATGCCGAGCAACAGCAATGCCGCCCCTGCGGTCAGCAAGCGGTCTGACATGGTCGGGGTATCGAGCGTTCCCGCGCCTGTCAGGGTCAACAAGGTGTTGGCCAACAGGCCTAAATCGGGTGCGTTGTGGAGATTTTGCCCGAGCCCCGAAATGAACCGTTCGGTGTTGATGTACCCGCTGCCCAGTCCATTCGTTAAAGAGGGCGACAAGACCACCAGTAAGGTGATGGCCGCTGCCATCCAGTGACGCAGCCGACAGGCATTGGGGATCAGCACCAGCGCCAGTATGACGCCGACCGCCAGCACCAGACTGGATGGATGGACCTGAACGGCGATGCCGAGCAATACCGCCAGCCACGTGAGGGCCGAGGCGTTCGAGCGCAGGACCATGAACAACAACGGGAATGCGACTGCCGACAGGGCCAGGCTGATTAATGAGGTCCAGGACGTGTACACCGCGCCCAGCAATCCCGGCGACAAGGCATAGAACCCGGCGGCGAACAGCGCCCCGGGCATGGCAAGCACCTGTCGGGCCGCCAGATACACGGTGAAGATTCCCGCCACCATCAGCCCTGACAGCAGGGCGTAATTGGCCTGGGTCAGGTCCCGATCTATGGCCAAGGCAAGTTCGAAACTGTCGGCAAAGGCGACGCGGATGATGACGCCCAGAATGACGGGCAGGGCAAGAATAACCGTCACCGCGAGCGGCAACCGGGGCGGACAAAAGGATTTGTTTGCAGGGGTGTTATTCATCGCCCCATCAATAGAGGCGCGTCCGTTTGCGGGCAAGGGTTTAGGGGGGCGGGGACTTACAGCGCGAAGGCGGCAATCACAAGTCCGGCCACGATAAGCAGCGAGACGATTGAGCCCAGGACGATCATCAGCGCCTTGCGACGACGGGCCTTTGCCTGGCGCGCCTTTTTCTTGCCGACGGCACTTTTCTGGCGTTTGTCGAGTTTGTTATCAAGGCCAGCATCGGCGCGTTTTTTACTGATCGCCTCGTCTTCTGCCTTGATTTTCTTGCGCCGATTCTGGACATGGCGGCGTTTTTGTTCGCGCCGGTCATCTTGCTGGCGCTGGACCAGACCCTTCTGTTCCTGCTCTTTTTGTTGGGCGGCGAGCATTTTCTGCATCGCCACTTCTTCTGCTGTGGGCGGTGCGGCAGGTTTCGGCGGTGCCTTGCGGCGCTCTTCGGGTTCCCTGCGTTCAGGCTGCTCGCGACGTTCCACCGGATCGGCCTCGCGGCGTTCCGGTTGTGCCTCAGGCGTTGGCTTGTTTTCGCTGTCGTCGCTCATGGTCCTCTCCTTGAATGTTCCCAAGGAAGTCGTTCGGGTGTCATTTCAGGTCCGCCTTTCATTTGACGAGAAAGTTTCCTGAATGCGAATCGTTCAAGCGTATGATGCTGTTGATATGGTTACGAAATTCCTAATCTGAAAGGTTGCTCGCGAATAATTATAAACCCGTGAATCTGGCCGGTTTTGAGATTTTCATGATAATTTGCGCAAACCGGCGGGTCGGGGCATTGACAAGGCGTGCGGGAAAGCCTATTTTCCGCCGCTCGCGAGGCAATTTAAGCATATTGTCTAGCTTGTTTTTTAAGGTTTAAGGACCCGAGACCATGAAGGTTAGAAATTCCCTAAAGTCCGCGAAGCTGCGCGATAAGAATTGCCGTATCGTGCGCCGCAAGGGCCGTGTCTATGTCATCAACAAGGTTAACCCGCGTTTCAAGGCACGCCAGGGATAACCGCGAGCCCGCATGGGCTGATGACGGACTGCTGAACAAACCGCGCCCATCCGGCGCGGTTTTTCTTTTGCTTGGCCGCACCAGTCCTTACATTACATAGCAAGCGATACAAAAATAAACGGACGGGGAGGGTGCGCCAAATTCATGGCCGAAACCTTAAGACCAGAAACACCGGATCAGGTGCTCGACGCCGTGAATTGGGCTGCCGATCACGGACGATCCTTCGATGTTACCGGGCTCGCATCAAAGCATCCGCTCGGCCGGCCGATGCAGGCGACGGACAAACTTGATCTGTCGGCGATCAATGGTGTCGGTTTGTACGAACCGTCGGAACTGGTGATGACGGCTGCTGCTGCGACACCGCTCGATGACATTAACGCGGTGCTGGCTGAAAACCGTCAGCGCCTGGCGTTCGAGCCGCCCAACCTGAGTGCTTTGCTGGGCACCGGGGGAAGCGGCACCATCGGCGGCGTTTTCGCTTGTAATCTGTCGGGCCCCCGACGGGTTCTGAGCGGCGCGGCGCGGGATCATATTCTGGGTTTTCACGGCGTTAGCGGTCGTGGCGAGCACATCAAGTCAGGTGGCCGGGTGGTCAAGAACGTCACCGGCTTTGATTTGTCGAAACTGATGGCAGGCTCCTTCGGCACTCTGGCATTGATGACGGACATATCGTTCAAGGTATTGCCGGTGTCTGAGAAATCGCGCACGGTGCTGGTTATCGGCGTCGATGCCACGGATGCGCCGGTCGCCATGGGCACGGCCCTGAAAAGCCCGTACGAAGTTTCAGCCGCCGCCCATCTGCCGACCGATATCGCGGCGACCTCGGGCGTTTCATACGTCGCCTCGGCAGGGGCTTCTGTTACCGCCATTCGCGTCGAGGGCCCGGGCCCGTCGGTGGAATTCCGCTGCAACGCATTGCGCGAGATGCTGGCCGAGTTCGGCGATACCGAGGAACTGCATTCAAGCAACACCGATACCCTGTGGCGCGAAATTCGCGATGTGTCGTGTTTTGCTGGCAACGACAAGCAGGTCTGGCGACTGTCCGTGCCGCCCATGGATGGCACCGATGTGGTTGCCCGCATTACCGACAAGATCGATTCCCGCGCCCTGTTTGACTGGGGCGGCGGTCGCATCTGGCTGGCGCTTGATGGCGGGGGCGATGCCGCCCATGAAACCGTTCGCGAGGCGTTCAGGGATTGCGGCGGCCATGCCACCCTTGTTCGGGCAAGCGACGAGGTGCGCGCCCAGTTGCCGGTATTCCAGCCACAATCGGCGGCCCTGACCGGGCTGGCGGCCCGCATCAAGGACGGCTTTGATCCCCATAGCGTTCTGAACCCCGGGCGCATGTGATGCAGACACGATTTTCATCTGAGCAAATGCAGAACCCGGCGATCAAGATCGCCAACGATATCCTGCGCAAGTGTGTGCATTGCGGGTTCTGTACAGCGACCTGTCCGACATATGTATTGCTTGGCGACGAGGCCGATAGTCCACGCGGGCGCATCTATATGATTCGCGACATGCTGGAAAAGGGCGACGCCGTTCCGCCGTTGGTGGTCACCCACGTTGACCGCTGCCTCAGTTGCCTGTCGTGCATGACGACGTGTCCCTCCGGTGTCGATTACATGCATTTGATTGATCACACCCGGGCGCACATCGAAAAGGCTTATGTGCGGCCCATGGGGGAACGTCTGTTGCGTAGCCTGCTGGCCATGGTCGTGCCGAATCCGTCGCTGTTCCGCCTGTCGCTGATGGCGTCGAAACTGGTGAAACCGTTCCGGGCGCTGATGCCAGGACGACTGAAGGGCATGGTCGGGATGGCGCCGGCGAAGCTGGCGGCGAAATCGCCGATGGACACACCGCAGGTTTTTCCGGCGGCAGGCGAACGGCGCATGCGAGTCGCCCTGATGACCGGGTGCGCCCAGCAAGTGCTGCGCCCGTCCATCAACGAGGCAACGATAAGATTGCTGACGCGCCACGGCTGCGAGGTCGTGGTCGCTGCCGGTGGCGGCTGCTGCGGGGCGCTGGTTCATCACATGGGCCGCGAGGCCGATGCCCAAGACGCGGCGCGCACCAACGTTGCCGCATGGATGGCCGAGCGCGACGATAAGGGTCTGGATGGCATTATCATCAATGCGTCGGGTTGCGGGACCACGGTCAAGGATTACGGGTTTTTGTTACAAGACGATGCGGACTGGGCGGAGGCGGCCAAGACCATATCGGCGCTGACCCGCGACGTTACCGAGATTATGGACGAACTGGGCGGCCCCTGTTCCAGCCTGGATGCGGCCCCGGTCGTCGCCTACCACTCGGCGTGTTCCATGCAGCACGGCCAGAAACTGACGACGACCCCGAAGAAGCTGCTGGCCGATGCCGGTTTCGAAGTCCGCGAACCGGCCGAGGGGCACCTGTGTTGCGGTTCCGCCGGGACCTATAATTTATTGCAGCCCGAACTGGCCGAACGCTTGGGCGCGCGCAAGGCGGCAAATCTGGAGGCGCAATCGCCGGACCTGATCGCGTCTGGAAACATTGGCTGTCTGGTGCAGATTTCCGGCGCGACGAGCATCCCGGTTGTCCATACGGCGGAATTGCTGGATTGGGCCAGTGGCGGCCCGAAGCCGCGGGGTGTGGACACATGAACGATTTTGGCAATATCGATGACGCCGTTCTCGCGGCGCTGGGGGATATCGTTGGCGACCGGGTGTCGACGGGCAAGTCGGTGCGCGACCTGCATGGCCGCGATTTGTCGTTTCATCACGATACGGCGCCTGACGCCGTTGTCTTTCCCGAAACCACCGACGAGGTGGCGGCCATCGTCAAGGTCTGTGCCGCCCATCGGGTGCCGGTGATCCCGTTTGGGGCCGGTTCATCGCTGGAAGGCCAGTTGATGGCGGTGCACGGGGGCCTCAGTCTTGATCTGAGCGGCATGAACAAGATCGGAGAGCTGAACGAAGGCGACATGGACGTCACCGTCGAGGCCGGGGTGACGCGCCTGCAACTGAACCACCACTTGCACAATACCGGGTTGTTCTTTCCGGTCGATCCCGGGGCCGATGCCTCGCTGGGCGGCATGGCGGCAACACGGGCGTCCGGCACCAACGCCGTGCGCTATGGCACCATGCGCGACAATGTTCTGAACCTGACCGCGGTGCTGGCCGATGGCAGCATTGTGAAAACCGGTGGCCGTGCCCGAAAATCATCCACCGGGTATGATCTGACCCGTTTGCTGATCGGATCGGAAGGAACGCTCGGCGTTATTTGCGAGTTAACCCTGAAACTGCATGCCCTGCCGGAAACCACGTCGGCTGCCGTCGTTTCGTTCCCTGAACTTGAAGGGGCCGTCAAGGCGGTGATGACGACGATCCAGAGCGCCATCCCGATTTCGCGTATCGAGCTTCTCGACGAGGTCCAGGTGGGGGCCGTCAATTCCTATTCCGGGCTTGATTATTCTGAACAACCGACCCTGTTTCTGGAATTTCAGGGATCAGAGTCCGCCGTCGCTGAACAGGTGAAAATAGTTGGCGAGATTTGTTCGGACAATGGCGGCGGCGATTTCCGCTGGGCGTCGAAACAAGAAGACCGCAACGCGCTGTGGAAAGCACGCCATGACGTGGCTTATGCCAACATGGCGATGCGGCCCGGCGCAAAACCGTGGTTTACCGATGTATGCGTGCCGATTTCCCGCCTGGCTGAAAACATTCTCGAGGCCCGCAAGGATATTGATGCCAGCGGTCTGACCGCGCCGATTGTCGGCCATGTGGGCGACGGTAATTTCCACACCACCATCCTGATCGACGAAGATAATACCGGTGAAATGGATCGCGCGCGTGAGTTCAATGACCGCATGGTCAAGCGCGCCATCGCCAGTGGCGGCACCTGTTCGGGCGAACACGGGGTCGGGATTGGGAAAAAAGAATTCATGGAACTGGAATATGGCACCGGGGTCGCCGTCATGAAGACCATTAAACGGGCGCTGGATCCTGACAATATTCTTAATCCGGGAAAAATCGTCGATACCTAGACCGGCGCAGCAAGAGCGCTTATTATGCGGTCTCTGAATTAAAGTTGGACCCTTATATTGAAAAAAATACTGATTGGATTGGGCGGGTTTCTCGTCGTCTTGATTGCGGCGATACTGATCGTTCCCGACCTTGTCGACTGGAACGACTACAAGGCTGAAATCACCAGCCGCGCCAAGGCCGAAACCGGACGCAACCTGATCATCGACGGTGATATCAGGTTAAGCGTCCTGCCGACTCCGGCGCTGGTTGCTGAAAACGTGCGGCTGTCCAACATCAAGGGTGCGGCGGCACCCGATATGGTCAATCTTAAATCGTTGCAGGTACGGGTCGCGCTGGGACCTTTGTTGAGTGGCCAGATACAGGTCAAGACGGTGCGCCTGATCAAGCCGTTGATCGAATTGGAACGGCTTGCCGATGGCCGGGTCAACTGGGATTTCAGCGGGGTGGAAAAACAGACCAAAAAGAAGCCCAAACTTGATGACGATGACCTTACAGCCGGTTCGGGAACCGGCACAGAAAGAGCGGCCACTTCTGGAGCGGCACCGACGGCAAGTGGGCCTGATATCATCCTCGACAGCTTTATTATTGAAGAAGGCATCGTTGTTTTTCGCGATCTCGCCGCCGGGACCGTGGAGCGTGTCGAGCATATCAACGCCGATATCGCCGCGGCCTCGCTGATCGGGCCGTTCGAGAGTGACGGCGATCTTGTGCTGCGCGGTGTTCCTATACATTTCGATGCCACCATCGGCAAGATTATCGAAGGCCGCACAGCACCTGTCAGTCTGGCCCTTGATGTGGCCCCCGGTGCGACGCGCCTGACCGTATCGGGTGCCGTTGTCGGCATCGAAGCGGCACCGAAGTTCAAGGGCAAGGTCAGCGTCAAGGGTGACAAATTGTCCGGCCTTGTTCAGGGCGTCACTGCTGGAACCGGGTTGCCGGGTCTGATGAGCAATTCGTTCGAGGTGTCAGCCGACGTCGTCGCTGGCGCCGAAGGGGTCGAGGTCGAGGACTTGAAGGTTGGACTGGGTAACGTTATGGCCACCGGGTCCGCCGCCGTCGAACTTGGCAAGTCGATAACAGCCAGACTGGATCTGGCGGCTGACAGTGTTGATGCGGATAAATTGCTGGCCCTGCCGCCAATCGACGCATTGCCGACAGAGCTTGAAAAAAAGAAAGCCGCCAGCCCTGCAGCGAAGAAAATCGCCGCAACCGCCCCTGCTGCTGTTCCGGCGAAGGAGGCGTCACCTAACGATGCGTTTTCCCTGCCCGACAATATCAACGCCAGCGTCCGGCTGACGGCGAAGTCTGTTTCTGTCAAAGGCGGTCTGGTGCGTGATGTCAGGATGGATGCGGAATTGGCAAGCGGTGAAATCACCGTCAGTCAGGTATCTGCGCAACTGCCGGGCAGTGCCGATGTCGCCGCCTTTGGTTTTATCGTGCCGGAAAAGGGCGTGCCGCAGTTCGATGGCGAAGTGGAAGTTTCCGTCGGCGATCTGCGCGGCGTGCTTGACTGGTTGAAAATCACGCCGCCGCCGGTGCCTGCCGACCGCTTGCGCAAGTTGACGTTGGCCGCAAATCTGAAGGCCGACCCAAAGCAGGTGCGCCTCGAAGACATCGATATGCAATTCGACAGTTCGCGACTGACCGGATCGGTTCAGGCCGGGCTTAGCGGGAACACACCCGTTGCTGCCGATCTGATTCTCGACCGCATTAATCTGGATGCCTATCTGGGGACGGCACCAAAGGCAAAAAAGAAATCGGTTAAAGCGTCGGCCAAGGATTCGGCCAAGGCTGCATCAATGCCCCCTGCGCCGCCGATGCCGCCGATGCCAACCGCGCAAATTGATCCGGCCCGGGCCAAGGGTGACCCGCTGGCTGCCTTGTCGTCCTTAAGCGCGCTGAAAACCCTGAACGCCAAACTGAAGGCGCAGATCAAGACCCTTATATACAGGGGCGCGCCGATCAAGGACGTGCTTGTCGATGGCGCGCTTACCAACAACACCCTGAACCTGAAAAACCTGAGCATCGCCAAAATGGCCGGGGCTAAAATCAAGGTCGGTGGCATCGTTTCCGATCTTGTCGGGGTGCCGGATATGAAAAACCTTCACCTTGATGTGGCGACCGGCGATGTCGCCCGACTGCTGCGCATGGCCGGGATCAATGCGCCTGTTGATTCCCGCAAGATGGGCGCGGTGTCGCTAAAGGCCCGGGCCGACGGATCGCTGTTGCGCCCGGTCGTCGACACCACCATCAAGGGCGCGGGCGGCAGCCTGCAGGCCAAGGGCAAGGTCTCGCTGTTGCCGATCTTCGAAGGCTTCGACGGCAATCTGACCATCAAACACAAGAACATGGCGGCGTTGGTGCGGGCCCTTGGCACCGATTACCGTCCGGCGGGCAAACTCGGACCTGTCGATTTCCAGGCCGCGCTAAAAGCCCGGGCGACCGGAATGGACCTGACGAACATCAAGGGCAAGGTCGGGCCGCTGGATATGTCGGGCACGGCGAGTGTCGCGCTTTCCGGCCCTCGCACAAAGCTGACGGCTGTCTTGAAAACCGGCGAGATCGTCACTGATAATTTCATGCCCGCGTCGTCCAAGGCATCGCTGTCGCAGCCCTATGAGTTCAAGCAGGGGTTTCAACCGGCTGCATTTGATCAAGGGGGGGCCTCGCTGGCCGACCCGGCATTCCGGCGGATGGCGGCGCTCTCCAGTGGCCGCTGGTCGACAGATCCGCTCGATCTGTCGTTCCTGAAAGCCTTCGATGCCGATGTGAAAATGATTTCCGATGCGCTGGTTTACGGCAATTACCGCATCACTAATGCCGATTTGGCGGCAACGGTGGATGCCGGTGTGATGCAAGTGGAGCGCTTCAAGGGGAACCTGTTCGGCGGCACCATCGACAGTCGCGGCACGGTCACGGCGGCCAACCCGTCGCGTTTTGATACGTCGGTTTCGCTGAAAAGCCTCAGCGTATCGGATGCCCTTGCCGCTGTTGCGGGTAAAAAACTGGCCAAGGGCACAGCGGCGCTGGAACTCAAATTGGCGTCTTCGGGCTACACAATATCGGATATGGTTGCCGCCCTTGGCGGCAACGGCTCTGTCGCCATGAACAAACTGGATGTTAAATCCGGTGCTATCGGCACACCGATGGCGGCGGCTTTTGGCCTGATTTCCGGCCTCAACGATCTGGGCGGGGTGCTGACCGGCAGCAAGAAGAAATCCGGGCTTGCCGACATTACCGGCACCTTCACTTTGGACAAGGGGGTCGCCCGGTTTAACGATTTCGCGCTGAAGTCCGGCATGGGCAATGGTCAGGCCAGCGGCAGTGCCGATCTGGCCCGCTGGATGGTCGATGTCAAAGGCTCGGTCACGGTCTCGCAAAGTTTCCTTGGCCAGATCCTGAGCAGTAATCAGGCAACAACACAGACCCTGCCGTTCAGCGTTGCCGGACGCCTGGATGCGCCCAACGTCAAGCTTGATACCAGCATGTTGCAGGCCGCCGGATTGCCAATTCCGGGTCTTGATAAGGTGCTGAAGAAGAACAAGGTCGGGCGCGTATTACAGCAACTGATTCCCGGCCTTGGCGGCACCGCACCGAAAACGGCGCAACCGTCTTCGCCACCGGCCCCCGGCGATACGCCACCACCGCCGCCGCCCACACAGCAGCAGCAAAAGGTCAAGCCGGCAGACTTGCTCAAGGGCTTGCTTAAAGGGCTCGGGCGCTAGATTCTGGTGGGCGCCAGCCTTTGGCTGGCGCGGCCTCTGGAAGCCAAGTTTTAATTGGCAGAAGGTATCAGGTTTTCAGGGTTCAAGCACCTGTCGTTAAACTTGTTTTGACTTCCTGTGAACCAGAAAGCCAAGGGGCGAATAGCCCCGCCCGGCGATTGAGGGGCAATAAAAACGCCCCATCAATCCCGCGTTTACGGAGTTGACGAGAGGGCGTTTTTTAAAACGTGCACCCTGATGGCGCTGGACAGGTTGCCTGTCGCGTCGCCACGTGCGGTGTCGATTTCAGTGGCCAGGGAATTCAGGGTCATCGACCGGGCCCGCGCGATGTCCTTGAAGGCATCCCAAAAGGCATCTTCCACGGTTACACTGGTCTGGTGACCGGCGATCAAAAGCGAGTGCTTGCGGATTTCATTGGACGCCATCATGTCATCACATGTTCGTAAATCATCAACACGGCAAAACCGATCAGGATGATACCCGATGCCCGCGATACCGCCCGGTTTACCGATGGCGTTGTCAACAGCCGCCGGGCGGCCTGGGCGGCCCATGCCATCGGTGCCTGCCACAGCACATTGATGATGATCAGCACGACCGCCAGAAACAACAACTGCATCGATGCATCGTCGCGGCTGGTATCGATGAAGTTGGGGAACAGGGCCAGGAACAGGATAATGACCTTGGGGTTCAGAATATTGCACAGAATGGCGTCGCGTATCGCCCTTCCTTCGCTGATGGATGTCTGTTCGTTATCGACACTGATGACGCCGTCGCCGACCATGCCTTGCAGGCCGAGCCAGAACAGATAGGCCGCGCCCAGCACCGCCACCGATTTGAACAGCAGCGGTGACGATGCGATCAGCAACGAGATTCCGGCGACCGCCAGCGTCGTGTGGACGACGAGGCCCAACTGAACGCCCAACACCGTTGCCAACCCAACCCGATGGCCCGAACTGAGCGAATAGCGCAGGATCAGAACGGTGTCCGGTCCGGGCGAAACGATAACGGCAACGGCGGTCAGCAGAAATCCGCCGAACAGCACCGGGTCGATGGGAAGGGTGGCCAGAATGCTCATCGTTTTTCCGCGAAGGCTGTGAAAGCGTCCAGCGCCTCGGCCCAGTTTTGTTCTTCGGTGCGACCTGATTTCTTGCGCGGCTTCAGGCCATGGTCGCCGTCTTCGAGCCAGTGGATGTTAATTTTCTTCGACAAGGGGTAACCGCTTACTTCGTCGATGCCGCCCAGCGTGTCACGGGTGCCTTGCAGGAACATCGCCGGGGTCTTTAATTCCGCCAGATGTTCGATGCGGGTCTTTTCCGGTTTGCCCGGCGGGTGAAACGGATAGCCGAGGCAGACCAGCCCGCTAACGCTTTTGTCGTCAGCCACCATGGAGGCGATGCGCCCACCCATGGACTTGCCGCCGATGATGAGATTTTCCGGGCCCAGTTCGTCGATCACCAGTCCCCAGGTTTCAAGCAACACCTTGGCCGTATTCGGCGGACGTTTCTTGCCGGTCTTGCGTCGTTCGACCATGTAGGGGAATTCGAAACGCGCCACGCGAAACCCGGTGGTGGCCAGCCCCTCGGCGAAATAATCCATGAAGGGTGAGTCCATAGGCGCCCCGGCGCCATGCGCCAACGCGACGGTGACGCGCGCATTATCGGGGCCATTGAAAAGCAGGTCAGGACAGGTCACCGGGGGATTTCCTCAGCCGTTATGGATGGGGCTCAGGAATTCGGCGAAGAAGTCGTTGCCCTTGTCGTCGACAATGATGAAGGCCGGGAAGTTTTCGACCTCGATGCGCCACACCGCTTCCATGCCCAGTTCTTCGTATTCGACGCATTCCAGTTTCTTGATGCAGTCCTGGGCCAGACGCGCCGCCGGGCCGCCGACGGAGCCTAAGTAAAAGCCGCCGTTGCTGTTGCACGCGTCGGTCACTTGTTTCGATCTGTTGCCCTTGGCCAGCATGACCATGGAGCCGCCGTTTTTCTGGAACAGGTCAACGTAAGAATCCATGCGCCCGGCGGTGGTCGGCCCCAGCGATCCTGACGCGTAGCCTTCGGGCGTTTTTGCCGGTCCGGCGTAATACACCGGATGATCCTTGATGTAATCGGGCAGGCCTTGTCCGGCATCGAGGCGTTCCTTCAATTTGGCATGCGCGATGTCGCGCGCCACAATCAGGGTGCCGTTGAGGCTAAGCCGCGTCTTTACCGGATGCTTGCTCAGTTCAGCCAGAATATCGGGCATTGGTTGGCCGAGGTCGATGTTAACGACGGTGTCTGACAGATGATCGTCGGTTACATCGGGCAAATACTTTGCCGGATCGCGTTCCAGATCCTCGATAAAGATGCCGTCGCTGGTAATCTTGCCCAGACACTGACGGTCGGCGGAACACGAAACGCCGATGCCGACCGGGCACGAAGCGCCATGACGGGGCAGGCGAATGACGCGCACGTCATGACAGAAATACTTGCCGCCGAATTGCGCGCCGATGCCCATGTCCTGGGTCATCTTCAGCACGGTGGCTTCCATTTCCCTGTCGCGGAAGCCCTGACCATATTCATTGCCCTGGTCGGGAAGACCGTCCAGATAATGGGCACTGGCCAGCTTCACCGTTTTCATGGTGGCCTCGGCAGAGGTGCCGCCGATAACGATGGCCAGATGATAGGGCGGGCAGGCCGCAGTCCCCAAGGTGCGGATTTTCTCGTCCAGAAACGCCATCAGGCTATCGGGGTTCAGCAACGCCTTGGTCTGTTGATACAGGAACGACTTGTTGGCCGAACCGCCACCCTTGGCCATGAACAGGAATTTGTACTGCTCGCCGTCGATGGCCTGAATGTCGATCTGGGCTGGCAGGTTGTTGCCGGTGTTGGTCTCGGTGTACATGTCCTCAGGCGCGACCATGGAATAGCGCAGGTTGCTCTCGCCATAGGTTTTCAAAACGCCTTCGGCCAGCGCCGCTTCATCTGCCCCGCCGGTCCATACCTGTTGACCCTTGTAGGCCGAGATGATGGCGGTGCCGGTGTCCTGACACATGGGCAGGATGCCGCCAGCGGCGATGTTGGAATTTTTCAACAGGTCCAGGGCCACGAAGCGGTCGTTGTCGGATGCTTCGTCGTCATCGAGAATTTTGCGCACTTGGGCCAAGTGGGCGGGGCGCAGCAGGTGGGCGATGTCGCGCATGGCCGTCGCGCTGAGCAGGGTCAGGGCCTCTGGCTCGACCTTCAGCATCGGGGTGCCGTCGAATTGGGTTTGCGATACATAATCGGTGCTGAGCAGACGCCACGGCGTCTCGTCGCCCGATACCAGCAGCAGGGGATGGTGAATGTATTTAGGGGCTGAACTCATTTATACAATCCATTCCGCGAGAGGCAATTTCGTCATAGGGCAGGAGGCGTGGCGATGGAATATAGGCAATATATAGAGGTGCGCCGACGCACTCTCTGGCGACATGGCCCTCGCCCTGTTGGGTTATATCAGGAAAGCCGACTGCTGCGTCAATAACGCTTAAATATGCTTTGGCATGTCCTGCGCGTTGATTTTCTGGCATTCGACTTTCCTGATTTAACGGAATCGCATCGTATTAATGATTTCGGCCCCTTAACACGCGCTTGCGGCCTATTCTTTACGAAAGGCGTCTAGGGTGATGACCTCGCCCATTTTTTCGTCCTCGACGTCGATGGCGACGGCTTCGTCATGGCCGGGGGATACCTCCGTGCCATCCATATCCATTTCCGCCTCGTCGTCTTCGGGCATCTTCAGTTGCAGGCCGAAATTAACCGCCGGGTCGGCAAACGCGGTGACCGCCGAATAGGGAATGATCAGGCGTGTCGGTTTGCCGCCAAAGGTCAGGGTGACGGCAAAGCCGTCTTCGTCGACGAGCAGGTCGTTAAACTGATGTTGCAGGACGATGGTCATCTCGCCCGGGTGTTCGGCCTTCAGGTGGCCCGGAATATCGACGCCGTCGTCGCCGGTCTGAAAGGTGATGAAAAAATGATGGTCGCCGGGCAGCCCTTCGGTGGCGGCCAGTGTCAGACTGCGGTGAATAACGCTGCGCAGCGCCTCTTCGACCCATTTTTCGTAATGTAGAGGCCCAGTGTTCATTGTTCTTGTCAGTCTCCGTCTTAAGCAGTCGCATCACCCGCCGAGTGGGGGGCTTCTGTTGCCAGGTGCCCCCCGAACCCCGTGGTTGCTTAGCCGTTAGGCGGCAACCGCAAATGCTTCATTATCGTTAGCATTTGTGTGTTTGGCCCGATAACGGTGGATACCATGCCGAACGAAAGCTATGTCTTTACCACGTACGTCGATCCTGTTTCGCCCCCATCGAAAACCGCATCTCGGCGTGTTCTGGAAGATGGTGGAGGC
Source organism: Rhodospirillaceae bacterium (assembly GCA_018671895.1). GTDB lineage: Bacteria > Pseudomonadota > Alphaproteobacteria > Rhodospirillales > JABHCV01 > JABHGV01. The sequence goes on along the minus strand of JABHGV010000093.1, from coordinate 29,889 downwards.
GCCGGGCACTGCCCCCGGGTCCGCAACGTTTATTCCACATAGTGTTTATCGTCATAGTCGGTTGCCCGACGCTTTCAATATAAGGACTTCGAGAGCCGAATGGAAGGGCAAGCCCAGCTTGAGAGGGAGGGGCCAATAGAGTATTTTAGGGAAAGAATCCAAGAGCGGGGGACTTCGTGCAGCAATATCTAGACCTGATGCGTCGTATTCGTGACGACGGCGCGATCAAAGAAGACCGTACCGGTACTGGCACGCAGAGCCTGTTCGGCGCGCAAATGCGTTTCGATCTGGCCGCAGGATTCCCGGTGCTGACCACCAAGAAGCTGCACCTGAAGTCGATCGTTCACGAGCTTCTGTGGTTTTTGGCGGGCGACACCAACATCAAGTACCTGACCGACAACGGCGTCAGAATCTGGAATGAATGGGCCGACGAGGCGGGCGACCTTGGCCCTGTGTATGGTCATCAGTGGCGATCATGGCCGACGCCTGACGGCGGCACCATTGATCAGGTTTCACACGTCGTTGAGCAAATCCGCAACAGCCCGGATTCCCGGCGCATCATCGTCAGTGCCTGGAATGTTTCTGACGTCGACAACATGGCGCTGCCGCCGTGCCATTGCTTGTTCCAGTTCTATGTCGCGGACGGCAAACTGTCGTGCCAACTGTATCAGCGCAGTGCCGATTATTTCTTAGGCGTTCCTTTTAACATTGCATCCTATGCCTTGTTGACCATGATGATGGCGCAGGTGACGGGGTTAGAGCCCGGCGACTTCGTTCATACCTTCGGCGATGTGCATTTGTATTCGAACCATATGGAACAGGTCGATGAACAACTATCCAGGACGCCGGGGGCCCTGCCGGTGATGAAGATCAATCCGGACGTCACCGATATTTTCGATTTCACGTTCGATGATTTCGAGCTGCTCGGTTACGAGGCGCAGCCTCATATTAGCGCCCCGGTGGCCGTCTGATGTTGTCATTAATTGTAGCAATGGCGGCGGGCAGGGTCATCGGCCGCGACGGCGACCTGCCGTGGCGAATTCCCGGCGACCTGAAACACTTCAAGGCGACGACCCTTGGCAAGCCCGTGGTGATGGGCCGCAAGACGTGGGAATCCCTTGGTCAAGCCCTGCCTGACCGCGCCAACATCATCGTCACCCGTAATCCGTTCTACTGTGTCGCGGGGGCTTATGTGACCGGCAGCGTCGAGGCGGCACTGGAACTGGCCGCCCGTTTTATTGAGGGCATGGATGGCGATGGCAGCGATGAAGTGATGATTATCGGCGGTGCGGAAATTTATGCGCAAACGCTGGGGCGCGCCGACCGCCTGTACCTGACCGAGGTGCATCTGGAGGTCGAGGGCGACGCCTTTTTCCCAGAGTTCGATGAGGCTCAATGGACTGAGCAGTCGCGCCACGACGTCCCGCCCGAAGGCGAAACGCCGGGCTATAGCATTCGTGTTCTCGAGCGTCAGCCGGCGTCGTCGAAGGTGACGACGAGGGATCCATCGTCCGGGTCCATCGAAGTCGAGTAGCTCATGTTGGCCATATCGTCGTTGTTGACGGTGACCTCGATGCCTTTGCCGCCCTTGCCACCGAAGGTGATGATGGCATGGTCGCCGTTGTTGGCAACGGAGATATTATCCTCCGAGAAGCCTTTGCCTTCGAAGCGCAGTTCCTCGCCTTTCTGATAGTCGAGGATGGTATCGTCGCCGGATTTTCCGCCGAAGATGAAGGTGTCGTCACCGGCTCCGCCGCTCAGGATGTCGTCGTCCTTGCCGCCGACAAGTGTGTCGTCGCCAGTTCCGCCGACAAGTTCGTCTTCGCCCTTGTTGCCAAGCAACGTGTCATCACCGGCTCCGCCGCTCAGGATGTCGTCGTCCTTGCCGCCGTCCAGCATGTCGTCGCCAGCTCCGCCATAGAGCGTATCTTTGCCCTTGTCGCCGTCCAGCGTATCATCGCCAGCGCCGCCATAGAGCGTGTCTTCGCCCTTTTCACCGAACAGGGCATCGTCTCCGCCCTGGCCATAGAGCACATCGTCGTCCTTGCCGCCGAACAGGCTGTCGTCACCGCCGCCGCCGACAAGTTCGTCGGCATCATCTGTGCCGTACAGCGTCAGGTTTTCAGGCTCCGGTTCCGGCTCTGGTTCCGGTTCGGGCTCCGGTTCCGGTTCGGGCTCCGGTTCCGGTTCCGGTTCGGGCTCCGGTTCAGGTTCGGGCTCAATAACCGGTTGCTCTTCGAGGACCGGCTCGACGACAGGCTCGATGACCGGTTCTTCGTCGCGCGTCGTCGTTTCGACCGGCTCGACCGCAACATCAGGCACCGGGGATGCCGTCGGTTCTGTGACGATTCCGGTTTCCAGAGTGATTGCCTCGGCCGGTTCCGGCATCAGTTCGTCGGCGAGTACGGAAACAATGTCTGCCGGGGCTTCCGGCTCTTCCTCACCGGCTGCGGTGTCGAAATCGGCCAATTCTTCGTCGCTGATTCCAGCTTCTACGTCAGCGACCGCTGCGGCCATAACTTCTTCGTCCATGGTTTCTTCTTCCATGACTTCTTGAGTCATTTCCTCACCGGACAGTTGCTCGTTGATCAACTGCTCAAGGGATGCTTCATCAAGGCCGTAATCATTGGCGTCGCCAATTCCCGGCAGGACCTGCAAGGCATTGCCGAACATTTGCAGCAATTGCCCAACCGGCATTGCATAAGGTGCTATCGGTGCGACGTTGGCGTCACTGACGGCGGTCGCCACATGGGCCACGTTCAGGACCCTTACACCAGCATCGTTACTGATAACCGCCTCGCCGATAAAGCCGCCTTCCTCTTCCATCATCACAACGGTCAGGTTTTTGCCGTCGGCGATGTCGACGCCCAACTGGGTGCCGCGGATGCCAATGGTGGCGACCGGCGTTTCGATCATCATTGCTTCCGGATCGGTCTTGGCAATAACACCGCTGACAAAGGTAAACACGCCTTCGCCCACCGAAAGGCCAATGGAGCCTGCTTGGGTGCCGGCATCGTAGACCATCTCGTCCAGCGTAATATTGCCGTTTTCGGCCATGGAGAATGTGGTGCCATCAGAAAGCCCGACGCCGATGGCGGCATCGTCACCGGTGCTCAGCACATCGCCCTGATACAGCGGGCTGCCAAGCGCCAGTTGTTGTTCGCTGCCGTCGAGGCGCACGACGATGGCAGAGCCGTCAAGCGTTTCCACAAGTCCGATCGGCTGGGGGTTGGTGTCCATTGTCATGTCAAATGCTGTTCCAGGGTTTGCCATGATACGCTCCTCATGCCTTCATCCCCACTCTTGGTTGTTATTATACACGATTATTGCTGTGAAAGAGTTAACTTGCATCAAATTTATAAAGTTAGGGAAACGCTAACGATTATAAGAGTCTAATGCCGACCATGAAGAAATCGTTGCAGATCAGCAAAAGCATTGAACTGGGTCCACGCGACGTTGCTTTGGTGTGGGACGATTCAGGTGTTCTCAATGCCCATGTTTCGGACGAGGACATGGCCCAGTCCGTGCCCCAGCATGTGTTGCTGGCGATGGCGCTGATGATGTCCATGGACGATCCAGAGATGATTGGCCTGATGTGGGATAAGTTTGAAAAGACCATGGACGACGATATCGTCAAACATTCCTGATTCCAGAGCACCTCTGATTCTAAAGACAGGTTTACAGATCATATTGAAATAGCGGGCTTTTCCGCGATCCATGTTGACAACTTCGCCATTCTGCTGTTTGGATGTCGATCAGTGAGCGATGTCAGCGTTTGCAGGCGCGCCTGGGGAGAGTTTCGAAGTTGCCTAAATCGATAGTCAGACGATTGTTTTCGGCCGAACGGCTGATGATGGAACGCCGCGGCGAGATCGTGCCCGACGGTGACGTCATTGGCAGTTCCGGTGACCCGGTCGGTGGCATGGGCGAGGTGCTGAAGGAGCTGCGCGAATTGAAAGCCATGGTCGCCAATGGCGGAGCAGGCGAAGCGGTTCAAGAGATTGAAACACCGCCCGGAATGCCCGAAATATCCGTTCTGAAAGAACAGTTGCAAGACCTGCATGACCATATTGAGGATACCAAGCGGGAAATCGCCTCGATCCGTCAACCCGGCGATGATGATGACCGCCTGACCAGTGCCGCCATGGAACTTGGTGCCATCGTCGATACCACCGAACAGGCGACCCATAACATCCTGAACGCGACCGAAGAAATCGATGAGCTGGTCGACAAGCTGCGTGAGCGGATAAGCGACGTTGGGGCCCAGGAAATGCTGGGGGAAGTCAGCAACAAGACGATCGCCATTCTGGAAGCCTGTAATTTCCAGGATATCAGCGGTCAGCGCATCAACAAGGTGGTCAAGACGATCAATTATCTGGAAGAGCGAATTCTCTCGATGATCGGCATCTGGGGGATCGACGGTTTCAAGGATATCGTTGTCGAAAAAGATGTTCTGGAAGGTGATGCGGCGCTGCTGCAAGGCCCGCAAATGGAAGAAGAGGCGATCAGCCAGGACGCCGTTGACGCACTCTTTGATTAGCTCCGTATGCACTCAAGCATTGTCCTGTATTCTCCCGGTCTTACAGTATAAAATTAAATAAGAATAATTCTACTGTAGCATCAACAGGTTACTGCCGTTGTGGTGACTCAACAGCTTATTATTGATTTAAAACTCATTGAATTCAGGCTCTACTGAACCCAGATGATTAAGACGCATGTTTACAGGTAATGCATTTTTTGGGTGTTTTTTTTAATATTTGAATGAAAGTTTGAGTCGAACTGATGGCGCAGAAAGCCCTGATTGTAGACGACGACAAAATGATCCGCCGCATTGTGTCCGAGGTTCTGGGCATTGCCGGGCTCGAGGTCGATCAACGCGAGCACGCCAAAGACCTGCTTAAATATGTGCGTTCCAGCGAGCCCGACATCATCCTGCTGGATTATCACATGCCTGATATTGATGGCCTTGCGGCGCTAAGGGATCTGCGCAAGCATCTGGTGACGACCCCGGTGGTCATGATGACCGCCGACACCAACCAGAAAGTCTTATTGCAATGTTTCCGCGACGGTGCCGATGATTTCATCGAGAAACCCTTCGATTACGATCTATTGACGGTGATTATTACGCGCACCCTGGAACGCAAGGGGATCAGCCTCAAGGACGCAGTATTCAGGTTGCTGCAATATGCCCGTCACAAGGATGATTGTGACCAGGATAGCCACGATGGTTGCACCTGCAGCCTGACCAGTACCATCGCCGCTGCGGTCGACGCGACCCGCAATGTGTTTCCCGATTAGAGAACTTGTTCTCTAGTCGATTTTGTCAGCGCACTTCGTGGCGCATAATTAAAAACCCGGTGGATTTCTTCACCGGGTTTTTTTGCCCCTCAAACGCCGGGCGGGGCTACTCGCCCCTTGGCTTTTTGGGCTTCTGGAAGCCAGGTTTAAAAAGACGAAAGGAGCCAGGCTTTTAAAACCTGACTCCTGTCAAAATTAAAATCTGACTTCCAGAATCTGCGCCACGTAGTGCGATAACCAAAAAGAATCGTCGGTCAGTTTTACTGAACGACGATTCTGGGCGCTTCAGCTTCACCCTTTTCCAGAGCCTTTTGCGTCTTGCCCCAAACTTCGGCGGCAATGGCGCGATAGGCCTTGGCGTGTTCGCTGTCGGGATTCGACAGCACGATCGGGTGGCCGCCGTCCGACGTTTCACGGATCTCGATGGCCAGCGGAATATCGCCAAGGAAATCGACGCTCAGCAGTTCGGCTTCGGCTTTCGCTCCGCCGTGGCTGAAGATTTCGGACCTTTCGCCGCAATGCGGACAGGCGAAGTAGCTCATGTTTTCAACAATGCCGAACACCGGAACATCGACCTTGCGGAACATGTTCAGGCCGCGGCGCGCATCGGCAAGCGCTATGTCTTGGGGGGTTGAAACAATAACAGCACCGGTCAGCGGAACCTGCTGGGCCATGGTCAGTTGCACATCACCTGTTCCCGGCGGCATGTCGACGACCAGAATGTCCAGGTCGCCCCAGTTGATGTCACGCATCATCTGCTGCAACGCCGTCTGTGCCATCGGGCCACGCCAGATGACCGGGGTTTCTTCTTCGATCAGGAACCCCATCGACATGCACTTGACGCCGTGGGCTTCCATCGGGTCCAGGGTGGTGCCGTCGCTGGAACTGGGCTCGCCGGTGACACCCAGCATGCGGGGGATCGACGGGCCGTAAATATCGGCGTCCAGAATGCCGACCTTGTGACCATCGACCGCCAGCGCCAGCGCCAGATTGACCGATGTCGTCGATTTGCCGACGCCGCCCTTGCCGGATGCAACGGCGACAATCGATTTAACGCCGGGCATCATGATCGCATCGGGGCCGGTACCGGCCGGGTGGTGATCATGCTGGTCTTGGTTGTGAACCGGGGCGGAGTTGGCGGAACTGGCTTCGGCCGTCAGCACGACAGTGGCGGAAAGCACGCCGTCGAGGTCATGAACGGTTTTTTCCGCCTGCTTGCGCAGCGGCTCCATTTGCGGTCCGCGCTCGGCGTCAACTTCGATGGCGAAGGCAACGTGACCGTCTTTTATTTGCAGGCCAGACACCATGCCCTTGGCGACAATATTGGTGTCGCCGTCCATGACGCCCGCCAGGGCATCTAAAATTTGTTCTTCTGAAATGGCCGACATACTTGAAATCTCCATAAATTAAGCCGATATCCGTCTGGCAACACGTTATATAAGTTGTTACGAACTGTTACACAGTCTGCGTTGCGCTAATCTGTTGGCTGCCTTATAAGGCAGTCGATTGCGTTAGTGAAATAATATTAGAATATTTAAATACAAGCCCAAATGCGGCAAACGGTAAAAAGGACGGTATCTTTATGGCCTGGAATCAACAAGGCGGCGGCGGACAAGGCCCATGGGGCGGCAGTGGCAATGGGCCACAACCCCCTGATATGGAAGAAATTCTGCGTCGCGGTCAGGATCGCTTCAAGAAGGTCATGCCCGGCGGCTTCGGTCCGTCGCGCGGCTTTTTCGTGATCATCATTCTGGCCGTTGCGGTCTGGCTGGCCAGCGGTTTTTATCGTGTGCAACCGGGCGAACAAGGCGTCGAGTTGCTGTTCGGCAAGTTCGTCAAGATTACCGCACCGGGTCTGAATTACTGGCCGCCGGCCCCGATCGGGCAGGTTTTCAAGCCGAACGTCGAACGGATCAACCAGATTACCGTTGGTTATCGGGGCACCGGTGACGGCAGCCGCAACGGGGCGACCCGCGACGTGCCGCAGGAAAGCCTGATGATTACCGGCGACCAGAACATCATCGACGTCGATTTTGTTGTTCAATGGCAGATCAGCAATGCCGCTGATTTCCTGTTCAACATTCGCAACCCGGAAGCCACCGTGAAACTGGCGGCTGAAAGTGCGATCCGCGAGATTATCGGCCAGACCAGCCTTGAAAATGCGCTCACCGGCCAGCGTCAGCTTGTCGACCAGCGGACCAAGGAACTGCTGCAGCAGATTCTCGATGATTATGGTTCCGGCGTGTTTGTTGCCGAGGTCAAACAGCAGAAGGTCGACCCACCCGCCGAGGTCATCGATGCCTTCAACGACGTGCAGCGCGCCAAGCAGGATCAGGAGCGCAGCACCAACGAAGCCGTTACTTACAGCAACGACATCGTTCCCCGCGCCAAGGGTGAGGCCTCGCGCGTCATTCAGGAAGCGACCGCGTACAAGGAAAAAGTCGTCAAGGATGCCGAGGGTGAAGCGAAGCGCTTCCTGTCGGTTTACGAAGCCTACAAGGGCGGCAAGAAAGTCACCATTGAGCGTCTTTATCTTGAGCGCATGCAGGATGTCCTGAAGGGTATCGACAAGGTCATTATCGACAGTGGCGGCGGACAGGGCGTCGTGCCGTATCTGCCATTGCCTGAACTGAAGAAAAGAAGTGTGGAGACAGCCAAATGAGTAAGTCCATGGCAATTTTAGGAGCCCTGTTGGTCGTTGTCGGCGTCACCGCTTACGGCTCGTTGTTCACGGTTCATCAAGCCAACCAGGCGCTGGTCCTGCAATTGGGTAATCCGGTGCGCGCAATCCGCGAGCCGGGCCTGAATTTTAAAATTCCGTTCATCCAGAACGTCGAATTCTATGACCGGCGTATCCTTGATCTTGATCCGCCGCCCCAGGAAGTCCTGCTGTCGGATCAGAAACGCATCAGCGTCGACAGCTTCGCGCGTTATCGCATCGTCGATCCGCTGGAATTCAAGAAAAAGGCGTCGACCGATATCCGCTTCCGCCAAATCTTCGGCGGGTTGCTTAATTCGGCTGTTCGTTCAGAGGTCGCCAAGGTCTTGCTCGGCGATATGCTGACGGCGAAACGCGCCGAGGTGATGCAGACCATTACCGAACAGGTCAAGGGGCTGGCCCCGGAATACGGGGTCGAGGTCGTCGATGTGCGTATTGGTCGTACCGACCTGCCGGAAGAAACATCGCAAGCCGTTTATAACCGCATGCGGTCCTCGCGTGTTGCCCAGGCCGCCGAACTGCGCGCCCAGGGTATCGAGCAGAAGGTTCGTATTCAGGCCGAAGCCGACCGTAAACGCACGGTGATTCTGGCCGAAGCCCGCAAGACCTCGCAAATCCTGCGTGGTGAAGGTGAAGGCACGCGGACCAACATCCTTAACGATGCCTTCAATAAAGACCCGCAATTCTTCGCCTTCCTGCGCTCCATGGAAGCATATGGCGAGGCGTTGGGCGATGGCACGACCATGGTGTTGTCACCGAACAGCGATTTCTTCCGCTTCTTTGATCGTCAGGGCGGGAAATAGTCACGAAATTGTTATGCTATCGCCACAGTTCGACCATATTCACCGGGCACATAAGGGGCGCATTGAATGACGTTCGTCCCGGTGTTGCCGGGGCAGCGCGCTAATTTGACCCAAGGAGTTCCCCGACCGTGACTTCACAACGCAATAAAGGCTTTTCCGCTACCCCTGTGCAGATGCATTCCGTGCCCCGGCTTCAGGTCTGGGTGGCGTCACTGGTGACGGTTCTCGCCATCATGTTCACCGCCTCTCTGGCGCATGCCAAGGCGGCCCCGGAAAGCTTTGCCAATCTGGCCGAAAAACTGCTGCCCACCGTGGTCAACATTTCAACCACACAACTGGTCGAAGGCGGCAATGCGCCGCAGCTTCCGCAGTTGCCGCCGGGATCGCCGTTCAAGGACTTCTTCGAGGAATTCTTTGATCGCAACGGTCAGGGTCAGGGGCAAGGACAGGAAAATGGCCATGGCCGCCCGGACCGCCCGAAGCGCAAGGCGACATCGCTGGGGTCCGGTTTCATCATTGATACCAAGACCAATGGCGACAGCTATGTCATTACCAACAACCACGTCATCAGCGATGCCGATGAAATTACCGTCATCCTGCATGACAATACGCGCCTGACGGCCGAACTGGTCGGCCGCGACGCCAAGACCGATCTGGCGGTGCTCAAGGTCAAATCCGACAAGAAAATGGCCAAGGTCAAATTCGGAGATTCAACCAAATCGCGGGTCGGCGACTGGGTCGTTGCCATCGGCAACCCGTTCGGACTGGGCGGTACGGTGACGGCGGGTATTATTTCGGCCCGAGGCCGTGACATCCATTCCGGCCCGTACGATAACTTCATTCAGACTGATGCCTCCATCAACCGCGGCAATTCCGGCGGTCCCATGTTCAACATGGACGGCGAGGTCATCGGCATTAACACGGCGATCTATTCCCCGTCCGGCGGCAGCGTCGGCATTGGTTTTGCTATTCCATCGTCCGGTGCCGAACCGGTGATTAATCAGTTGATCAAGCATGGCGAGGTCAAGCGTGGCTGGCTTGGTGTTCACATTCAGGCGGTGACCGACGAAATCGCCGAGACCCTGAATTTGAAGAAGGCCGAAGGCGCACTGGTTGCCAGCCTGATCAAGGGTGGCCCGGCAGAGGCTGCTGGCATCAAGGTCGGCGACGTGATTATCGAATTCGACGGCAAGCCGGTGCCGAAAATGCGCAAGTTGCCCCGCATCGTGGCCGAAACCGACATCGACAAGCCGGTGACAGTGGTTGTCTGGCGCGATGGCAGGAAAGTCAGCCTCAAGGTCGATGTTGGACGCCTCGACGAGACCGAAGAGGTCGTTGCTTCGAACGACGAAGAAAATGAGAAAAAAACGGATAAGACCGACAAGATGGTCTCGTCCTTAGGCCTCACTCTGGCTGAACTGACGCCGAGCCTGCGCCAAAGCTACAAGCTGGACGAGGAAGCCCGTGGCGTTGTCGTTACTGACGTTAAAGCCGGTAGTGCCGCCCAGGAAAAGGGTATCCGCGAGGGCGATCTGGTGGTCGAGGTCTCCCAAGAAGAAGTCACCACCCCGACCCAGGTCATCGACCGGGTAGAGGCGGCGCGCAAGGAGAAACGCAAACGCGTACTGATGCTGATCGAGGGTCAGGCGGGCCTGCGCTTTATCGCTCTGGAAATTGAAGACGAATAATTGGGAACTGCAAAGGGCTCGCTTAACCCTTTGCAGCCCCGCCTATTTTGGCTAGGCTCTCTGGAAATAAATCCAGGGAGGCAGCTATGAGCGACACTAAATTTAATTTACCCGAAGACCGTATTCCGAAGAATTGGTACAACATCGCCGCAGATCTGCCGGAGCCACTGGCCCCGGTGCTGCATCCGGGCACCGGACAGCCAATCGGCCCCGATGATCTGGCACCGTTGTTCCCGATGGCCTGTATCATGCAGGAAGTCAGCGCCGAGCGCGATATTGAGATTCCCGATCCTGTGCGCGAAGTCTATCGCTTGTGGCGTCCGGCACCGATGTACCGGGCACGTCGCCTGGAAGCGGCGCTCGATACCCCGGCCAAGATTTATTACAAATACGAAGGCGTCAGCCCGGCGGGCAGTCACAAGCCGAACACCGCCGTCGCCCAGGCTTTCTACAATAAAGAAGAAGGCGTCAAACGTCTGTCGACGGAAACCGGGGCCGGACAATGGGGCTCTTCGCTGGCATTCGCCGGTGGCCTGTTCGGGCTTGAAGTCAACGTTTTCATGGTCAAGGTCAGCTACGAACAAAAGCCTTACCGCCGCGCCTTGATGGAAACCTATGGCGCGCGTTGTGTCGCCAGCCCAAGCACCGAAACCGATTCCGGCAAGGCTGTTCTGGCCGAGAATCCTGATTCAACCGGCAGTCTGGGTATCGCCATATCGGAAGCCGTCGAGGTGGCGGCCAAGAACGACGACACCAAGTATTCACTGGGCAGCGTGCTCAACCATGTTCTGTTGCACCAGACCGTGATCGGCCAAGAAGCCATGGAACAGATGGAAATGGCCGGCGACGACCCGGACATCATCATCGGTTGCGCCGGCGGCGGTTCGAACTTCGCCGGGCTGGCATTTCCGTTCATCGGTGCCGGGTTGCGCGGCGGCAAACAGCGGCGCTACATCGCCGTTGAACCTGCGGCGTGTCCGACCCTGACACGTGGTTCCTTTGCCTATGATTTCGGCGACACGCAACACCTGACCCCGCTGGTCAAGATGCACACGCTGGGATCGACGTTCGTTCCGTCCGGCATCCATGCCGGTGGCTTGCGCTATCACGGCATGTCGCCATTGGTTAGCCATCTGGTTGCCACTGGCGTGGTCGAGGCGAAAGCCGTCCATCAACTCGGTTGCTTTGAGGCCGGGGTGACGTTTGCGCGTAACGAAGGCATCGTACCGGCACCGGAATCGACCCATGCGATCAAGGCGGCCATCGATGAGGCGCTGGTTTGCAAGGAAGCGGGAGAATCGAAAACCATCCTGTTCAACCTTTCCGGCCACGGTCACTTCGACATGCAGGCCTATACCGATTACTTCGCCGGTGGCCTGAAGGATGAAGAATACGATCACGCGGCGCTTGATGCGGCGATAGCCGGTCTGCCGGAAGTCGCAGCGGAATAAGGGTTAAACTGGCGGCGGGAGTTGGGTTTTGAAGAACCGGGCTCCCGTTGGCATCAGGGGCCCATCATGAACACCAAGCCGCCAATTCTGAATGCCAAATCGCATGCCAGTCCGTCTGTTTTCAGGCCGGAAAACCTGCTGCGTGAAGCCCGCCGCCAACTGAACAAGGATGCGACAACGGTTCCGGAAATCGTGCTTCTTGACCCCGATGGCGACATTCTGAAATGGCTGGAACACCAGGGGCGGGCTGAACGGTCGCCCGGTTGGGCGTGTTACCACACTGAACTCTACCAATTTAATCTGGACGGCGTGACGGTTGGCATCATTGCCCAGGCTGTTGGTGCGTCCTTCGCCGTGTTGCTGGCGGAACAGCTGTTTGTATCGGGCTGTAAGGTGCTGTTCAGCATGACGTCATCGGGCAAGATTTCGCCCTCACTTGAATCGCCGTGTTTCGTGTTGATCGACAAGGCGCTTCGGGATGAAGGGACCAGCTATCATTACCTTCCCGCCGCAGATTACGCGTCGGTAAATCCGGATATGCTCCAGGCTTTGTCATCTGCACCATGGCCGCCCGAATGTCCAGTTCACACAGGACCTGTATGGACGACGGATGCGCCGTACAGGGAAACCGAGATCGCAATTGCCGATGCCCGCGAACGTGGCATCCTGGCGGTGGAAATGGAAGCGGCCGCCCTTTATGCCTTTTCCGAGGCCACTGGAAACCCGGTCGTCTGCTTCGCCCACATCACAAACGAGATGGCGCAAAACGGCAACGACTTTGAAAAAGGTCAGGACAACGGTGCCAGGGATGCCCTGGCGGTGTTGTCAGTGGCAGTTCAACAACTGCCCCGTTCCGTCTGAGAACCGTTTTTATTGAGTTGTCCCTGTGGACCCAGCCGATACAATGCAAAAAAAATCAATCGGGGGATGGTCATGGATAACAGCATAAAAAACATTCACAGTTATTACTCGCCCAATGATCTGTACAACAAGATCATCGAAGGGCTGAACACGCTGGGCATAGATTTGTCGGACGTAACACCCGATGATCTTCAACCCGTCGACGAGTTCCATATCCGGGGCGACACCGCGACCAACGAGCTGATTGAACTGGCTGGTTTTACATCGGACATGCACATCCTGGATGTCGGCTGCGGCATTGGCGGCTCGACCCGCCGTCTGTCCCATGAAACCGGCTGTCGTGTCACCGGCATCGATTTAAGTGATGAATATATCGATGCCGCAGGGCGATTGACTGAATTGCTGAACATGCAGGACCGGGTCGATTTCCATGCGTGCAGTGCGCTGGAATTGCCGTTCGACGACGATGCCTTTGACGGTGTCTGGTCAATCCAGATGAACATGAACGTCGAAGACAAAGTCGGCTGGCTGAAAGAAACCTGCCGGGTGTTGAAACCCGGATGCAAGGCCGTCCTGTATGAAGTCTGCGGCCATAAAAACACTCCCCAGATTTTCCCGGTGCCATGGGCGCAAGATGCCTCCATGAGCTTCCTGATCCCGCCAGACCAGTTCCGCGACGCCATCACATCGTCCGGGTTTGGAATTAGTGCCTGGAATGACAAGACCGACCTTGCCGCCCAAGCGTTTGCAAAGGTGCAAGAACCCGTCGGCGAGCCGAAGCTGCCGGCGCTGGGGGTCTATATGCTGGCCGGAAAGGATATCAGCACCAAGGCCTATAACCTCAGGTGCAACCTTGAGCAGGAACGCGTCAGTCTGATCGAGACGGTGGCGGTCAAGCCTCAGTAGCAATGCCGAATTCTCTGGCCCAGCCAAGGGACTCTTTCGTCGCCCCGTCGTGGCTGCCGTGGGGGCGATATTCACAGCCCACCCAGCCCTGATAATCCAGCCGATCAATCAGCTCGAACAGATAGGGGTAGTTCATTTCTCCCCCATCGGGCGGTGTGCGACCGGGGACCCCGGCGATCTGCATATGGCGGATGGCAGAAATGTTTTCCTCAAGCGTCCGCGTCAGGCACCCCTCCATCAGTTGGGCGTTATGGAAATCGTACTGAATGCCCAGATTGGAATGGTTGACTCGCGACAGGGTGTCCATGGCTTCGGACGTCAGGGTCGTTAAATAGCCGGGCTTCTCGAACGTATTAATCGGTTCAATCAGCACGCCAACGCCAGCTTGCTGACAGGTTTCTGCCGCCCACGCCAGGTTCTCGACGTACGTGTCGTGGCAATGCTCGCGGCTTTCGCCCTTGGGCACGATACCGGCAAGCACATGGATGAACTGGTTCTTCAAGACTGCTGAGTATTCCAGCGCCATGGCGATGCTGTCGCGGAATTCAGACTCGCGGCCCGGCAACCCCGAAAGGCCATATTCCCCGGCATCCATGTCGCCCGGCGGCGCATTAAACATGACAAATTGAAGGTCGGCATCCTCGCACGCCCGGGCGAGTTCTTGTGGAGAATGCTCGTAGGGAAACTGGCATTCGACGGCATCGAAGCCCAGCGCCCGGGCCGCACCAAAGCGGTCCAGCATTGGAACTTCCTGCAGTATCCATGTCAGGTTCGCGGCGAAGCGGGGCATTTTTTTTAATCCTTATCTGCTGGGGTCACGAGCATAATTCGACCGACACCAGGTCGCCATCGCGAACTTGCCTGAACGGGGATAAATCCTCCAAGGCCCGGGCCCAGATATTCCCGGGCGAGGCCAGACGCATTTCGTCGCCATGACTGACGGGGGTCGGGCCGAAACAAATGGCGATGGCGTTGCCGGGCGGCCAAAAGGCGATTTCTCCGGTTTCGAGAACATCGCGGGCACCCGCTTCCAGCCCCGTGCTGACCGGGGTGCCAAAATAAACCTCGTCGCCCCAAGTGTTGACGCTGGCTGTTATCGGCAGGGCGTCCAGAATGGCGTCAGCCGTTTCGGTTTGAAGGGTCTCTATCTGGACCGTTACCGACCCGGCGGTGATTTTTAACAGAGGCATTTGTTTGCCCTTTCTACGGCCGTGTCCCCTGTCTAGGCGGGAACGATGAAATCGCTTTTTCGATATCCCTGCAGATACAACAGGGCGGTCAGGTCGGCGTGTTCAATGCGAATGCGGGCGCGGGCTGAAACAACAGGCTTGGCGTGATAGGCGACGCCGGTTCCCGCCGCCTGCAACATATCCAGATCGTTGGCACCGTCGCCGACGGCCAGCACATCACCGACACCGACGCCATTGTCCGTGGCGAAATCCTGCAAGGCCTGCAGCTTCACGACATTGTTGACGATCGGCTCGATGACCCGACCGGTTAACTTGCCGCCTTCGATTTCCAGCGTATTGCCCATGTCGCGGGCGAACCCGGCCATGTCGCGGACCCGTTCGGTGAAATAGGTAAATCCGCCCGATACCAGCAGCGCCTTTGCGCCGTTTGCGGCCATGGTGCCGACAAGCGTTTCCGCCCCCGACGTCATGTTGACCCGGGCCATGGTCTTTTCCAGCGCATCGGCTTCGAGCCCTTCGAGAAGCGCCACCCGTTCCCGCAAGGCATCGGCAAACCCGACCTCGCCATTCATGGCGCGGGCCGTAATTTTTACCACGTCCTCGCCATGACCGGCATAATCGGCCAGTTCGTCCAGTGTTTCACTGGTGACGATGGTCGAATCCATGTCGGCGACGAGCAGCTTCTTGCGTCGTCCATCCAGTGTTTGGGCGGCGATATCGACGGGAAACCCCTGTAAATGAAGATCGACGGCTGCGCAGGCGTCGCTGAGCGAGATGCCGCCGAAGACGATATCGCAAGCGACGCCGTCGGAAAGCCAATCCGGCGTTCCGGTTTCGCCACCTTGGGCGTTGAGTGCGGCTGCCGCCTCGGACACAATAGAGGAATCCAAATCAGGATTAAGCGGATCGCAAATCAGGGTGAGTACAGAATCCATGTCATCAGTCGTTATTATCGCCGGACCGACCGCCAGCGGCAAATCCCGAATGGCCATTGACGTCGCGCGTCAGTTTGACGGCACCGTGATAAACGCCGACAGCATGCAAGTCTACCGGGAACTGGACCTGTTGACGGCAAGGCCGCCGGCCGACGACCTGAATGCCGCCGAACACAAGCTTTACGGCGTGCTGTCGGCGTCCGAGGCGTGTTCCGTCGGCCGCTGGCTGCAGATGGCGACCGCTGAAATCGAAGGAGCCTGGTCAAAGAATCGCCTGCCCATCGTGGTTGGCGGCACCGGCATGTACATAAAGGCGTTGATGGAAGGCCTGGCCCCGATCCCCGACGTTCCCGTTGCGGCGCGTGGGGAAGCGACAGAACTGTACGAACGGCTTGGCGGGGAGGAATTCGTTACTGTGCTGGCAAAGTTCGATACCGACGCTGCAAGCCGCATTCCGCCCGGCGACCGGCAACGCCTGATCCGTGCCTACGAGGTGCTGGTCGCGACCGGGCGCACGCTGAGCGAATGGCAGGCCGAACACCCGGCGACGCCACCGCTGGACGCCGATTTCGCCGTCATTGCGGTGACGCCCGAACGCGCAGACCTGTACGCATCGGTCGATGCCCGCTTCGATACCATGATGGCGACGGGCGCTTTGGATGAAGTGGCTCGCCTGTTAGAGCTGAATCTGGACCCCGCGCTGCCGGCAATGAAGGCGATCGGGGTCAAGGAACTGGCCGCCCACCTGTCTGGCGAGGTCGATTTGCCCACCGCAACGGCCAATGCGGCGCAGGCGACACGCAATTTCGCCAAGCGTCAGTTGACCTGGTTGCGCAATCAGGTGACCCCGGACCTGGAAATTTCCGCGCAATATTCGGAAAGTTTTAGGGAAGAAATCTTTTCATTTATTCGCCATTTTATGTTGACCCGGCATTCCTGAAAGACTAGGTTGCGCGTTCTCTTAAAGCCGCCCGAAGCATTTCAGGGCGGCTGAAGTTTGTTGAATATGTGAAAAAAGGCCAGGACCATGAGCAAGAACCAGATGACCGGGGCGGAAATCCTTCTGAAAGCGTTGACCGATCAGGGCGTCGATACCGTATTTGGATATCCCGGCGGCGCGGTCCTGCCGATTTACGATGAAATTTTCAAGCAGAACAAGATCAAGCACATCCTGGTTCGTCAGGAAGGCGGCGCCGTGCATGCAGCCGAAGGCTATGCGCGGTCCACCGGCAAGACCGGCGTCGTGCTGGTGACGTCGGGCCCCGGCGCGACCAATGCGGTGACCGGCCTGCTGGATGCGATGATGGACAGCATTCCGCTGGTTTGCATTTGCGGTCAGGTGCCGACGCATCTGATCGGCAATGATGCCTTCCAGGAAGCCGACACCACCGGCATCACCCGGCCGTGCACCAAGCACAACTATCTGATCAAGGACATCGACGATCTGGCGCGCCGCGTTCACGAGGCCTTCCATGTTGCGAGCTCGGGTCGTCCCGGCCCGGTGGTTATCGACTTCCCCAAAGACGTGACCATGGCCAAGGGCGACTATATTCCGCCGACCAAGGTTGTTCACAAAAGCTATAACCCGCAGGTCAAGGGCGACATCGGCAAGATCGAAGAGGCTGTGAAGATTCTGTCGGCTGCCAAGAAGCCACTGATCTATGCCGGTGGCGGTGTCATCAATTCCGGTCCGGCGGCCTCGCAACTGTTGACCCAACTGGTCGAAGCGACCGGCGCACCGTGTACCCTGACGTTGATGGGGTTGGGCGCGCTGGCGGCGTCGAACAAGCATTTCCTCGGCATGGTCGGCATGCACGGCACCTATGAAGCCAACATGGCGATGCATGATTGCGATGCCATGCTGTGCGTTGGCGCGCGGTTTGATGACCGGGTGACCGGGCGTCTGGATGCGTTTTCGCCGGAATCGAAAAAAATTCATATCGACATCGATGCGTCGTCCATCAACAAGAACGTTCATGTTGATCTGGGCATCGTCGGCGATGTCGGTCATGTGCTTGAAGACATGATCAAGATCTGGAAATCGGGCCGCAACAAGGTCGCCGACAAGGCCCTGGGCGCGTGGTGGAAAGAAATTGACGGCTGGCGCGGACGCGACTGCCTGTCTTATGGGGCCAGCGACAAGGTGATCAAGCCGCAGTACGCGATTGAACGCCTGTACGAGCTGACCAAGAAGCAAAAAGACGTCTACATCACGACAGAGGTTGGCCAGCATCAGATGTGGGTCGCCCAGCATTACGGCTTTGAAGAGCCGAACCGGTTGATGACGTCCGGTGGTTTGGGCACCATGGGCTATGGTCTGCCTGCCGCTATGGGTGTGCAGATCGCCCATCCCGATGCGCTGGTTATCGATATTGCCGGCGAGGCGTCTGCCCTGATGAACATTCAGGAACTGGGCACCATCGCCCAGTATAACCTGCCGGTGAAGGTGTTCATTTTGAACAACCAGTACATGGGCATGGTGCGTCAGTGGCAGGAACTGCTGCATGGCGGACGCTATTCGGAAAGCTATTCCGAGGCGCTGCCCGACTTTGTCAAACTGGCCGATGCCTTTGGCGGGGTTGGCATGCGTGTCGAGGCTGCCGACGATCTTGATGACGCCATCAAGGAAATGAATGCCACCGACAAGTTTGTAATTATGGATATCGCCGTTGATCCGGAAGAAAACTGCTTCCCGATGATCCCGTCTGGCGCTGCCCACAATGAAATGCTGTTCGGTCCCGAAGACAAGGCCGCCAGCCCCGTGTCCGAAGAAGGCATGGTTCTGGTTTAAGGCTCTGGTTTAAGACAAGGATTAAATAAAGTGACACCGATACACGAAATTGAAAGCAGCCATACCATGTCCGTGCTCGTTGATAACGAGCCCGGCGTGCTGGCCCGCGTCATCGGCCTGTTCTCAGGCCGTGGCTATAACATTGAAAGCCTGACCGTGGCCGAAGTCGACGTGACCGATAACCTGTCGCGCATTACCGTGGTTACGTCGGGCACACCGATGATCATCGAACAGATCAAGGCACAGCTGGAACGCCTGGTGCCGGTGCACGGTGTATCGGATCTGACCGTCGAAGGCCCGCATGTGGAACGCGAGCTGGCGTTGGTAAAAGTTGTCGGCAAAGGCGAAAAAAGGGTTGAATCATTGCGCATCGCGGATATCTTCCGGGCGCGCGCCGTTGACAGCACTAACACGTCGTTCGTGTTTGAAATTGTCGGCGATACCGGCAAGCTGGATGCTTTCATCAGCCTGATGGGGCCGCTTGGCCTTGTTGACGTGTCGCGCACCGGCGTTGCCGCTATTGCGCGCGGCACCGATGTTATGGAACACGACCTATAAATTTTTTGAAGTTCACTCGAAGGAAAAAGACCCATGCGTGTTTATTACGACCGTGATGCCGACGTTAACCTGATCAAATCGAAGAAAGTCGCCATTGTCGGATATGGCAGCCAGGGCCATGCCCATGCGCTGAACCTGCGCGACAGCGGCGCCGAAAACGTCTGCGTTGCGCTGCGCGACGGCTCGCCCAGTGCGAAAAAGGCGAAGGCCGAAAAGATCAAGGTGATGAGCGTTGCCGATGCCTCCAAATGGGCCGACGTGATCATGATGTTGTGCCCCGATGAATTGCAGGCCGAAATCTATTACGCCGACATCAAGGACAACATGAAAAAAGGCGCGGCCCTGGCGTTTGCCCATGGTCTGAACATTCACTTCAAGCTGATCGAAGCGCGCCCCGACCTGGACGTTTTCATGATCGCACCGAAAGGCCCCGGCCACACGGTTCGCGGCGAATACCAGAAGGGCGGCGGCGTGCCGTGCCTTGTCGCCGTTGATCAGGATGCGACGGGCAATGCGCTCGACGTGGCCCTGTCTTATGCCTCGGCTGTCGGCGGCGGACGCTCCGGCATCATCGAAACCACCTTCCGCGAGGAATGCGAAACCGACCTGTTCGGCGAGCAGGTTGTGCTCTGCGGTGGCCTGATGGAATTGATCAAGAACGGCTACGAAACCCTGACCGAGGCCGGTTACGCCCCGGAAATGGCCTATTTCGAATGCCTGCACGAGGTCAAACTGATTGTCGACCTGATGTACGAAGGCGGCATGGCCAACATGCGCTACTCGATCTCCAACACCGCGGAATATGGCGATTACGTCACCGGCCCCAGGATTATTACATCCGATACCAAGGCCGAAATGAAGCGCGTGCTCGATGATATTCAGTCGGGTCGTTTTACGCGCGACTGGATGCTGGAATGCAAGGCCGGTCAGCCGAGCTTCAAGGCGACCCGCCGCCGCAACGCCGAACACGACATCGAAAAGGTCGGCGAAAAACTGCGCGACATGATGCCGTGGATCAAAGCCAACCAGCTGGTTGATAAGGATAAGAACTAGCTTGTAAGCGCACCCTTACGGGTGGCGCGGCCTCTGGAAGCCAAGTTTCAAATGGCGGCAGGACAATCTCCTGTCGCCATTCTTGTTTTGACTTCCAGAAGCCCCAAAAGCCAAGGGGCGAGGAGCCCCGCCCGGCGACTGAGGGGCAAATCTTTTAAGCACCCCCTACTGCCCATCGATTTCTTCTTTCAGCATTTCAAGGCGGAGCCATTGTTCTTCCGCTTCCGCCATGTCGGTGTCGGCTTTTTCAAGCTTGCCCGCGGTGGCGTGGAACTGGTCGGGGTCGCGGGTATAAAAGTCCGGGTCCGCCATCAGGACCCTGAGTTCGTCGATCCGGGTTTGCAGGGCATCCATCTCGTCGGGCAGGGTTTCCAGCGCGTACTTGTCCTTGTAGCTCATTTTCAGCTTTGTCGTTTGCCCCGCCGTTTTGCCGGAGGACTTGCCGGACTTGTTTGGCTTGTTGTTCGCCTTGTTGTTCGCCTCGGCCGTTGCTTGCGCGGGCGCGGGCGCGCCGGAATGGTGGCGCTGCGATGCCATGTCTGAATAGCCCCCGGCATATTCGCACCACGCGCCTGAGCCTTCGAAGCCCAATGTCGAGACCGCCACCCGGTCGATGAAATCGCGGTCGTGGCTGACCAGCAGCACGGTGCCAGCATAATCGGTCAGCATTTCCTGCAACAAATCGAGGGTTTCCAGATCGAGATCGTTGGTCGGCTCGTCGAGCACCAGCAGATTGGATTTTTGCGCCAAGGCGCGCGCAAGCATCAACCGCCCGCGCTCGCCGCCGGACAATCGTCCGATGGGGGTGCCCGCCTGTTCGGGCAAAAACAGAAAGTCCTTCATGTATCCGATGACATGTTTTTGCTGACCGCCGACGATAACACTGTCGCCATGCCGCCCGGTCAGGGCATCGGCGAGGGTCCACGTATCGTTCAGGCTTTCGCGCTGTTGATCCAGCGTCACCATTTCCAGATTGGTGCCCCGCTTTACCGAGCCTGTGTCTGGTTCCAGTGCGCCTGTCAGCAGATTAAGCAAGGTCGTCTTGCCCGCCCCGTTGGGCCCGACGATGGCCAGCCGGTCGCCGCGCAGAATGCGCAGGTTCAGGTCTTTGATGATGGTCGGCCCGCCATAGGACTTGTCGACATTCTTGGCTTCGATCACCAGCTTCCCCGATGTCCGGGTCTCGGCCGTCGTCATTTGTACGGCACCGCCCAGCGCACGCTGTTCGTTGCGTTCTTGGCGCAAGTCCTTGAGCGCACGCAGCCGTCCCTGATTGCGCTTGCGCCGGGCCGTCACGCCCTTGCGCATCCATTCCATTTCCCGGACGATCTTGCGGTCCAGTTTGTGGCGCTCGACAACCTGTTGTTCCAGAATGCCGTCGCGCCATCCCTCGAACCCGGCAAAGCCTTCATCCAGCCGTCGGGTCTCGCCTTGATAGATCCACACCGTGGTGCGGGTGATGGTTTCCAGAAACCGCCGGTCATGGCTGATCAGGACGATGGCGGAACGGCTGGACCGCAGTTCCCTTTCCAGCCATTCGATGGCGTTCAGGTCGAGATGGTTGGTCGGCTCGTCGAGCAGCAGGATATCGGGCTCCGGCGCCAGCACGCGTGCCAGCGCCGCCCGCCTGACACCGCCGCCCGATAGCTGGCTGGGGTCTTCGGTGCCGTCCAGTCCCAACTGCCCGAGAAGATAGTGCGGACGATACGGATCAGACCCGGCATCCAGTCCCGCTTCAACGTATTGGAGCGTCGTTGCATAGGTGCTGAGGTCAGGTTCCTGGGGCAGATAGCGAACCGAGGTGCCCGGCTGAACGAAGCGTTCGCCAGAATCCATCTCGGTCATTCCGGCGGCGATTTTCAACAGCGTCGACTTCCCCGACCCATTGCGTCCGACAAGACACAGCCGTTCCCCCGCAGACACGGAAAACGAGGCGTTTTCCAGCAGCGGGGTGCCGCCAAAGGTCAGTTCAATATCGCGCAGCATGAGTAAGGGAGGAGCCATAGGCCGTATGTATAAACGCAATGACGGCTGAGGCAACAGGCGGTTTTCTTTGATGCGTCGCCCCCACACAAAGTGAGAACAACATTGACTTTGGCTTTAAGCATTATTAATTACTTATCCTATAGCTTAGGACTGCAGAAAACTGACGACGAGAGATTTAAGTTCGAAACCATGACGACAACGAAGGCCACTTGGGGAAAGACCCCGATCAACATGATCATTAATGATCGTGCGCCTTTACGTGCGTCCACCCTGCTGTCCGAACTCGACGGGAACCTTCTGCTTAGGTGCCCTTGACGCCTGCGGCCAAAACCGGCCGGTGGTGACAAGGGAAACGATTGAAAAAGTCGCATCCACCTAACGTTTAGAGCCTAAGGACCCAAAGCAATGAATACCGATAACAAAATTATCATTTTCGACACCACCCTGCGCGATGGCGAGCAGTCGCCGGGTGCATCCATGAATCTGGACGAGAAACTGCGTATCGCCAGTGTTCTTGAGGAAATGGGCGTCGATATCATCGAGGCCGGTTTCCCGATTGCCTCCGATGGTGATTTCGAAGCCGTCAATGAAATAGCCAAGGTCGTCAAGAATTCGACCGTCTGTGGGCTGGCACGCGCCACCCACGGCGATATCGAACGCGCGGCCGATGCCATCAAACCGGCCGAACGGGGGCGCATTCATACCTTCATTTCGACCAGCCCCCTGCACATGGAATACAAGCTGCAGATGGAACCGGACGCCGTTTATGAAGCGGTCAAGGACAGTGTGTCCTTTGCCCGCAACTTCACCGACGATGTCGAATGGTCGGCCGAGGACGGATCGCGCACCGAACACGATTTCCTGTGCAAGTGTGTCGAGGCGGCTATTGATGCCGGTGCCGGGACCATCAATATCCCCGACACCGTCGGCTATGCCTTGCCGTTTGAATTCGCCGCCCTGATTGAAATGTTGTTCAACCGGGTGCCGAACATCGACAAGGCGATCATTTCCGTGCACTGCCACAATGATTTAGGCTTGGGCGTCGCCAATTCGCTGGCCGCCGTACAGGCAGGCGCCCGGCAAATCGAATGCACCATCAATGGTCTGGGCGAACGGGCCGGTAACGCCGCCATGGAAGAAGTCGTCATGGGTTTGAAAACCCGTCACGACGCCATGCCTTATACGACCGGTATCGATTCAACGCAGATCACCAAGGCGTCGAAACTGGTTTCCACCGTCACCGGCTTTACGGTACAGCCGAACAAGGCGATCGTCGGGGCCAACGCCTTCGCCCATGAATCGGGCATCCATCAGGACGGCATGCTGAAACATGCCGGAACCTACGAGATCATCACCCCGGAATCGGTCGGTCTGGGGACATCGAAGTTGGTGTTGGGCAAGCATTCCGGCAGCCATGCGTTTGCCGAAAAGCTGAAGGATCTGGGCTATGATTTGGGCGATAACGCGATCAAGGACGCGTTTAAGCGGTTCAAGGACCTGGCCGATGTGAAAAAGGACGTCTATGACGACGATATCGTCGCCCTGGTCGATGACGAGGTGGTCCGCTCCAACGACCGGATTCGGCTGGATTCGCTGCAAATCGTCTGTGGCACCATGCATCGCCCGCCAAAGGCCGAACTGGCGCTGGAAATCGACGGCGAGGTCAAATCGTGCGAATCATCTGGCGATGGCCCGGTCGATGCCGCCTTTAACGCGGTCAAGGAACTGTTCCCGCACAATGCCCGTTTACAGCTGTATCAGGTGCATGCGGTGACCGAAGGTACGGATGCGCAAGCAAAGGTGACCGTCAGGCTGGAAGAGGACGGCAAGACGGTTAACGGCCAGAGCGCCGACACAGACACCATGGTGGCGTCGGTCAATGCCTATATCAACGCGCTGAACAAGCTGTTGGTGAAGCGAGAAAAAACGGCCCCATCGGCGCTTTCTGCCTAGAGCAACCTGCGTTTTTCTATAAAACGCAGATAAGTTGCTCTATATAATAAGAAACGATCAAATCATCTGCTTTGAAATGCATACATTTTAAAGCAGTTTGATCTAGTAAAAGAGGCCGTGACTTTTTATAAAGGGTGCCGGAGTTAGTCCTCCGGTACCCTTATTAATATGTGAGGAAACATGTTTTCCAGATTGTTTGGATTCCTGTCGGCCGATATGGCCATCGATTTAGGCACTGCCAATACCCTTGTTTACGTTAAGGGCAGGGGAATTGTGCTGAACGAACCGTCGGTGGTCGCCATCGTCGAGGTCAAAGGCAAGAAACAGGTTCTCGCCGTTGGTGAAGAAGCCAAACAGATGCTTGGCCGTACGCCCGGTAACATCCGCGCCATCCGGCCACTGCGCGACGGCGTTATCGCCGATTTCGAAGTCGCCGAGGAGATGATCAAGTATTTCATCCGCAAGGTGCATAACCGCCGCAGTTTTGCCTCACCGCTGGTCATCGTTTGCGTGCCGTCAGGCTCGACCGCGGTCGAACGCCGCGCCATTCAGGAATCTGCCGAAAGCGCTGGTGCCAGACGCGTTCTGCTGATCGAAGAGCCGATGGCCGCTGCCATTGGTGCCGGGCTGCCGGTGACCGAGCCGACCGGGTCCATGGTCGTCGATATTGGCGGTGGTACGACGGAAGTCGCGGTGCTTAGCCTTGGCGGTATCGTCTATGCGCGTTCCGTGCGCGTCGGCGGCGACAAGATGGACGAAGCCATTATCGGCTACATCCGTCGCAATCATAATCTGCTGGTCGGTGAAAGCAGTGCGGCCCGCATCAAGGAAGAAATCGGATCGGCCTGTCCGCCCGACGAAGGCGATGGCCGGACTATGGAAATCAAGGGCCGCGACCTGATGAACGGCGTGCCCAAGGAACTGATCGTATCGGAACGCCAGATCGCCGAAAGTCTGGCCGAACCGGTTGGTGCGATTATAGAGGCCGTCAAGGTGGCGCTCGAGCATACGGAACCAGAACTGGCCGCCGATATCGTCGACAAGGGTATCGTGCTGACCGGCGGTGGCGGATTGCTTAGCAATCTCGATTTTGTGCTACGTCATGCGACCGGCCTACCGGTATCGCTGGCCGATGATCCGCTGTCGTGCGTCGTGCTCGGCACCGGTCGTGCGCTTGAGGAAATGAAGCGCCTGAAGAACGTTCTGACAAGCATGTATTGAGGCGACGCCCCGCCCGGCGTACTATATATATTGTATAGGAACCTGGGCAGGTCCTTGGAAAGACGCCGTATGAAACCGGTGTCGGCGTGAATCAAATCTTAATCATTCTAAGATAAGGATCAGCCTAGTTAGCGAATCCGTTTGCGCGGATTTTCGCGTGGATTTTGACGAGTCTGGGTAACAAGAGGGACCCTTGAAAGAACGGTCACGTTTTGCAAGCCATGTTTCTGCGCCAATCAGGAATCTGGCGCAACGTTTTGCCTATCTGGGGCTGGTGCTGGCGGCACTGGCGCTGATGGTGCTCGGCAAGGCAGATATCGGCATGGTCGATCGCTTCCGCGCCGAGGTCACGGACGCCGTCGCCCCGATCCTTGATGTGATGTCGCGGCCCGTGGCATCGGCCAACAAGGTTATTGCCGATGCCCGTGAATTGATCGCTGTGCGCGAACGTAACCAGGAACTTCGCACGGACCGGGATCGCCTGCTGCACTGGCAGATGGTGGCGCGCAAGCTGGAAGCTGAAAACAAGGCGTTGCGCGAACAACTGAACTTTATTCCCGGCAAGGACGTCAGTTACGTCACGGCGCGTGTCATCGCCGATACCGGCGGCACGTTTGCCCATAGTCTGCTGCTCAATGTCGGGGCCCAGCCGGGTGTCGGCAAGGGCATGGCGGTAACCACCGGTGCCGGTCTGGTCGGGCGGATTTCGGGCATCGGCTCGCGCTCTGCCCGGGTGCTGCTGATTACTGATTTGAACTCGCGCATTCCGGTGCTGATCGAGCAATCGCGGATACGCGGTATTCTTGCCGGCAACAATACGTACCGTCCGCAACTGCTGCACCTGCCGCCCGGCGTGACGGTGGCCCCCGGTGACCGGGTGGTGACGTCAGGTCACGGCGGCGCGTTCCCGGCGGGATTGCCGGTCGGTGTTGTCGAGGCGGTCAATGACAATGGAATTTCCGTGCAGCCCTTCGTGCCGCGCGACCGTATTGAATATGTTCGCATTGTTGATTTCGGTCTGCAGGGGATTCTGCCTGAAGCGGAGGGCCCGTGAGAACACACCTGCTGCAACGCTTCGATCTTGTCGCCCGTCGGTTGACGCCTTTTGGTTTGTCGGTGTTGATGGTGCTGGTGAGCGTATTGCCGCTGCATGTTCCCGGCGGCGCACGGGTTATGCCGCTGCTGGTGCTGATGTCGATCTATCACTGGGCCGTTCACCGCCCGCATCTGATGCCGGCCTATGCGGTGTTTTTCATTGGCTTGTTGCAAGATATCCTCGGCGGTATTCCGCTGGGCGTAAACGCATTGGTTTATCTGATTGCCTATGGCGTCATCGTCTCGCAACGACGGTTCTTAGTCGGCAAGTCGTTTCTTGTCATCTGGCTTGGCTTTACGCTGATTGCGGCTGCTGCCTCGATGATTGGCTGGATGCTGATTTCCCTGATCCATTTAACGCCGATGAACCCTACCGCCATGGCGTTTCAATACGCTCTGTCGGTCGGTAATTTCCCGCTGCTGGCGTGGTTGTTTGCGCGCTGGCAACGGGCTTTCCTGGCACAGGTATAGTAGTAGGATTCATGCGATATGCATCGCGACAGTGAACGCCATAAACTATTTTCCCGCCGCACGGCGATGCTTGGCGGTGGCAAGATGCTGCTGCTGTCGACGCTGGTTGGGCGGATGTATTATTTGCAGGTCGTCGAGGCCGAACGCTACAGCACCCTGGCCGATGAAAACCGCATCAACTTCCGTTTGTTGCCGCCGCCACGCGGTCGCATCGTCGACCGTTTCGGGGTTCCCATCGCCGACAATCAGCAGAATTATCGCGTCGTGCTGATTTCCGAACAGACCCGCGACCTTGGCGAAACCCTGGCGCGGCTGGGCCGCATCATTCCGATCAGCGACCATGATAAATCGCGCATCCTGCGTGAGCTTCGCCAGAACCGCAGTTTCGTTCCGGTGACGTTGCGCGACAATCTGAATTGGGAAGATGTGGCGCGGATCGAAGTCAATACCCCGGACCTGCCGGGCATCACCATCGATGTCGGGCAAAGCCGCTACTATCCTTACGCCGATGAAACGGCCCATGTGTTGGGCTATGTGGCGGCTGTGGCCGAGGGCGAGGCGGAGGGCGACCCGCTGTTGAAGCTGCCTGATTCACGGATCGGCAAATCGGGTATCGAAAAGGTTTACGACCTGGCCCTGCGCGGTGCCAGCGGCAGTTCCCAGGTCGAGGTCAACGCCTATGGCCGGGTTATTCGCGAGTTGACCCGTAACGAAGGACAACCCGGCACCCGCATATCGCTGACCATCGATTCGAAGCTGCAACGCATGGCGGCCAAGCGGCTTGATGGCGAAAGCGCGGCTGCCGTGGTGATGGATATTCACAACGGCGATATTCTGGCCATGGCCTCGACGCCTGCGTTCGATCCAAACGCGTTCAATACGGGCCTTAGCGAGACTCAATGGAACGATTTGATCAGCAATGAAAAGTCGCCCCTGGTTAACAAGGCGATCGGCGGACACTATTCGCCGGGGTCGACCTTCAAGATGATTGTTGCACTGGCGGCGCTGGAAAAAGGCGTGATTACGCCGGACAGCGAATTATTCTGCAAAGGCGATGTGACGTTGGGGGATTCGACCTTCCATTGCTGGAAGCGCGGCGGTCATGGCAGTGTTGATATGGCGACCGGCATTTATCAATCCTGTGACGTTTATTTCTATGAAATTGCACGGCGCACCGGCATCGACCGAATCGCCGATATGGCGCGCCGGATGGGGCTGGGGGATCGTTTTGGCATCGACCTGCCCGGCGAGGAAACCGGACTGGTGCCGACCAGCGCCTGGAAAGAAGCCGTCATCGGCGGCCCCTGGCAGGTCGGCGAGACACTGATTTCGGGCATTGGTCAGGGATATATCCTGACGACGCCGCTGCAACTGACGGTGATGACATCGCGGCTGGTCAATGGCGGCAAGGCGGTGGTGCCGCATCTGACACGCGACCTGATCGGCAAAGACGGTGAAATCACGCCCCGCCCACCGCAGGAAACGCCTGATATTGGTATCGACCCGTCGCATCTGGCGATCATGCGCAAGGCCATGGAGACGGTCGTCAACGATCCCCGGGGAACGGCCTATCGGGCGCGCATCAAGAACCGTAAATATCGCATGGGCGGCAAGACCGGCACCGTGCAGGTGCGTCGCATCGGCGCCCGCGAGCGCGAGGAAGGGGTTATCAAGAACAAGGATCTGGAATGGAAAGAGCGCGATCACGCGCTGTTCGTTGGTTTTGCTCCGACCGATGCGCCCAGATACGCGGCTGCGGTCGTCGTTGAACATGGTGGCGGTGGCTCGAAGGTTGCGGCCCCGATTGTCCGCGATATTCTGGAAAAGGCGCAGCGTATAGATGCAGCGCGCCCCGGCATTAGTACGGGAACGGTGGTCGCCGGGTCCGATCAACAGGACAAGGGGTAGGCGCATGGCCCGTGAATTCCCCAATATTGCCAACCTGACCCTGCGTCAGAAACTGTGGCAGGTGCACTGGCTGTTTGTGCTGGTTCTGGTGGTAACGTCGTCGGTCGGCTTTGCCATGTTGTATTCGGCCGCCGGGGGATCACTTGATCCGTGGGCGACGCGCCAGATGGTGCGCTTCGGCATTGGCCTTGGTTTCATGCTGGCGGTGGCGGTCACCAACATCCGCATCTGGCTGCGCTATGCGTATTTCTTCTATGCGGCGGCGTTGATCTTGTTAGGCGCAGTGGAACTGGCCGGGGTATCGGGAATGGGGGCGCAGCGCTGGATTAATCTGGGCGTTATTAACCTGCAACCGTCAGAGCTGATGAAGGTGGCGCTGGTGCTGGCGCTGGCCAGATACTTCCATGGCGGCGGCATTGACGACATTTCGCGGCCGACCTTTCTGGTGGTGCCGCTGATCATAGTATTGCTGCCGGTCGCCCTGATTCTCAGGCAGCCCGATCTGGGGACCGCCCTGATGCTGCTGATCGGCAGTGGCGCGATTTTCTTCCTGGCCGGGGTGCGGATATGGAAGTTCGGCCTTCTGATCGTGCTCGGCCTGATATCGCTGCCGGTCGTCTGGCAGTTCTTGCGTGGTTATCAGCAACAACGGGTGTTGACGTTCCTCAATCCGGAAAGCGATCCGCTGGGCGCGGGTTATCATATTATCCAGTCGAAAATCGCGCTTGGGTCCGGTGGCCTGTTCGGCAAGGGGTTCATGCAGGGAACCCAGAGCCACCTCAGCTTTCTGCCGGAAAAACAGACCGATTTCATCTTCACCATGCTGGCCGAGGAATTCGGGCTGGTCGGCGGCCTTGGTCTGCTTGGCCTGTACGCCCTGATCCTGATTTACGGGATCAGTATTTCGCTGTCATCGCGCAACCACTTTGGCCGTCTGGTCGGCATGGGGGTGACGACCATGTTCTTCCTCTATGTCTTTATCAATATCGCCATGGTGATGGG
>JABHGV010000092.1 GCA_018671895.1 Rhodospirillaceae bacterium | reverse complement strand
CCACCGTTATCTTAATGGTACGCCCAAGGCGTTCTTCGACGGCCCTGAGCGCTGCCAGCGCCTCGCCATCCAGGGCATCGGCCAATTCAGGACTGACCAGCAGGGACAGGCGCATCGATGGGTCGGAATCGTTTTCGGCAAACAGGCGGTCCAGTGCCGTCAGCGACGCCGTCAGCGGCGAACGGGTATAGCCGATCCCTTCGCACATTTCACACGAACGGGTCAGCAGTTTCGACAACGCCTCGCGGCCCCGTCGACGGGTCATTTCAAGCAGCCCGAAACGGGTAAAGCCGCCGACGAAAACCGACATGGAATCCCCAGAAACAGCCTTTTTCATCGCGCCCAGAACCTTGTCGTTACTTTCAGCTTTTTTCATCGAGATAAAATCGACAACCAACAGGCCGCTCAAATTGCGAAGCCTGATTTGTCGGGCGATTTCGCCCACCGCTTCCATGTTGGCGGCCAACGCCGACTGTTCGGCACCGCTTCTGAAGGTACCGCCGCTATTCACATCAATGGCGACCAGGGCCGGGGTTTCACCAAAGATAACCGAGCCACCGGACGGCAGCGCGACTTCCGGGCCCAGCGCGCTGTCGATGTCGTCTTCGATGCCTTCGGCCTCGAACAACGGTTTTGCCGCATTGTGATGGGACAGTTTGTCGGCCAACGCCGGGGCCGAAGCGGCACACCAGGATTTTGCCGAGGCGAGTGCGTCTGCGGAATCAATAACGATGCGGGCCACATTGTCGCCAGCCAGATCGCGCAGCGCACGCAGGGTCGGGTCTTGTTCGCCCAGCAACAGCGCCGGCGGTGTTTGGGTGTCGCGCGCCGCTTCCATAGCCAGCCCCGACTGACGCAGGTTTTCGATATCGCCGGTAATTTCCTCGTCCGTCGCACCCGCCGCCGCGGTGCGCACGATAAAGCCCTCATCTTCGGTCTTCAGGCCGCCGATCAGACTATCCAGCCTGCCCCGCGTATCGGCATCGTCTATGCGCCGCGATATGCGCAGGCCCTCATCCCCCGGCGTCATTACCAGAATGCGTCCGGTCAACGCCAGGCGTGTCGTCAGCTTGGCGCCCTTGTCCTCGAAGCCATCGCGTTGCACCTGAACGACAACCTTGTCGCCTTCAACCAGATAATCGGAAATGGAATCGTCGCCGTTTCTCTCGGCATTTATCGGCCGCGCCTCGGCCAGCCCCAGAAAACCGGATTTCCCCAGACCGATATCGACAAACGCCGCGGCCAGTTGGTCGAGAACCTTTTCAACCCGGCCTAAATAAATATTGCCGACCAGACTGCCGGAATTTGCATCGTCGACGATCAATTCAACAAGGCGTCCGCCTTCGACGACGGCCGTGCTGGCGCGCCCGGGGCGCATGCTGATCAGAATGTCCTTAGTCATAAATGCCCAATCCCTTTAGTAACGAAGAAGTTTCAAACAGCGGCAATCCAACGACGTTGGAATATGACCCGACGATCTGCTTAACAAACGCCGCAGCCCGACCCTGAATGGCGTAGCCC
Source organism: Rhodospirillaceae bacterium (assembly GCA_018671895.1). Taxonomy (GTDB): domain Bacteria; phylum Pseudomonadota; class Alphaproteobacteria; order Rhodospirillales; family JABHCV01; genus JABHGV01. The sequence continues at coordinate 39,217 of JABHGV010000092.1, read as the reverse complement.
CCGGCCTTGCCCTGCCATTCGCCAGAAGCGATATAGTCATCAGTTTCACGCACGCTCAGTCGTTTGAATGTCACCGATGTGGTGACCAGACGCAGGTTTTGTTTGCCGTTCGGCCCGATCAGGCAGAGCCCTCCCAGAACCTTGTGACGACGCCCTGACAGCAGCTTCAGGCAATCTCTTGCCTCGGCCTCGGTTTCAGCCTTGGGCAAAATGCGTCTGCCGACGGCGACCACCGTATCGGCGCCGATGACAATGGCGTCGGGGAAGGTCTCGGCCCCGGCAGATGCCTTGGCAACGGCGAGGCGTTTTGCATGCTCGCTGGCCAGCTCGTCTGTCAGCGGCGTTTCATCAATATCGGTTGGATAGATTTCATCGGCGACAATGCCGATTTGGGCAAGCAAGTCGACGCGCCGCGGCGATGCGGATGCCAATATCAGGCGGGGCTTGTCGCTGCCTGTCACCGCCATCATCAGTCACCCTGCAAATTATTTGAAACGGAAGGTAATCCGACCCTTGGTCAGATCATAAGGCGTCATTTCGACGTTGACCTTGTCACCCGCCAATACGCGAATACGGAACTTGCGCATCTTGCCCGCCGTGTGCGCCAGAACCTCGTGTCCATTGTCCAGTTCGACCCGGAACATGGCATTGGGCAGGAGCTCCTTAACGGTGCCGCTGAATTCCAGTAATTCTTCTTTCGCCATTTTGTATCCGTTTATGTTCAAAAACGGCCCAATAAGTGACGTCCCAGCGCCGCCGGGTCAAGTGTTTTAACGATTCTGTTGATGCTTCATATTCCCGACCCGCCGTCCGGCGGGAACATTTCTGTTATCCGCGCCAGCAATTGATCGCGCACCTGACGATAGGATTCAAGCCGTGCATCGCGGCTTCCCTCGGTAAATGTCGGATCGAACGTTCGCCAATACTCAAGGTCACAGGCCATCACGCGGGTCATTTCGACCGCCTTGTGCTGGGCCTCGGGTGACAGGGAAATCACCATGTCGTAGGAACTGTCTTCCAGATCATCGAAGGTTTTTGACTTGTGCTTGCTGATGTCGATGCCAATTTCGGCCATCACCTCGATGGCGAAACCATCCGGCTCGCCAGCCCTGACACCTGCGGAATCCACATAAATTTGCTGACCGTGCAGATGCTTTAAAATCGACTCGGCCATCGGCGAGCGAACGGAATTCATGGTACAGGCAAACATGACGGCAGAGGGAAGATCGGTCATTCCAGCACCCCCTAAACCCTGATATGAAGAACGCAAATCAGGGTGAACAGGCGCCGTGATGAATTGGCGTCGATGTCGGCCTTGCCGACCAGACGGTCGCGCAGGATTTCAGCCCCTTCGTCATGCAGGCCGCGCCGCCCCATATCGATGGCCTCGATCTGCGATGGCGAGGATACCTTGATCGCCTTGTAATAACTGTCGCAAACCAGAAAGTAGTCCTTGATGACGGACCTGAGCGGGCTCAACGGCAGGGTGAACTTTGTCAGATCACCATCCGATACATCCCGGACGTCGAAGACCAGCCTGTTCTCGGCAATGGAAAGATGCAGGTTGAAGGGACCTTTGAAGTCGCCTTCCGGGTCGAAGCTGTTTTCTTCCAACAGGTCGTAAATGGCGACCTTGCGTTCGTGATCGACCTGTGCCGAAAGACTGACAACGCTTTTCTTGTCTAGAAACAGGTCAGCAATCTTCTGCGTATCGCTCAAGGTCGCTACTCCCGCGGTCTTTTATTAAGCCTTATGGACAGGGATCTGGCGTGGGCGTCCAGTCCTTCGGCTTCGGCCAGCCGGATGGCGGCAGGCGCGACCGCGCCCAAACTGTCGGCATCGGCCGCAATCAAAGACGATCTTTTCATGAAATCTATGACACCCAGCCCTGATGAAAACCGTGCGCTGCGCGCCGTCGGCAACACGTGGTTCGGCCCGGCCAGATAATCGCCCAAGGCTTCTGGTGCATAGCGGCCAAGGAAAATAGCGCCCGCATTGCGGACCTGGGCGGCAAGTGCATCGGGGTCAGCGACCGCCAGTTCAAGGTGTTCCGGTGCCAGACGATTAATCAGCGGCACGGCATCGGACATATCCTCAACGACGATAATAGCCCCGAAGTCGCGCCAGCTCTGCCCGGCGATCTCGGCACGCGGCAAGGTTTCCAGCGCCGTGTCGACGGCCGCCGAAACGGCATCGGCAAAGGCCGCGTCATCGGTGATCAGAATTGACTGCGCGGCGGTGTCGTGTTCGGCCTGACTGAGCAGGTCGGCGGCGATCCAGTCGGCATCGTTGGCGTTATCGGCAACCACAAGAATTTCCGACGGACCGGCGATCATGTCGATGCCGACAGCTCCGAACACCTGACGCTTGGCGGCTGCCACATAGGCATTGCCGGGGCCGACGATCTTGTCGACGGGTTTGATCGTCTCGGTGCCATAGGCCAGCGCCGCGATCGCCTGCGCCCCACCAACACGATAAATTTCTGTCACCCCTGCCGTGCGGGCGGCTGCCAACACCAGCGGATTGACGACACCATCAGGGGTCGGCACCACCATGACCAGACGTTCGACACCGGCGACGCTGGCCGGAATGGCGTTCATCAGCACCGACGACGGATAGGCCGCGGTGCCGCCCGGCACATACAGCCCGGCCGCTTCGACCGGGGTCCAGCGATAGCCGAGGCGCAGACCGGCCTCGTCCGTGTAGTCCAGATCATCAGGGATTTGACGGGCGTGAAAATCGGCAATCCGCTTGGCCGCCAATTCCAGCGCCGCCAACAGCTCCCCATCGCACTCGGCGACGGCGGCATCAATTTCATCAGATGAAATGGCGAGCGTTTCGGCCGTTACCTGAAACCGGTCGAGGCGCGACGTCAGATCACACAGCGCTGCATCGCCGCCGTCCCGCACCTGGGTAATAATGCCGGTAACCGTTTCAGAAACGTCTGTGTCGGTTTCGCGCTTCGCCGACAGCAATTCGGTAAACGCTGCCTCAAAGTCGGGCGCCGTCGTGGTTAGCCGCGCCGTCATGAGACTGTCTCGGAAACGAGCGCTCCGGTTTTATTCAGGGCTTCGCGGAAGCCGTCGATCAATTCGCCGATTTCATCGGTCCGGGTTTTCCAGGCGGCCCGATTGACGGCCAGTCGCGAGGTAATCTCGGCGATTTCCTCGATTTCAACCAGACCGTTGGCCTTCAGGGTCTCGCCACTGGACACCAGATCGACGATGCGGCGGCACAACCCCAGGTTCGGTGCCAATTCCATGGCCCCGCTAAGCTTGATGCATTCGGCCTGAACCCCGCGCTGGGCAAAGTGCCGTTGAGTAATGGTCGGATATTTGGTGGCGATGCGAATGTGGCTCCAGCGTTCCGGGTCATCGCCGACCATGTCGACCGGCTCTGCCACTGCAAGACGGCAATAGCCGATGCCCAGATCCAGCGGCGCATAAATTTCCGGATAATCGAATTCCATCAGCACATCGCTGCCAACAACACCGATGTGGGCCGCGCCGAACGCAACGAAGGTCGCAGCATCAAAACTGCGCACCCGGATGATATCCAGATCGGGCCGGTTTGTGGTGAAGCGTAACTGGCGTGCGCTATCATCATCGAACGCCGCTTCCGGCTCGATTCCAGCGGCCCGAACCAGGGGCATCACTTCTTTCAGGATGCGCCCCTTGGGCAGGGCCAAAACCAGTTTTTCCGACTCATTTGTCATCATTCGTGCCCTTGCACTTGTACAAGACGGATTAATAAAAGGTTTTTCGGTTTTATACCAGTCTGTTAGGTCTCTGGTACGTCAATCTTTCAGGCGTTTGATATCGGCCCCGCAAGCCGACAGCTTCTCACCCAGGCGTTCGTATCCCCGGTCCAGGTGATAAACGCGATTTATCGTCGTCTCGCCATCCGCCGCCAGACCGGCCAGCACCAACGATACAGAGGCCCTGAGGTCGGTCGCCATGACCTCTGCCCCGTGCAGGCTGCTACGGCCGCGAACAATGGCTGACGCTCCATGGACGTTGACGTTGGCCCCCATGCGCGACAGTTCCGGTACATGCATGTAACGGTTCTCGAAAATGGTCTCGGTAATCATCGACGCGCCTTCGGCGACCGCCATCAAGACCATCAGCTGGGCCTGCATGTCGGTCGGGAAGCCGGGATAGGGTTCGGTCATCACATCGATGCCCTTCAGGCCATCGTCGCTGCGTCGCACCCGAATGCCGCCGTCGACCTCGACAATTTCGACGCCCGCGTTGCGTAACACTTCGGCAACGGAATCGATCAGTTCCAGACGTGTATCGAGCAGCGTCAACTCACCGCCACAGACAGCGGCAGCAACCGCATAGGTACCGGTCTCGATGCGGTCGGGAACGACCGAATATTCGGCCCCGTGCAGGGTCTTCATGCCCTGAATGCGCAGGGTATCGGTGCCGATACCGTCAATCTCGGCACCCATGGCAACCAGACAGTTGGCCAGGTCCGTAACTTCCGGTTCGCGCGCCGCATTGGCCAGCACCGTTTCGCCATCGGCCAGGGTGGCCGCCATCAACAGGTTTTCGGTGCCACCGACGGTAACCATGGGAAATACGATATGGGCGCCTTTCAGGCCATCGGGAGCACTGGCTTCGATGTAGCCTTCATCCAGTTCGATCTCGGCCCCCATCTGCTGCAATGCCTTGATGTGCAGATCGACCGGGCGGGTGCCAATGGCACAACCGCCGGGCAGCGACACCCGGGCCTTGCCGAAACGTGCCAGCAGAGGCCCCAGAACCAATACCGAGGCCCGCATCTTGCGAACCAGATCATAAGGCGCGGTGGTGCTGTTGACCGGCCCGGCATCCAGTCGAAAGACCCGACCGATATTGCCGCCGTTCCCGGCACCGCCATCCATCGAGATATCGACCCCCAATTCCGACAACAGGTGCGCCATGGTCGATATATCGGCCAAGTGCGGCAGGTTGGACAGCACCAGCGGCTGCTCGCTGAGCAGGCACGTCGCCAACAAAGGCAACGCCGCGTTTTTCGCGCCACTGATATGGATGGTCCCGTTTAGCGGGTTGCCGCCGCGGATGAGAATTCTGTCCATGGATTTTCTTTAACTGCCAAGAATGTTCAAATGATGGCGTCTGTTTACGTCATGGCTTGGGCGGCGACAAGGAATTTACGGCGAATTCCGTTTCCGGGCCTGATCCTTGCGCTTCTTCAAGTTGGCCCGCAACTGCTCGGCCTGTCGGCGGCGGCGTTCGGCCAATTTGCTGTCGTGCTTGCTGGTTTTCCCGGTCTCGGTATTCATGAAGATCGCGTCCCCGATGCAGCTATTCGTGCTGCATGGTGCGCATCGAAATAATCTTCGTCAAGGGACGCTTGCTTAGGCGGGGGCGCTATGGCATTGTGCGCGCCTTCGCGACCCGGATTCTTGTTCGATTGCGATTATGCCGCCGTAGCTCAGGGGTAGAGCGCGCCATTGGTAATGGCGAGGCCGACAGTTCAATTCTGTCCGGCGGCACCATTTACCCTCATTATCGAAATTCACAATTGACCAAAACGCTGGACGCCGCGGGTTCGGCGCGTGAAAATTTCTCCATGAACACGCAAAACACTTTGATAGGCCCCAACGACCCACCCCCGTTCGAGGTTTTGAACCCGGACGGGGCGGCGTCCATGTTGCTGGTCTGCGATCACGCCAGCCGCGCCATCCCAAAATCCTTGGACACCCTTGGCCTCGATCAAAAGCAACTGGACCTGCACATTGCCTGGGACATCGGTGCCGCTGACGTCACCCGGCAGCTGTCAGAGCGGCTGGACGCGGCGGCGGTGCTGGCCGGCTATTCGCGCCTGCTGATCGACGTCAATCGACAGGACGGCGACCCGGGATCAATCCCGCTGGTCAGCGACACAATCCCCATTCCCGGCAATCAGGACCTGAACGAAGACGAGCAACGCCAGCGGGTCGAGAGCTTCTTCAGGCCTTATCATACGGCCGCAGCAGACGCCCTCGCCCACCTGTGGCGACGCGGCCCGGCGCCTGCGCTTTTTTCCATCCACACCTTTACCCCGTCGCTGGGCGGCGAAGACCGGTATTGGGATATCGGCGTGTTGTGGAACCGCGACCCCAGAATGCCGACGCCGTTGATGGAAAAGCTGCGCATGGCGGAAGACGGCACCCTGCATGTCGGCGACAACGAACCCTATTCAGGCCGCGAAATCGCCTATACCATAGACCTGCACGCGGGTGCCGCCGGGCTGCCCAACTGCGCCGTCGAGATCAGACAGGATCTTGTCGAAACCCCGGAGGGAGTTGAGCGTTGGGCCGATATTCTGGCCGAAGCCTTTGCCGATATTCTGGCTGATGATACGCTGCACCGGGTCGAGCATTTTTAAAGGGGAGCCATGGCGACCGTGAAGCCTTCATTCACCATCGGCATCGAAGAAGAATACCTGCTGGTCGAACGCGACAGTCGCGACCTGGCCAGCGATCCGCCCGATTCCCTGATGGCGGAATGCGAAAAACAGCTGAAAGAGCTGGTCAAACCGGAATTCCTGAAATCACAAATCGAAGTCGCCACCGGCGTCTGTTCATCCATCGCCCAGGCCCGCCGCGATTTGGGCAAACTGCGGCGCACGGTCGCCGACATCGCCGACGGATATGGTTATGCCCCGATCGCAGCGTCGACCCATCCGTTTTCCGAATGGCAGCACCAGCACCACACAGATAAAGAACGCTACAACGCCCTTGCCAATGACATGCAAGGTGTCGCCCGACGATTGCTGATATGCGGCATGCATGTACACGTCGGCATCGACGATGATGAACTGCGCATTGATCTGATGAATCAGGCGAGTTATTTCCTGCCGCATCTGCTGGCGCTCAGCACATCGTCGCCGTTCTGGCGCGGCGAAGACACCGGCCTGAAATCATACCGGCTGAGCGTTTTCGACGAACTGCCGCGCACCGGGCTGCCGGAACGATTTGATTCCTTCGCCGAATACCAGCGCCACGTCGATATCCTGTGCAAGGCCGGCACCATCAAGGATCCCTCCATGTTGTGGTGGGACATCCGCCCCAGTTGCAATTTCCCGACCCTGGAAATGCGCATTTCCGATATCTGCACCCGATTTGAAGACGCCGTCACCATCGCCGCCGTTTTCGTGTGCGTCATTCATATGCTGTACCGGTTGCGGCGCGACAACCAGCGCTGGCGCATGTACGCAAACATGCTGATCAGCGAAAACCGCTGGCGGGCCCAACGATACGGGCTGGATGAAGGGCTGCTGGATTTCGGCAAGGGGGCGATCGTCCCCAGTGGCGAATTGATGGAAGAATTGATCGATCTGATCGGCGAAGACGCCGCGGCCCTGGGATGCACAGACGAGGTCGCCCGTATCCGCACCATTGTTTCCGACGGCACCAGCGCACACATGCAGGTGGCGACTTATAACGCCGCTATCGAAGGCGGGGCCGAGCCGAAACAGGCTCTCGATGCCGTCGTCGACATGCTGATCGACGAAACCGTCAGGGGTGTCTGATATCGGTCTCGCCTTCACCCCTTGCCAAGCGCCGGTCCTAAGGCTAAAAATCCCGCACCTTTGAAATGACGATTTAACAGGAGAACACCATGGGAGAAGTTGGCGGCATCGCCGGAGATCGGCTACGCTCGTTTGTCGAACGTATCGAGAGGCTGGAAGAAGAAAAGTCGGCACTGGCCGCCGATATTCGCGAGATTTATTCCGAGGCCAAAGGCACCGGATTCGACGCCAAGGTTCTGCGTCAGGTTGTCCGTCTGCGTTCCATGGACACATCGGACCGCCACGAGCAGGAACAGCTTCTCGACCTGTACAAGCAGGCGCTGGATATCCTTTGATTAATGCGCCCTGCGGGGCGAGGACCTTGGAAGTCAGGCATATGGGGTGCCCTTCGGGACAACGCCTCTGGAATCCAGACTCCTCGTTTTACTTGACTTTTACGTGCATTTAGCACTATAGTCTCCACCATCGACCAGCACACGTGTGTCCGTATTCCGGGCACGCGTGTTTTTTTTATGGTCATTCCTTACGCACGCTTCGCGTGGCGCATTCTCTGAAAGTCCGATTTTAATTTTGACAGGAGCCTGGTTTTTTCAAAACCGGGCTCTTGGTCCCCTTTCATGCCTGACTTCCAGAAACCGCACCACGCAGTGCGCCAAAGAAGAAACCGCAATCACCAAGCACACCCAAGACGGAGACAAAATCATGACCAGGACTACTAACAAGACCTTCAAGTTAAAACACACCATCGCCGATAACGTCACCGCCCAGCCGAATGACGTTCTCGCGGCAAAGCAAATTTTGCATGATATGGGCTTTTATGAAGTCCCCGATTGGGGCATGACGGAATTCCCCGACCGCGCCCTGATCGACGCCATTCGGAGCTTCCAGCACGCCAACGGCTTGCGCGTCGATGGCGTTATGAAACCGGGCGGCGAGTCTGAATCCGCGCTTCAATCCATGGCTCAACACCTGCAAGGCATGGGCCGCCGTGGCGATACGGTTCTCGCCCATATATCCCCCGCCGAGGCCAGCTTGCTGAAAGAAAGAGGCGGCGCCGGAACGATCAATCCTGACACCGGACTGCTGGAATTTTACAGAACCGCCAAGAGCACGACTAATAAGAACACGTCTGACACGAAGAAAGGCTCCTACATCTGGCGCACGGCTGGCGACAGCAAGGTGCGCTCGTCGCACGCCAGACGAAATGGGAGGACATTTTCCTGGGACAACCCGCCCGAAGGCGGCCACCCCGGCGAGGCCTATAACTGCCGCTGCACGGCGGAAGAAAAGAAAAAAGACTGTGAGAAACTTAAGTGGGAAAAGAATGCCGCGTGGCGCAGGCATGATGATTTGCGTGAGCCTATTGAAAAGGCAAAGGGAGATGTTGCAAAAAGTGAAAATAGACTCGAAGAATTGAGGTCAGACCGTGAAGAAATAGTATATGAAATGAGGACTGCGGCAATTTCCGGCTCGCTATCCAAGCCAGGCCCCGTTGGAGCGATCTCAACGATTGCTTATCTTCGTTTGCTACAACAAAAACTTGATGAGATAGATCAAAAAATCGAAACCGAAAAGCAGACGCGTGACATCGCGCAAGAGAAGCTGAAGAGTCTTAAACGCAAACAGGATGACCACTATTCAATCGCGGCGGAATTGTCTCGCCTATACAGAGTGTGCATGGGCGAAGAATAGATGAACGAAGCGCATTATTTAGGCTGGTAAGGACGGCGACCCTCTTCGGTCCACATGTCAATGAGTTGAAAATCCCCTTCCCATAAATGGGGATGCAGCCTGTCCATGCCGGCTTGGGCGACGTCGCCTCCCCCGTTTTGCAGGGCGTGTTTGTACCAAAAATAAGCCATCGCGTTGTGCTGCCGGAAGTCGGTCCCGGTTTCGATGCCGCGCGCCACCTCCAACTGGGCGGCGAGGACGCCCTTGTCGGCTTTATTAACGAGATCGATCTGATAGAATCTGCCTTTGGGGTAGCGTTTTTTTTCTTCCCGGCGCTCTTCCTCTTCGCGTATATAGCGGATTCTGATGTCTACAGAATCGTTAAGCATGTCATAAAAAAAGTCGCCCGGGTGCTGTTCAAGCAGCGCCTCATACTCCTGCCCCATGGCGTGTGCTTCCTCGATGGTTGCCTCATTGAGCTTCTTCACCCAGGAAAAGCCCTCTCGCAATGCCTTGGCCGTCGGCACGGGATCGCCGTTGTCCTGGGTACATTCGAGTATGACGTGAACGTAGGGTTCGTTTTCTTCTTTTCTGTGAACAAGCCCATCTGCCAAGACGCGTGCAATATGCTGAAGGCGTTTTATCTTTGCGGGTGTAAACAATAAAGCTGTCGCTTTTCGATCCAGGCACAACTCTTTTTGATAATTCGTCATGGAAAATTTTCCGGGAATATCTTCTTGCTCGGTGCCCAGGCCATAGAACAATTCATTCATTTCCATGAGGTATTGAGCCGTCTGTTCAATATCATCTTGGGAAATCGCCGTCTCGGCTTGCCGGATCAGAAATTGCACGCGATCTTCTTCCGCCATGCTTGGTGACACGGCCAGCAGGCACAAAATCATCCCCAAAATGCCTAAGAAGCCCTTCATGCGGTGGCGCACCCTTTCATTGAATATTGCTCCACTTACACCCTAAGGCAAAGTGGTGCTCTGCTCAAATTCAACACCAGCCGAAATCAAGGTGTTGAAAGCGAAAGGAGGGGCCGCGTGGAATAACGTCTAGAGTTTCTTCAGGTCTTCGACGAAAAGGGTATAGGCGCTGCCAAGCGCCTTGTTGAGCGCGACGACGGCATCGGCAACGGAACTGGATTTCGCCGTGGTTTCGACCCGATAGGTCTTTAAGTGCACGACCCGGTCCTTGTGGTTGTCCTGCAACCCCAGTTCCAGTTCAACAACGGCGCTGGACGATGAACCGGCGATTTTTTCCAGCCGTTTGATCTTGGCGGTCAGAACATAATCGACGGTGGACCTGATTTCCGGCGTCACGATCAAATCGGCTGCGTTGGCGGCGCGCAGGAAATCGACCAACTGGTCGCGCAGCATGACGACCGGCGGTTCGGTCCAGAAATGATAATGATACGCATTCAGCTGATGCGGGCTATCGGCCTTGCTATAGGCGATAGGGCGACTGGCGGTCAGGCCATCGGCGACGAAGCGGCTGACCTCGATAACGCCTTTAAAGATAGGCGCGGGTGCTGCTTGCGGAGTTGCGACCTGCAAGCGGTAATAATTGTCTTTCGGTACCGGCGGTTGCGAACAACCGGCGACCGACAAGGCGACAACGACCGTCAGGGCCGAAAAGATTGTTTTCAGGTTCACTGCAATATCCCCCTTTATCATTGCCGCGCCTCGTCACGGGGCGGCGTTCCACCCAGCAACAATCCCGGATTTTGTCTGATCTGGCGGCTGAACTCGTACATGTTGCGCGCCGTCGCTTCCATATTCTGGTTCAGGGAATCGATATGGCGGGCCACAGAATCCGCCACATAGCGCAAGTCGACCATGGACTTGTCGATATTGCCCTTGTTGTCGACGACCAGAGCGTCCAGTTCCTTGACCAGCCCGTCCAGATTTCCCGACAGTTCGGTAAAGTTTGTCGCCGCCACATCCAGATTGCTGATCATGGCCTCGATCTTTTCCCTGTTTTCAGGCGTCAGCAGGGCCATCAACTGGTCGCTGCTCTGGTTGATCTTACCGGTGAAGTCTTCGATGTTGTCGGCGATCCTGGGGGCCCGTTGGGCAAGGTCGGAAACCATTTCGGTGATGTCCGTTTCCAGCAACTTGCCGAAACTGCCGACGGTGCCGTCGATGGTTTTCATCAGCGGGCGCAGATCGTCGGCGACCTGACTGACGACGGCGAACATGTCGGCGTTTTCCTCGCCGTCAATTTCCGCCCCCGGCTTCAGCGTATCGGCGCTTTGTCCGGCTGAAATGCTTATCGTGATTGCCGACAACAAACCCGGCGCGGCGATATTGGCCACACTGTCGTTGGGCAGACGCCAGCCCTCGATAATAGAGAAATCAACCCGGAAGCTCATTTTTCCGGCCCCGACGACAGGCGTCACTTCGTCGACTTGCCCGATCGGATAGCCTTCATACATCACCTGGGTGCCGAATTTGACGCCGGTGACGTTATTGTAGATCGCATAGTATGAATCCGTGGACCCGGTCCGCCCTGTCAACATGACAACGGACATAATCAGGCCGACCAGCATGGCCAACACAAATGTTCCGACAATCACGTAGTTGAGCTTGTTATTCCTCATAAGGTCGCGCCTCCCCCAATGTCCTCAGCCTCGCCTGTCAGCCGGCGCAGATATTCGTCCGGGTCGATGTTGTCGTCTTCAGGGCGACGGTTGAGAAGGTTCTGTATACGCTCGCTTTTCGACGCACGCAATTCATCAACGGTACCGATAAACAGGATATGACCACGATCCAGCACCGTTACCCGGTCGGCGATCTTGAACACGCTTTCCAGTTCATGGGTGACGACGACGACGGTCATACGCATGGCATCGCGTAATTTCAAAATCAAGTCATCCAGGGCCGAGGCGACAACCGGGTCCAGCCCGGCCGATGGCTCGTCGCAAAACAGCAGCAGCGGGTCCATGATAACGGCGCGGGCAAAAGCCGCGCGCTTGATCATGCCACCCGACAGTTCCGACGGCATCAAATCTTCGAACCCGGCAAGGTCGACGACCTCCAGCTTCATGCGCGCCATGATTTCCATGGTCATCATATCAAGGTCGGCATGTTCATAGAGCGGCAACATGATGTTCTCGCCGACCGTCATCGATGAAAACAGCGCCCCGCCCTGAAAGGCGACGCCGATTTTCTTGCGCAATTTGAACATTTCCTGCTGGCTCAGTTCTTCAATGTCGTTTCCCAACAGCTTGATGGTACCCGACGTCTGGCGTTCAAGCGCCATCAGGAACCTGAGCAGCGTACTTTTGCCCGATCCACTGCCGCCCATGATGACCATGACCTCGCCTTCCTGGACGTTCATGCTGACGCCATCCAGAATTTTGCGGGGGCCATAGTGGGTGACGAGGTTTTCGACCTCGATCACGGTCTTTGGCTGGTCGGTTTCATCGGCGGTCATTCGCTTATCCCCTTTATCCGCGTGTCGCGATGAACGCGAATATCATGTCGGTGACAATAATTGCCGAAATGGCTTGCACCACGGAACGTGTCGTTACCTTGCCGACGCCTTCGGCACCACCGGTGACCGAGGCCCCGTTGACGACCCCGATAACGGCGATCAGAACCGCGAAGATGGCGCTTTTGCCGATGCCGTGCATGACATCGTCGATGGACAGGATATCGATCAATTGTTCGCCATAGGCCGCCAGGCTGACGCCCAGGTCGGCATTAATATACAATCCGGCGCACAACAGCCCGATCATGCCGTTCAGCATGGTCAAGGCCGGCACCATAATCAGCATCGCCAGCAATGCAGGTACGACCAGGAACCGCACCGGGTTAATCCCCATGACCTTGAGCGCATCAATTTCCTGGCTGATTTTCATGGTGCCCAAGCGCGCCGCCAGTGCGGAGCCGGACCGACCGGCGACCAGAATGCCGGTAATCAACGGTGCAAATTCGCGCACCACCGAAAAGGCGACGCCATAGGCGACCTGGGACTCGGCCCCGAAGATGCTCAGCATATAAATACTTTGAATGGCCAGCATGGCACCGATGGCACCGGCCAGCATGGCAACAATGGGAATGGCCTTGATGCCGATTTCAACCATCTGCACGACGACGGCCGATGGTCGCACCGGTTGTTTCAGGCTGGCCCCGAAGATCAGCCAATACATGCTCTCGGCGACTAGCACACCGCCATTGCCGATTTCCTCGACGCCGACAACGGTCAGCTTGCCGATTTTTTCAGCATAGTTTTCTGCCTGTTCTTTCAGGTCTTTGAACTGCATCCCAACCCCAGAAATCGAAATTCACTATCCGACTTTTGCCAGACCGTCCTCGATGGTATCGCAAATGGTAAAGACTTTATCCAGACGCGCCAACTCCAGAACCCGAAGCGCCGACTCACTCACCGCCACCAGCACCAGATCGCTGCCCGATTTTCGTGCCGTTTGCAGGCATTCGACCAGGGACGCAATGCCCGATGAGTCGATGTATTCGACCTTCGACAGGTCGATCAGAATGGGCATCTTGCGCTCGACGCATTCAAGCATGATCTTTCTGGCGTCTGGCGAGGATTGAAGATCCACGTCTCCTTCGAAACCGACAACAACGGCTCCGCCCTGTTCATTGACTTCGTGTTTCATTTTTCGTGTCCGACCTTCATTCCCAGATGTTTCTGTTCTAAGCGATTTGTTTGACCATTCGAAGAAGATTTCCTTCGCCCTCTGGCGGGTCCAGGAATGTGACTTCGTCCATCACCTCGCGGATAAAGTGGGTGCCAAGCCCGCCGGGCCTGATGTCGTCCAGATCGCGCGGTTTGATTTTCGATACATCCACCTTGTCGGCGTAATCGCGCAGATTGAGCACCAGATTAGCGCCTTCCCGGCAAATATCGAGAACGACCTCGCCGTCGGGTGAGCCTTTGTAGGCATGACGAATGATGTTTTGACATGCCTCGTCGACGGCAATGACGATGTCGCGCGCAATGGGGTCGCTGCAGCCGCTGTGAATAGAGGTGTCGAAAACGGCGCTGCGGACCAGTTTCAGGCGATCCGGGTGGGACGGAAACTGCAGGTGCAGAATCGTCTCGTCGTCGCTCATATCCGCCTCTCCGGCCATTTGCTCGCGCCCGTCCATCGAAACACCGTCATCGACTACCAACAACGTCAGGTCATCCCTCAGCGCGACGTTTTCCCTGTTTATGCGCCGCTTTACCTCAGCCAGGCGCTCCGGGGCCGCGGCGCTGGCCATATCGGTGAGCAGCGTCATCAGGCCGTCGGCGCCGAATTCACTGCCGTCTTCAAGATAGCCCTCGGTAACACCATCGGTGAAAACATAAAGACTGCCGCCATCAAGACCAAGCTCGGTTACCGGAATGCCGCCGCCTGCCGTCAACAAAGGCGATATGCCCAGCGGCGGGGCCTCGGCCGGCAGGGGTGTAAAGCTGCCGTCCCGGGCGTGGTACAGCGGTGGCTCGTGTCCGGCGTTGGCCAGTTTGACGGTGCCTTTCTTCGGATCGTAAATGCCGCCCAGCATGGTCACGAACATGCCGCGGGTGACGGTCTCGCAGATTTCATCGTTAATCAGCGACAACAGGCGTCCGGGGTCGTGGATGGTTTTTCCCAAGCACCGGAACAGGCTCGCCGTCTTCGCCATCAGCAAAGCGGCGTTCATGCCCTTGCCCGACACATCGCCTAAATTGAAATAGATGCGACCGTCAGGCAGTGGAAAATAATCATAAAAATCGCCCGAAACTGTACGCGCTGGGCAATTAACACCATGCACAGGGTACTCCTCCCCTTTCTCATCAGGCAAAAGACTGCGTTGAATTTCAGCGGCCAGTTCCAGTTCGCGCTTGACCCTTTCCTGTTCGACAAGGGCCTCGGCCATGCGCGCGTTGAGGATGGCAAGAGCTGCCGAAGAGGCCAGCGATTGCAGGAAAAACAGGTCGTTGTCATCGAACAAACCATCACCGCTGGTCTTGTTGACCAGTTCAATAGCGCCGATGCGTTCGTCCTTGACGCTTAGGGGCGCACACAGGATGGAGCGTGTGGTAAAGCCGCTTTCTGCATCGACCTCGGTCTTGAAATTGGGGTCTTTGGAGACGTCTCGGACGATTTCACCGGTATTTTCCTGAACGCTACGTCCGACAATGCCCTCTGAACTGCCCAGTTTCAGCCCGACGATTTCCGTCGGCCCGACACAAGCCGTGCATTCCAGCATCTCGCCGCTTTCATCAAGCAGGAACAGCGCACCGCCTTCGGCCCCGACGTAATCAGCGATTCGCTGCAACCCATGGCGCAAGGTCTCGTCGATATCCAGCGAAGTGGCAAAATCCTGCCCCATATCCGAAAGCAGTTCGAGGTGCCCGGATATACTTTCTTTGCCCTTTATTTCGCTATCTTGAATGACGTCACCGTTTTTCATGACGACACTATGCCTTCATTTCACCTGCC
Source organism: Rhodospirillaceae bacterium (assembly GCA_018671895.1). Classification (GTDB taxonomy): domain Bacteria; phylum Pseudomonadota; class Alphaproteobacteria; order Rhodospirillales; family JABHCV01; genus JABHGV01. Next base: position 23,580 of record JABHGV010000092.1, on the reverse strand, counting down.
GGGCAAACGACGGGAAGGCATTCAAACAGAGCATTTGATATACCCGAGTGTGGTGCTGAGCCATTCAAAAAAGCCTTTTCATTCGATCTTTCGCATGTTAGTCACCCTCGGGGAAGCAACTAGGAATAATCAAGCCATAGTCTCGTTAAAGCGAGTCTAAGAAGCAAAACATTCTGGTCGCAATTGTCATTGATTTAATTTTATATCGGAACGGTTCGAATGTTGTTCATGTTCAAAAGACTCCACGTCTTGGCGACGCTTGCTGCGGTTGCCTTTTTCACTTTCTCCGGCGCTGCTTTCGCCGACCAGCCTAAACCCTGGCAGATTGGATTCCAGGATGCCGCCTCGCCGGTAATGGAAAAGATCACGGAATTCCATGATCTTCTGCTCATTATTATTACCGGCATTGTGCTGTTCGTCCTGGCGCTGATGATTTATGTCATCGTCAAATTCAACGAAAAAGCCAACCCGGTTCCGTCGACGACTTCCCACAACACGATGTTGGAAGTCATCTGGACCGCCGTTCCCATCCTGATCCTGGTGCTAATTGCATCACCGTCGATCAAGCTGCTGTATTTCATGGATAAGAACCCGAATGCCGAGATGACCCTGAAAGTCACCGGCCATCAGTGGTACTGGTCCTATCAGTATCCCGACAACGGCGATTTCGAATTCGATAGCTACATCGTCGATGATGATGACCTGAAGGAAGGCCAGCCGCGCTTGCTGGCCGTCGACAACGAAGTCGTGCTGCCGGTCGACACCGACATTCGCATCCTTCTCGCATCCGATGATGTCATCCACAACTGGGCGATGCCTTCCTTCGGCATCAAGATCGACACAGTTCCCGGACGGACCAATGAAACCTGGGTCCGCATAGACAAGGAAGGCACTTACTACGGTCAGTGTTCAGAGCTTTGTGGCGTCAACCACGGTTTCATGCCGATTGCCGTCAAAGCCGTTTCTAAAGAGGCCTTCAAGGCCTGGACGGTCGAAGCCCAGAAGGAATTTGCGAAGGCGGACGACAGCAGTCCCCGCATCGCTTTTGTCAATGACGTAAAGGCTGCCCTGACGGCCCGCTAAGGCCTCAGGCATCCCTTCATCAGACTTTAAAAGGTATTACAAGATGTCTAACGCAGAAACCGCTACGGCACACGACGACCACCATACCCCGACGGGTTGGAAACGCTGGGTCTATTCCACCAACCACAAAGATATCGGCACCATGTATATGGTAATCGCCGTCATCGCGGCCATTGTTGGTGGCGGCATGTCGTGGATCATTCGCGCCGAACTGATGGAACCCGGCATTCAATACGTTCAGGACTTCCAGTTCTACAACGTGCTGGTCACCGCACACGGCTTTATCATGGTCTTCTTTGTCGTTATGCCAGCCCTGATTGGTGGCTTCGGCAACTGGATCGTTCCCTTGATGATTGGCGCGCCGGATATGGCGTTCCCGCGCATGAACAACATCAGCTTCTGGCTTCTGGCCGCTGCCCTGGTGCTGCTGGTCATGTCGGCCCTGATCGGCGACGGACCGGGAACTGGCTGGACGGTTTATCCGCCCCTGTCCAATGCTGATTTTCATCCCGGCCCCAGTGTCGACTTCGGTATTCTGAGCCTTCACCTTGCCGGTGCTTCATCTGTTTTGGGTGCCATCAACATCATCACCACCATCTTGAACATGCGTGCACCGGGTATGACCTTGCACAAAATGCCGCTGTTCGTGTGGGCGATGCTGTTCACTGCAATTCTGTTGCTGTTGGCCATTCCGGTTCTCGCCGGTGGCCTGACCATGCTGCTGACCGACCGTAACTTCGGCACCGCGTTCTTCTCGCCTGAAGGTGGCGGCGATCCGATCCTGTGGCAGCACCTGTTCTGGTTCTTCGGACACCCGGAAGTCTACATCATGATTTTGCCGGCCTTCGGCGTTATCAGCCAGATCGTTTCGACGTTTTCTAAAAAGCCGGTATTCGGTTACCTGGGCATGGTCTATGCCATGGGTTCCATCGGCTTCGTCGGCTTCGTTGTCTGGGCTCACCATATGTACACGGTTGGCATGGACGTCGACACACGGGCCTACTTCGTGCTGGCGACGATGGTCATTGCCGTTCCTACTGGCGTCAAGATCTTCAGCTGGATCGCCACCATGTGGGGCGGCTCCATTCGCTTTGACACTCCGATGGTTTGGGCTTTCGGCTTCATCTTCCTGTTCGTCGTCGGTGGCGTTACCGGCGTCGTGCTGGCCAATGCCGGTGCCGATATGGCCATGCACGACACTTACTACGTCGTCGCCCACTTCCATTATGTGTTGTCGCTGGGTGCTGTGTTCGCCATCTTCGCCGGTTTCTATTACTGGTTCGGCAAGATGACCGGTTACAGCTTCTCCGAAAAGCTCGGCAAGATACACTTCTGGCTGACCTTTATCGGCGTTAACATCCTGTTCTTCCCGCAGCACTTCCTGGGGATGGCTGGCATGCCGCGTCGTATTCCGGACTATCCGGATGCCTATGCCGGTTGGAACTACGTCAGCAGCATTGGCTCGCTGATCACCATTGCCGGCACCGTCTTCTTCTTCTACGTCGTCTACAACGCGTTCTCCAAGAAAGTGCCTGCTGAGGCAAATCCCTGGGGTGAAGGCGCGACGACTCTGGAATGGAGCGTTCCGTCACCGGCACCGTTCCACACCCATGAAGATGTCGACAGCATTCGTCTGGAAGCGGCCGAGTAAGGGTCATTAGGCAACAGTTGGATCAAGGTATGAGCAAGCCCAAAACCAGTAACAAAAAAACCGCTATGGTGCTTTTCGGCATCGCTGGCGGCATGGTTGGGCTGGCTTTTGCCTCGGTTCCTCTGTACCAGCTGTTCTGTCAGGTCACCGGATACGGCGGCTCCACATCCCGAGTGGAAAGTGTTGCCAGCGTTACCGGAAATCCGGTTGCGACGGATGAAAAACGGATGATCACCGTGCGTTTCGATTCCAATGTCAACTCGGCCCTGCCCTGGAAGTTCAAGCCGGCACAAAAGGAAATCACCCTGCCCATCGGTTCTGAAGCACTGGCCCATTACACGGCCGTGAACACGAGCGATGAAACCGTCATTGGCACCGCGACATTCAACGTGACGCCGTACAAGGCCGGGGAATATTTCAACAAGGTCGAATGTTTCTGCTTTACCGAGCAGAAACTGGCGCCAGGTGAAGAAGCGTCTTTACCTGTGACTTTCTTTGTTGATCCTGAAATGTTTAACGACCCCAACGCCCGCGACCTTCGCACGATTACCCTGTCTTATACTTTCTACAGGGACCCGGACGATGCCAAACGGGCACAAGCCAAAAAGGCCGCACAAACAGCGGCCAAAATGAAAATTGATTCAAGAACTTAAGTTAATTCAAGTGGAGTAGCACTGATGTCGAGCGAACAAGTTAAGAAGCACCCCTTTCACATGGTTGAGCCGAGCGGCTGGCCGATTGTTGGCACAATCGGTGCCTTCGTCATGGCCGTCGGTGGTATCTGGTACATGCAGGAAGGCCCGTTGTATGGCTTCCTGGCCGGACTGGCGATCGTTCTGTACTGCATGTTTGGCTGGTGGCGCGATGTCGTCAAAGAAGCCCAGAACGGCGAAGACCACACGCCCGTCGTGCAGCATGGTCTGCGTGTCGGCATGATCCTGTTCATCGCCTCTGAAGTGATGTTCTTCGTTGCCTTCTTCTGGGCCTACTTCCACAGCAGCGTTCCGGCCCTCAGTTCTCTCGCTCATGAAACATGGCCGCCCGAAGGCATCGTTCCGTTGCACACTTGGAGCCTGCCCTTCTACAACACCATTATCCTGCTGAGCTCCGGCGTCACGCTGACCTGGGCCCACCACGCCCTGCAAAAAGGCGACTACAGCAAGCTGCGTCTTGGCCTGCTGATGACCGTTGCGCTGGGCTTCCTGTTTATCGGCCTGCAGGCTTATGAATATTCCGAAGCCATGTTCGGCATTACGGACGGCATCTATCCGTCGACCTTCTATCTGGCCACCGGTTTCCACGGCTTCCACGTTTTCGTCGGAGCCTGTTTCCTGACCGTGAACTATCTGCGGGCCAGCTCGGGACACTTCACGCCTAAGCAGCACGTCGGTTTCGAAGCAGCCGCCTGGTACTGGCACTTCGTTGATGTAGTCTGGGTCTTCCTGTTCATCTGGATTTACTGGTGGGGCAGCTACGGCTACCAGTACTAGACAACTGTTCGCTTACATTAAAAGGCGGGGGCCGTTTGATTGCGGTTCCCGCCTTTTTTTGCCTCGTCTTTCCCCCGTGGCACAGGTATAGTCCGGCCTCTTTTCAAGGACATTGAATAATGCAGAACAACAATCCAGAACCTCGCAAAAACATGCTCAGCAACAAAACAATCGGCACGATTGCGTTTGCCATCGCCATATTCATGTTCGCCAGCATCATTTACAAGTACGTCACCGGCTTCTAAATGCCCGAGATCACAACCTTTCCCCATATTCTTGCCGCCATCAATTCTACGACCATCGCAGTTTTGATCGCGGGATACTTCTTCATCCGCACCGGGCGGCGCGATCTGCACAAGAAAACGATGATGGTGGCGATCTCTCTGGCCGTCCTGTTTCTAATCATTTATGTCATTTATCACCTGAACGCCGGGCTGGCGAAATTTGGCGGCGAAGGTTTTATCCGTCCGGTTTATTTCACTATTCTGGTTTTCCACGTTATGGGTGCCATCGTCCTGGTGCCGATGGTGCCAGTAGTGATCTGGCGCGCCGCAAGGGGACGTTTTGAAGATCATAAGAAATTAGCCAAGTGGACCTGGCCGTTGTGGCTGTACGTATCGACCTCCGGCGTCATTATTTATGTAATGGCCTTGCACATCTATCCGGCCAATGGTTGACACGCAGCCCCCCTTAAACCGGCACGATGCCGCCGAATTACGCGGCTGGGCCGGTCTTGCCATGTTGTCACTCGCCATCGCCGGGGTCTTCGCCCTGCTGCTGGCTCTTTCCCGGGTACCCGGAATACAAGACATCTTTCCGTGGCCGCTGGACTTCTTTCAGAAGGGTCTGGTCATCCATGTGGTGTTTTCATTTGCCGTCTGGTTCCTGGCCGTGATGGGGGCGCTGTTGCATCTGGCGACGGCCCGTCTGGCGGGTGAAATCGGCACATCAGGAACTATACGCAACCCGATCCTTGTCGCCGCCTACGTCAGTTGCCTGCTGTTGTTCGTTCCAGCATTTATGGACCGGGGAGAAGCCAGCCTGAACAACTACATCCCGGCAATTTCCGATCCCTTGTATTACGCCGGACTGGCGCTGCTGGGCATCGCCGTCGCCATTAAGACGGTCGACCTGTTGATCCGACTTCCGGGATCAAACGGGGAATGGAAACGCCCCTTCGTGCTGTCGATGATGACCACCGGGTTGATCTATCTGGCCGCATTGGCGGCCTTTGGCATCGCCCTGATGCAGCTTGACGGCCAGCCCTTGTCATACGATTTCAACGAGAACCTGTTCTGGGGCGGCGGTCACATTCTGCAATACGCCAATACCGCCCTGTTGCTGGTGGCGTTGTATCAGCTGGGGCGCTTGACCTTGGGCCGCGATATCGTCGGCTGCAAGACCATGGCATGGGCGATGGGCCTGCTGGGTGTCTATGCATTGATCGGACTCGCCATTTCGCTGACTTACGGGCCTGATTCCGAAAGGTATTTCTCGCAATTCACCAACATGCAATACGGCCTCGCCGCGCCGTCCCTGCTGTTTGCCGTCGTCGCATTTCCTGTCATTCGCAGCAGCGGTCCCCTGCCATGGCGCGACCCGGCCTTCCTGTGTCTGGCGGCCGCACCGCTGGTATTTGCCGTCGGTGGATTTCTGGGACTGTTCGTCGATGGTGCCGATACCCGCACCCCGGCCCATTATCATGGTGTTATTGCCGCCATCAACCTGAGCTTCATGGGCCTGTTCTATGGGCTATTCCTGCCGGTGCTGGGACGCGCACTCAAGCCCGGCAAGGCATTGTACGCGCAAATCTACATGTTTGCCGGCGGCCAGACTGTGGCTGCCATCGGCCTGTTTCTGGCTGGAGGCTACGGCACCCCGCGCAAAACCGCAGGCGGCGACCAGGGTTTGGAAGAAATGGGCGCCATCGTTGGCATGTATCTGAACGGCATCGGTGCGCTGATCGCCATCATCGGCGGCGTGATGTTTATATGGATGGTTTCCAAGGCCCTGTTGAAAGCCCCGACAGAGACAATAAATTCTTAACGTTTTCCCCCGAGAGTATTGATTCAACAAGATGATTCGCTTTGCAACCACGAAAGCAGGGGCCATGTTCCTGAGAGGTTTAGTCGTCGTCGGCATTTTGACTGCCGGTGTCCTTTTATCGGCCGGATTCGTCCTCGAGGCGACCGATGAGCTCGCCGTTCAGCATGCACCCGGCGAAAAGACGCTGGCAATGGCACCAATCTCGCTCGGCAATTCTGCGGCCGCCGCCAGCTTGACCTTCCGCCTGCCCGACGCCCTGGTGGACTTTCTGGGCGAAGGCGAAGCACCCAACTATGTCCAGACGCTGACCACACGACCCGGCGATAACCTTGGGCGAATGCTTGTCAGCGCCGGTCTCAGCGATGTCGAGACCAATGACGTTATTCGCGCCATGAAAAAGCATTTCCGCCCCGAACGTATCCGGGCCGGACAGAAAATCGACCTGCATTTCCAAGCTGATCCCGACCGCCTGCATGACAGCGCCGATACGGCGGGCGGAGAATTCAGGGAACTGCACCTGTCACCGGATTACGTCAACAACATCGTCGTTGCACGCGGCGAGAACGGCGGATTCACGGCATCGAAAGAAAAACTGGTCCTGAACCGCAAGCTTGCACGCGCCGAAAACACCATCGTTTCCAGCCTGTCGAGGGCCGGAAGCAAAGTCGATGTTCCGGCATCCGTGATGTCGGAAATGATCCGGCTGTATTCCTGGGATGTCGATTTCCAGCGCGATATCCGCACCGGCGATGCGCTTGAGGTCATGTACGAGCGTTTCTACAACGAAGACGGCGAACACACCCACAACGGTGACATCGTCTATGCGTCTCTGACGCTCAGCGGAAAACGCAAGGCCGTTTACCAGCACACACTGGCCGATGGCACCGTCGATTATTTTGACGACAAGGGCGCAAGCGCCAAGAAAGCACTGATGCGCACCCCCATTGACGGGGCACGGCTGTCGTCCGGCTTTGGCAAACGCCGCCATCCGGTCCTGGGCTACACCAAGATGCACAAGGGGCTGGATTTCGCTGCCCCGCGCGGCACCCCCATTTATGCCGCCGGCAACGGCACGGTCGAACACGCCGGGCGCAACGGTGCTTACGGCAAATACGTGCGCATCCGCCACAACGCCGATTATTCCACCGCCTATGCCCATATGAAATCGATCAAGACCCGCAAGGGACGGCGTGTGAAACAAGGACAGGTGATTGGTTATGTCGGCACCACCGGTCGGTCGACCGGCCCGCACCTGCATTACGAAATTCTGCGTAACAAGCGCCAGGTCAATCCGTTCCGGGTCAAAATGCCGTCCGGGCGCAAGCTGAAAGGCCGCGAACTGGCCGCCTTCCAGACAGCGCGCAATGCCATTCGTCGCCAATATGCCGAACAGGCAGAATCGGTTAAATTGGCTCAGAACTAGGTTCTGTCGATAATCTTGTTTTGACTTCCAGAGACCACGCCACGCAGTGCACTTGTTTATGCCGCCTCGGCTTTTTCGCCATTGATAGTCAGGCCGTCATCGCCTGCCGAGACATTGACTGTCGCACCATCGAGCACCCGGCCTTCCAGAATAAGCCCGGCCAGCGAATTTTGCAGGGCGCGTTGAATGACCCGTTTTAATGGTCGTGCGCCATAGACAGGGTCGTATCCGGCATCAGCCAGCCATGCCCGGGCCGCGCTATCCAGTTGCAACGTAATGCCACGATCCTCGAGCAGTTTATCCAGAAGCGCCAGTTGAATATCGACGATGCTGTCCATGTGATCGCGGAACAGACGGTGGAACAGAATGGTTTCGTCGAGCCGGTTCAGGAATTCCGGACGGAACGAGGCACGAACCACCTCCATCACCTGGCCGCGGACTTCTTCGGAATCATGGCCTTCGTCCTGAGCCGCTAGAATATCGCCACCCAGGTTCGAGGTCAGAATAATCAACGTGTTGGTAAAGTCGACGGTGCGGCCCTGACCATCAGTCAGGCGGCCATCATCGAGAACTTGCAACAGCACGTTAAAGACATCTGGATGGGCCTTTTCGACCTCGTCGAACAGCACCACCTGATAGGGCCTGCGCCGTACCGCTTCGGTCAGCGCCCCGCCCTCGTCATACCCGACGTAGCCGGGAGGCGCACCAATCAGCCGCGCAACAGCATGCTTTTCCATGTATTCCGACATATCGATACGGATCAGGGCGTGTTCATCATCAAACATGAATTCGGCCAGCGCCTTGGTCAGTTCAGTCTTGCCGACACCGGTGGGGCCTAAGAACAGGAACGAGCCGATTGGACGGCTGGCATCTTGCAGTCCCGCACGTGCGCGCCTGACGGCGTTGGAAACGGCTTCCAGCGCTTCTTCCTGACCGATAACGCGACCACGCAGACTGTTTTCCATATCGAGCAGTTTGTCGCGTTCGCCCTGCAACATCTTGTCGACGGGAATACCGGTCCAGCGCGAAACGATGCCGGCGACATGCGCGTCGCTGACCGCTTCTTCCAGAAGGGTATGGCTTTCCTTCTCCTCGGTATCGGCGATCTGTGCCTCAAGTCTGGGGATCAGGTCGTATTGCAGTTCACCGGCCTGTTCATGTTCGCCTTCACGCAAGGCCCGATCATAGGCGGTGCGGGCCTGATCAAGCTGTTCCTTCAGCTTGGTGGTGTCGGCCATAGCATCTTTTTCCTGCGTCCATTCCGCCGTCATGGTGTGCGAACGGGCCTCGAGATCAACTAGTTCGTCTTCCAGTTTCAACAGCCTGTCGCGGGACGCGTCGTCGTCTTCCTTTTTCAGGGCCTCGCGCTCGATCTTCAACTGAATGATGCGACGGTCCAGCTCGTCGATTTCCTCGGGCTTGGAATCGACCTCCATGCGCAAGCGAGATGCCGCCTCATCGACCAGATCAATGGCCTTGTCGGGCAGGAAGCGGTCCGAAATATAGCGGTTCGACAGGGTCGCCGCAGAAACCAGCGCCCCGTCGGAAATGCGCACTCCATGGTGCAGTTCGTATTTTTCCTTGATGCCGCGCAAAATCGAAATGGTGTCTTCGACTGTCGGTTCGGAAACGAAAACGGGCTGAAAACGTCGCGCCAGAGCGGCGTCTTTTTCAACATATTTTCGGTATTCGTTCAGGGTCGTCGCGCCGACGCAGTGCAATTCACCACGCGCCAGCGCCGGTTTGATCAGGTTCGATGCATCCATCGACCCTTCCGACGCACCGGCCCCGACCAGGGTATGCATTTCGTCGATAAACAGGACGATCTCGCCCGCTGCCACCGTTACTTCTTCCAGCACAGCCTTCAGGCGTTCCTCAAACTCGCCACGGAACTTGGCCCCGGCGATCAAAGCGCCAAGGTCGAGCACCATCAGCTTCTTGTTCTTCAGGTTTTCCGGAACATCACCGTCAACGATACGTTGAGCCAGCCCCTCGACGATGGCGGTCTTGCCGACACCGGGTTCGCCGATCAGAACAGGATTGTTCTTGGTCCGGCGCGACAGCACCTGAATGGTTCTGCGGATTTCTTCATCACGGCCAATGACCGGGTCGATCTTGCCTTCAGCGGCATCCGCGGTCAGGTCGCGGGCATATTTTTTCAACGCGTCGTAACTGTCTTCGGCGCTGGCGCTGTTGGCTGTGCGCCCTTTGCGGACGTCTTCGATGGCCGTATTCAGGTTCTGCGCCGTCACACCGGCATCAGAAAGCGCTTTTGCCGCCGGGGTCCCCGTCGCCAGTACAACGGCCAGCAACAGGCGTTCCGCGGTGACATATGAATCACCCGCCTTTTCGGCAATTTCTTCGGCACTGGCCAACAGCCGTGCGGTTTCCTGTGACAGATGAACCTGTCCGGCACCGGAACCTTCGACCTTGGGCAGCTTATCCAGTTCGGCCTCGGTTGCGACCAAGGCCTTTGCGGCGTCGCCATCGGCGGCACCAATCAAATTGGCGGCCAGACCTTCCTTGTCGTCCAGAAGCACTTTCAAGACGTGCAAAGGCGTCAGCTGCTGATGACTGGAACGTGTCGCCAGCATCTGGGCCGCGTTAATGAAACCACGGGATCTTTCGGTGTACTTTTCGAAATCCATCTTCGCTCCGAGCCTTGATTAAAACGTCGTCCGATTAATATGGCGCAATTTTCCTGCTTCGCAAGCATCCCAGGTCTCTTGACACATCAATGACTTATGCAGATTGTGTCCCGATGACATCAAGCATTTCCAGAATTTGCCGCTATCCGGTCAAAGGTTTGAGCCCCGATGAGATGAAACAGGCTACTGTTGAAGCAGGAGGCGGGCTCAACAGCGACCGTCGCTTCGCTTTTGCCCTGGGGTCAACCCGGTTCGAAGACGGCAAGCCGCACTGGTTGCCAAAGACCAGTTTCCTTGCGTTGATGAAGAACGAAAAACTGGCGGCGCTGGACACCCGGTTCGATGAAGCAACCAACGAATTGACCATCTTTCGCGACGGCAAGCAGGTCAAACGCGGAAACATGAGTGATCCGCTGGGCCGAGCCCTGCTGGAAGATTTCTTCGCTGCTTATATGAAGGATGAGTGCCGCGGCAAGCCACAGCTGGTCGAGGCTAAGGACGAGGTCGTCTTCTCGGACCAGAAAACCAAGGTCATTTCCTTAATCAATCTGGCATCGGTCCGCGATTTCGAACGCGTCGTCAGCATGCCGCTGGACCCCATTCGTTTTCGCGGCAACATCTATATCGACGGACTTGATCCGTGGAAAGAGTTCGAGTGGTGCGGCAAGGACATACAGGTTGGCAGCGTCACCCTTTCGGTGACTGAACATATCGACCGATGCGCCGCCATCAACGTTGACCCGAGCACCGGCGAGCGCGACAGAAACCTTGTAAAGGAACTGCAACGAGGCTTTGGGCACGTCAATATGGGAGTGTTCGCCACGGTTAAAACCGGTGGTAGTTTCGCCGTCGGCGATGAAATAAAGGATTAGTCCGCTTTAGGCCGCGGCCTCGTCGTCACCATCGTTACCAGTGGGTGCCGTATCTTCTGACATCTCAATTTTGACTTCCTGAACAGCCTTATCGTCAGATTTAGACGGTCGGCGCTTTCGCCGTGGCTTCGAAGGTTCTTCCGACTTCTCAGCAGCGCCATCGGCAGAAACATTGTCAGCCGGTGCTTCGGCAGAAACGTTTTCGTCCTGCTTCGGCTTATTCGCATTGTCCTGACCCTGCGGTCCGGAATTCTGCTGACGGTCATTCTGGTTTTTCTTCTGCTGGTCCTGACGGTCATTCAACACACGATAATAATGTTCGGCGTGTTGGAAATAGCCTTCGGCGGCAATTCTGTCACCGGCGGATTGCGCATCACGGGCCATCGCCAGATATTTGTCGAGAACCTGTTGGGCCGAGCCACGGACTTTACTTTCCGGTCCGTGACTGTCGTAATTCCGGTTTCTGGAACCCTGACGAGATTTGCCTCCGCCACTGCGCGGTCGGCCTCGTCTGTTGTTGGATGCATTTTTCATGGCATTTATGTTTTCGATAAGAACCTGGATTTCACCAGGGCCCGTATCATCTTGTTCCTGTTGTCAGATAATGGTTCCCACTTAGCAACCCGGGCGTTCCGTCTTTACGGTTCGCTCCACTTAAAGCCAATGTCTTATACCGGCACTGCGTGGGGAATGGAGCCTTTACAGGGTGCGTCATTCGCGCCCGGCCCCCGTGACCAATCTTCAAGTCACCCTCTTGCATATGAAACTAGTCGGGATGGGCCTGTATTCCAACTGTTTTTTGAAAAAAGAATGACTTAACCGCACCCTTGGACACAACGGCCGATGCCCGCCAAATCCTTTGAAATATCGATATCATCAAAACCCGCATGACCGAGCATATCGGCAACGGCGTCGGCTTGGTCGATACCGACCTCGAAGAATACCCTGCCACCCGTCCGCAGGTGCTTTTTGATGTCGGGAATCAGCGTGCGGTACGCATCAAGCCCGTCTGCGCCCGCGAACAAGGCGTGCGGCGGCTCGAACGAGGCGACCTCTGGCATCAGGCTGCTGCGGTCGCCTTCGGGGATATAGGGCGGGTTGCAAACGATTAGGTCAAAACGCTGATCGGCCAGCTCCGCCCCCCAGTCACTCGCGATCAATCGGGTGCGATTATCAAGGCCAAGAGCCTCGGTATTGGCTCGTGCCACATCAAGGGCAGCCTCGCTGATATCGACCCCGACACCCGATGCGCCGGGGCGCTCGTGCAGCAACGTCAGTAACAGACAGCCAGTGCCGGTACCGAGATCAAGAATAGTCAGGTCTGCCCCCTTGTCGGGGAATGCCGCCAGAGCTGCCTCTATCAGGGTTTCCGAATCCGGACGCGGCGTCAGGGTGTCGGTGGTAACGGCAAACTCAAGGCTCCAGAATTCCCGGCAGCCAACAATTTGCGACAATGGTTGGCGCGACCGGCGTTTTTCAACAAGGCTGAGGAAGCGTTCTTTCTCTTCCGCGCCAAGCACGCGGTCGGGTTGGCCGAACACCCCTTCGGCACTGAGGCCTAAGGCATGGGCCATCAACAGGCGGGCATCCAGACGCGCACTATCGACCCCGGCCCCAGTTAACGCCTGAGCCGCTTTCTTAAGCGCCTCGCCGGCGGTATCGGCGGTTGTCACGAAATTTCAGCCAGACGGCTGGCTTGATCTTCCGAAATCAAAGCATCGACGGCTTCATCCAAATCACCATCCATGAAGCGGTCCAGCTTGTGCAGGGTCAGATTGATTCGATGGTCGGTGATGCGCCCCTGCGGGAAGTTATACGTGCGAATCCGTTCCGAACGATCACCGGAGCCGACCTGGCTTTTCCGCGCCGCCGAGCGTTCGGCGTCCAGTTGCTGGCGCTGATGATCGTACAGGCGCGACCGCAGCACCCGCATCGCCTTGGCCTTGTTCTTGTGTTGTGATTTTTCATCCTGCTGGGACACGACAACACCGGTTGGCAAGTGGGTAATGCGCACGGCGCTGTCTGTCGTGTTGACCGACTGGCCGCCCGGACCACTGGCACGAAAAACATCGATACGAAGGTCTTTATCTTCGATCTGAATATCGACTTCTTCGGCTTCGGGCATCACCGCGACGGTAGCGGCCGACGTATGTATCCGCCCGCCCGATTCGGTCGCCGGCACCCGTTGCACACGATGAACGCCGGACTCGAACTTCAGCCGCGCAAAGACACCACGGCCGGAAACCGAGGCCACGGCTTCCTTGCAGCCACCGATGCCGGTTTCGTTAAAGGCCATAATCTCGAACTTCCAGCGGCGCGCCTCGGCATAGCGCTGGTACATGCGAAACAAGTCGGCGGCAAACAAGGCCGCTTCGTCGCCGCCGGTTCCAGCACGAACTTCCAAAATGGCGTTCTTGTCGTCGGCCTCGTCCTTGGGCAGCAACATCAACTGGACGTTACGTTCCAGCGTCGGGATTGATTCCTTCAATTCCTTGAATTCAGCTTCCGCCAGTTCGCGCATCTCAGTATCGGTTTCTTTGTCGGCCAGCATCGTCGCCAGATCGACCGCTTCATTCTCTGCCGCCTTAAGTTCGGTAATGGCTTCAACCACCGGCGTCAGATTTGAATATTCCTTGGACATACCGGCGAAGTCCCCGGATGCCGCGGCCCCCGGATCCGCCATCAACTCGCCCAGTTCATCGAACCGGGCAACAACCTTCTCGAGGCTTTCATTCAAACTCACGTCTTGTCACTCCTTGTCACCAAGACCGAAAAGCCGGTCAATGGTTTCCTGCATGAACTGGTGTTGATCCGGATTGGCCCGTGCCGCATTGCGCAAGGCTTCCGACGGGTCGTGAAGCAAGCGACTGACAAGCAGACGCGTCGCCTTTTCATCGTCGCCACCGCCGTCCGCCAGCGCCTGAAGGCGCAGGGCTTCGACATGCGCACGCAACTTATTCAATGTCGGCACCGCTTCACGTTCCGCCTGGATACCAAGAAAACCGGCGATATCATCGTCAACGATTTTCCAGGCGGCGGCGGCCTCGCCACGGCGTTCAGCGCGGCCCTCCATGGCGACCCGTTCCAGATCACCGAGGTCATACAAAAAGGCATCGTCGATGCGCTCGACAGACGGTTCGATATCACCGGGAATGGCGGTGTCGATCAGGAATATAGGCTTGTGTCGACGCTGGCCGATAGCAGCTGTGACCATATCTTCGCGAATGCAGCGGGTGCGGCGTCCCAACGAGGCGAGCACGATATCGGCAGAATGCAGCAATGTGTCCAAGGCGTCGAAATCATCTGTGTGGCAGTCCAGACGAGAGGCCAGTTCGTTCGAGCGCCCGGCATTGGGGTGGGTTACCACCAGATTTCCAAGGCCTGAAGCCAGCATGTCAGTGGCAATCAATTCGCCCATTTCTCCGCCGCCGACCAGCAGCACCGAACTGTCGGCAAGGTTTCCATGCAGGTCCTTTGCCAGACGGGTCGCGGCGGCGGCGATGGATACCGGCCGTTTGCCGATATCGGTCTCGTTGCGGACTCTTTTCGCCGTCGCATAGGCGGCCTGCATCAGGGTCTCGAGCCCGGAGCTAATGTTGCCTGTTTCTTTCGCTATACGGTGGCTGGCCTTGACCTGACCCAACACCTGCGGCTCGCCGATGACCAGACTGTCGAGCGAGGCGCTGACGGCGAAGACCTGGCGCACCGCATCAGAATCCCAATAGGCATAAGTCTGCCCATCCAGTTCTTTGACCGGGGTTTCACCGTGTCCGGCCAGAACACCCAGGATACCCTCGACAATGGTGGCCTCATCGACATCGTTTCCGATGATCGCCTGCACCTCGACCCTGTCGCATGTGGACAGCAGTAACGCATCGCCCGCCCCAACACCGGCCAGTGCTTCCAGGACACCGGACATGGCATGTTCTTCGACGAACAGACGATCGCGCAAAAGCATCGACGAGGACCGATGGTTTGCCCCGACGACCAGTGGACGGCCTTCAGTTTTGGGTGGGGATACGTTCATGGCATCGCTAACGATAACGAGCCAGGTGGTCCTCCAAAGATGCCAGCGGCACCTCTAATTGATCACCCGTCTCCATATCCCGAACGGTGGCGACATTCTTTGCCAGTTCATCATCGCCGATAATAACGGCGGCGGCGGCATTGACGTTATTGGCCCGTTTCATGCGTTTTTTCATATTGCCCGAATACCCTAGCTCGACCCTGAATCCAGCGTGACGCAACTGCTGAGTCAATGTCAGGGCTTTCACCTCGGCTTCATCGCCCAGCCCGATCATGGCGATGGGGCGGGCGGCGTCTTCGGGTTTTTCGATCATCATGGCGAGGCGTTCAACACCGGCGGCCCAACCGGTACCCGGCGTTTGCGGGCCACCCATTTGTTTAATCAGCCCGTCATAACGACCACCCGCAACCAGCGCACCTTGGGCCCCAAGGGCATCGGTGGTGAACTCGAACGCCGTGTGGCAGTAATAATCAAGGCCACGCACCAATTTTGAATTCAGGGTATACGCCACGCCCGCCGTTTCAAGACCGGCCAGCACAGCATCGAAAAAAGCCTTCGATGTATCGTTGAAACTGTCGGCGATTTGCGGGGCATCGGCGATGATAACGCGGTCACCTTGATCCTTGGAATCAAGAATTCGCATGGGATTTCGCCCAAGCCGTTCGCGGCTGTCTTCGGACAATTTGTCCTTATGGCTGGAAAAATAGTCGACCAGGACCTCGCGATAGGCAGCGCGGCTGTCAGAGTCACCCAGACTGTTCAGTTCCAGCGTCGCCTGATCAAGGACCCCAAGGGCATCGAGAAAATGTGCGCCCAGAGCGATAATTTCGACATCGGCAAGGGCGGATTCAACGCCGAGGATTTCCGCGCCGACCTGATGGAACTGACGCTGACGGCCCTTTTGCGGGCGCTCGTAACGGAACATCGGTCCCTGATAGATGAATTTCAGCGGCAGTGACTGGGCCAGTCCGCCGGAAATAAAGGCCCGCGCCACACCGGCGGTGTTTTCCGGGCGCAGCGTGATGCTGTCGCCGCTTTTATCCTCAAATGTATACATCTCCTTGGTAACAATATCGGACGTGTCACCAAGGGTGCGGGCAAAGACCTCTGTCTTCTCGAAAATCGGGGTTGTGACTTCATCGAAGCCATAGCGCCCGGAAACCTCGCGCACGGTATCGATGACCCGGCGGTGACGCCGGTTTTCATCAGGCAATAAATCATGCGTGCCGCGGACCGGCTGCAACGAGGACATCCGTTATTCCTTTTATTGGGCGGCGGCAGACGGCGTTTTTGCCGTTGCCTCGCCCTTCTTAGATTTATAGTCGGGCTTGTAACGGCTGGCGACATAATCGTCGACGATTTTCGTAAATTCTTCGGCGATATTCGGGCCGCGCAGGGTGACTTCCTTTTTGCCGTCGATAAACACCGGGGCCGAAGGCTCCTCGCCGGTGCCGGGCAAACTGATTCCGATGTCGGCGTGTTTGCTTTCGCCCGGGCCGTTCACGATACAGCCCATAACGGCCAGATTAAGATTCTCGGCACCGGGATACTGCTCACGCCACACCGGCATCGACGCGCGCACATGGTCCTGAATGGCGCTTGCCAGTTCCTGAAACACGGTCGAGGTCGTGCGACCACAGCCCGGGCACGCCGTAACCATTGGCGTGAATGCCCGCAATCCCATGGTTTGCAGAAGTTCTTGGGCAACCACTACCTCGCGGGTACGCTCGCCGCCCGGTTCAGGCGTCAGCGAAATGCGAATGGTGTCGCCGATGCCGCCTTGCAGCAAGATGCCCATGGCGGTGCTCGAAGCGACGATGCCCTTCGACCCCATACCGGCCTCTGTCAGGCCCAGATGCAGGGCGTAGTCACAGCGTCCAGCCAGGTCGTCATAAACGGCGATCAGGTCCTGAACGCCGCTGACCTTGCACGACAGCACGATCTTGTCAGCCGACATACCCAGTTCAAGGGCGCGCTCGGCACTGTCCAGCGCTGAGCGGACCAACGCCTCACGCGTGACTTCCGATACATCCAGCGGCGATTCCAGCGCAGCGTTCTCGTCCATCATCGCGGCGACCAGTTCCTGATCAAGGCTGCCCCAGTTAACGCCGATGCGCACCGGGCGGTCATATTGAAGTGCGGTTTCAATCATCGACGAGAACTGGCCGTCTTTTTTCTCTCTGAAACCGACGTTGCCGGGATTGATGCGATACTTGGCCAAGGCCTCGGCAGCAGCCGGATTGTCAACCAGCAGTTTGTGCCCGATGTAGTGGAAATCGCCAACCAACGGCACATCAATGCCCTGTTTGTCCAGCGCATCACGAATATGCGGAACGGCCTTCGCCGATTCATCGCGGTCAACAGTGATCCGCACCAGTTCAGACCCCACATGGGCCAGCGCTGCCACCTGTTCGACGGTGGCGTCGATATCGGCGGTATCGGTATTGGTCATCGACTGCACGGCAATCGGAGCGTCACCGCCAACAACAACATTGCCGATAGCGACGGCGACGCTTTTGCGCCGTGCTGCTGTATTAAATTTATTGCTCACTAAATGGTCCTCAATCGACCGCTGCGCCTTGAACCAGACGGTCCGGGTCAAGCGCAACGCCACGGCGGATCGAACCGGACTCTCCTATCGCCGGAACCACCTGACCGTCCACAAATATATCAAGTGCGCCCGCATTGCCGGTCAATAATTTCAGCCCCGGCTGATTTGGCACCTGATAGCTGTCACCGGCCCTGAGAACTTTCGTTACCACCAGCTGCTGGGCGACATCGTCGCGAACCTGTATCCAGCTGTTCTGGCGCGCCTTAACCAGAATACGGGAAACCTGATTATCCGAACCGCTAACCGTGCCATTGACCGAACCATTGACCGTGCCATTGGTAACGGTCGCGACCTCTTGGGGGGCCGGTTGGGCGACCGGCTGTTCGACGGTTGTTTCAGGCTCGACCGGCGTTTCAGGTGCCGCGACAACAACTTCCTCGGCCATGGCCTCTAACAAAGCGTCGGCCCGTTCCTGTTCGGCTTCGCTCAGCATAACAACCTGCTTTTCAACAACCGGCTCTGCCTCTTCTGCCACCTTGACCGGTTCTGCCTTGGCAACAGTTTTGGCAACGGTTATTTGTTCAGGCTCCGGTGTTGGCGCGGGTGCCTTGTCGGCCAGCCGTTCTGGCACCGGCGTTACCATTTGCGCGAAAAAACCGTCCTTGGCCGTGCCCATGTACCATACGCCATAAGCGAAGGCGGCGACCATGAACCCAACGAGGACGATGGCACCGCCGGGAATGCTCGATTCAGGGATCGGAACCGGAAACACCAGTTCGGTGTTCTCCGTTGCGGCCGCTGACTCTTCTTTGAAGCGACGCACCACCTCGGCGCTGTCGAGCCCCAGATATTCGGAATACGACCGGATAAATCCTATGACATAGGCGGTGCCCGGAAGATCGTCGAAACGGCCTTCTTCAATCGCCTCAAGATAGATGAAACGGATGTGTAAGATACTGGCAACGCTGCGTAAATCCTCGCCAAGGCGTTCCCTGGAGGCGCGTAAAAGCATCCCGACACCGGCCCCGTGGTCGGAGTCCTGATCGGCAATCGCTGCGTTGTCTGTATCCTGAGACATCATTCATAGTTCCCCGAGGGAATCGATTGACGGCGACAAATAAGAAAACTCGCCCATACGGCAGACGATATTTTGACGATTTATGATGAAAATTCAAGGGTCAAGCGCGGTTTATCTCTTAAACGGCAACACCATGATCCTTGGCAAAGGCGTGCAGGATACCCCTGAGGCTATGTTTGGGCGAGGCATACAAAGTCTGCATGTAGCCCGTCAAATCTTCGACGGACAGGCTTCGAACCATCGCCTTGACCGGACCGATCGCGTTCGGAGCCATGGAAAGGTTCCTTAGACCCGCCCCGATCAGGGCCATGGCATCCAGTGGCGAGGCCGCCATTTCGCCGCACAGACTAAAGGGAACGCCTGCTTCATCACATTGCCGGGCAAGTGAGCTAAACAAGGACAAAATGGCGGGGGACAGCGGATCATAGCGTTCCGATATCTGGGGGTTTCCCCGGTCGGCGGCAAACAGGAACTGACACAAATCGTTACTACCTAGAGAAATAAAATCAACCCGGTTGAGCAATTGTGGCAACTGTAACAATAACGATGGCACCTCGATCATAACTCCGACTTTCACCACATCGGGAAAAGCCTCTTCGCGCTCTTTGGCGCGTTCCAGTTCCTTGTCGAGAAGTTTTCTGGCCTGCTGGAATTCATATACTTCGGCAATCATCGGGAACATGACACGCAATTCACGCCCTGCCATAGCCCGGATCAGGGCTCGTAATTGCTGGCGCAACATGATCGGACGGTCCAGCGAGACACGGATTGCCCGCCAACCCATAGCCGGGTTTTCCTCGTTACTGTCGCCAACATACGACAGCATCTTGTCGCCGCCGATGTCCAATGTCCTGAACGTCACCGGCTTGCCATCGGCCTGTTCGATGACTTTTGTATACAGTGCCGTTTGATCATCCACATTGGGGAAATCCGAGCGCACCATGAACGGTACCTCGGTTCGATAAAGCCCGACGCCGTCAGCCGCGGTTTCATGGATATGCGGCAGATCGATCAGCAGACCTGCGTTTATGAACAGGCCAATATCAACACCATCGGTGGTCACCGCTGGTAGATCGCGCAACTGGGCATAGGACGCTAGTTGCTTCTCGCGGTTCTTAAGGCTGGCCTGAAATCTTTGCTGAACTTCTTCGCCGGGGCGTAGGAAGACCTGACCATTTCGGCCATCGACGATGACCGGATCGCCGGTCTCTATTTTGTCAAGCACATCGCGGACCTGACCGACGACGGGAATATCCAGGGCACGAGCGACGATGGTAACATGGGCCGTCGCCGAGCCTTCTTCCAGCACCAGCCCACCCAGTCGTGAGCGATCGTAATCAAGCAATTGCGCAGGGCCCATATTGCGGGCAATCAGGATCACCGTTCCGGTTTCCGGAAAATCAGGGGCCATGGTGCTTTCGCCGAGCAAATGCTGAAGCAGCCTGCCCGCCAGATCATCCAGATCATGAATACGCTCGCGAAGGTACGGGTCGGTGATTTGGCTCATGCGGGCGCGAATTTCGTTTTGCACCTTTTGCACGGCCGCTTCCGCCGTCAGGCCTGTGGTAATGGCTTCATCTATACGGGAAAACCAACCGGCGTCTTCGGCGATCATGCGATAGGATTCAAGAATATCGCGGTGTTCGCCAGCGCCATTAATGTCGGTTGAATCGAGCAAGTCATCCAGCGCCCCGTGCATTTCCTTGACCGCCTGGCGCAACCGTTCCTGCTCGGCCTCGATATCATCGGCGACCAGATTGGTAATGTGGAATTCATGATGGTGGGAAACGGCGGTGCCAATTCCAATCCCGGAATTCAGGCCAACCCCCGCAATACGCAGGGGCAGCAGGGCATTGCCGTCGGCGGGCAATTGCTCGTTACGCGCAATCAGGTCGCCACTGGAAACCAGCTCGGCGACCACCATGGCCACGGTTTGCAGGGTTTCAATTTCTTCTTCGGTGTATTGACGACTGGTCTTGTTCTGCACCGCAATGACGCCGATAACACGCCCACCACGCATGATCGGGACGCCCATCAGCGACTGGTATTTTTCCTCGCCGGTTTCTTCACGGAAAACGAAGTCGGGATGGCTGGGCGCATCGTCGAAGGCCATTGGTCGCGCCTGTGCGGCGATCAGGCCGATCAGACCTTCACCAACCCTGAGCCGGGTATTATGAACCGCATCAGGTGACAGACCTTCGGTGGCAAAGAGTTCCAGAACCTCACCGGCGCGCAACACATAAATCGAGCACACTTCGGCGACGGCATCGGCCGCAATAATGGCGACGGTTTCATTCAGGCGTTCCTCGGGATTGCCTGATCCGGCCATAACATCGCGCACCCGCGCCAACAGGCGACGCGGCGTCGGGATTGTCTGTGATTGTGAGGGCGGCTGATTCATAGTCCATGACTTAGCCATGCAGGGACTTTCCCGCAATATTTAATTGGCGATCAGGTGGTCGCGGACTACTTTCGCGCTGTTAGCGCATGGCCCGCCTGAGCGACCAATTCGTCGATAATTTCCTGTATGGACTGTTCACTCTTCACCATGCCGACGCTTTGTCCGGCCATCAGCGAGCCATTTTCAACATCGCCATCAATGACCGCCTGTTTCAGGGCTCCGGCCCAGAAATGCTCGATATCCAACTGCGCGTCTTTCAATTCGACCTCACCGGCCTCGACCCTGTCTGCCGCTTCGCGCTGTTTCTGCATGAAGCGTTTGGTGCCCTCGTTAACGAGGGCGCGCACCGGGATCACCGGAAATTTCTCGTCCAATTGAACGGTCGGCATGGCATCGCGAGCGTTAGCGCGGATGAAGGCCTTTTTAAAGTCGGGATGGGCAATGGATTCGGTCGCACAAACGAAACGTGTGCCCAACTGGCAGCCCGCCGCCCCCATTTCCAGATACGACACCATCGCCTCGCCGCGACCGATACCACCGGCAACGAAAACCGGAACATCGGTCACATTGGGCAGGATTTCCTGAGCCAGCACACTGGTCGACACAGGGCCGATATGCCCACCGGCTTCCGAGCCTTCGATAACCAGCGCATCGGCACCGTTGCGGATCAGGCGCTTGGCAAGCGCCGCTGCCGGAGCAAAACAGATAACCTTGCGTCCGGCATCCTTGATTTTAGCGATTGAAGCGCCGCTGGGCAGACCACCGGCCAGCACCACATGGCTGACGCTGCCGTCAATGCAGACATCGATCAGGGCATCCAATTCCGGGTGCATGGTGATCAGATTGACGCCAAACGGCTTGTCAGTCATTTCCTTGGTCGCAGCGATTTCATCTGCCAGCATGTCGGGCATCATCGAGCCACAGGCAATAACTCCGAAACCACCGGCGTTCGAGATGGCGGAAACCAAATTGCGTTCCGACAACCAGGACATGGCACCGCCCAAGATGGCGTATTCGCAGCCGAGGAAATCCCGACCACGCTGCCACAAGGCTTGTAACTCGGCGTTGCTGTAGGTGTCTGACATATTAATCGGCATCCAACCCGTAAGCTTCATGCAGGGCACGCACGGCAAGTTCCGTGTATTCCTCGGCGATCAGGACACTGACCTTGATCTCGGAGGTGGAAATAACCTGAATGTTAATACCCTTGTCGGACAATGTGCTGAACATACGCTGAGCGACACCGGCATGACTGCGCATGCCGACACCAATCACCGACACCTTGACCACATCGGCATCTGTACGCAGCCCTTCATAATCCAAGTCACCCTTGGCCTTTTCAATGACATCGACAGCCAGCTCCAGATCGCTGCGGGTAACGGTAAAGGTCACATCGGTGGCCTTGCCGTCTTCCGAGACATTCTGGACGATCATATCGACGTTAACGCCCGCATCGGCCAGGGGGCCGAAAATGGCGGCGGCGATACCGGGCCGGTCGGCGACCTTGATCAGGGTGATCTTGGCCTCATCACGCGTATAGGCAATTCCGCTTACTAATTCCTGTTCCACGACTTCATCCTCATCAACGACAAGTGTTCCGGGGGTATTGGTAAAGGTAGAGAGTACTTGCAGGCGAACGGCGTGCTTCATCGCCACTTCGACGGCACGGGTCTGCAGCACCTTGGCACCGACAGACGCCATTTCGAGCATTTCTTCGTAAGTAATATGGTCCAGCTTGTGGGCCTTGGCGACAATCCGCGGATCGGCGGTGTAGATGCCTTCGACATCCGTGTAGATATCACAACGATCCGCCTTCAGCGCAGCCGCCAGCGCAACCGCAGAGGTATCCGACCCACCACGACCCAGTGTCGTCACCCGACCATCCGGGGAAACACCCTGAAATCCCGGAACGACGACGACTTCGCCCCGTTCCATACGTTCGATCAGGGCGTCAGATTCAATGGATTCGATGCGCGCCTTGCCGTGGGCATTGTTGGTATGCACCGGGATTTGCCAACCCTGCCACGAACGAGCCTCGACGCCCAGCTTTTGCAGGGCAAGCGCCAGCAATCCAGACGTCACCTGCTCGCCCGACGACACGACGACGTCATATTCCCGAGCGTCATACAGGCTGGAAACCTCGTCGACATAACCGACAAGCTGATTGGTGACGCCCGACATGGCAGAAACCACGACGGCGACCTGATGACCAGCATCGACCTCTGCCTTGACGCGTTCGGCGACGGCCTTGATACGGTCAATATCACCGACCGACGTGCCACCAAATTTCTGTACGATACGAGCCATAAT
>JABHGV010000091.1 GCA_018671895.1 Rhodospirillaceae bacterium | reverse complement strand
AGTTTAGCGAAAAAATCCGGGAACGGTCGCGGGTTGATCGCCGCCTTGGCGGTGCAGCCGAAATAATTGACGGCGACGACGACGCAATTGTGTGTGTCGGCCAGATAAGGCGGCAGCTTGTCCTTCCAGTATTCCTGGATCGGCGATTGGCCGTAACCGCAGATGGTGAAGATCAGGCCGGTGTCGGTATCCATGCCAGCCGATGGCCGGGTGATGAAATATTCCAGCGGGCGTCGCTCGACACCGTTTTCGATGTCTGCATGCGGTGATGCGATTTCCAGTCGTTCGGCGCTCACACGTCAGTCCCCGTCAAATGGATTCGGTCCGGCATTATGGCCGCGGGGTGTGAACTTGTTGAAGTGTTTTGTTGGAAATGGTGGGCTCCCCCGTATACTAATGGGCAAAATGAGAAGAACCTCCAGGGAGATAAAGTATGTTTGTTTTCAGATTTCGCCGATTGATGCTCGCTGCCTTGCTCATGATAGCTACCGCATTGCCCGTGATGGCTCATGACGTACAGTTAGCCGCCACAGATATACGCAAGATGCCGTTGGTGAAAGTCGCACCGAGTACATACGTCATTCACGGCATGCAGGCGCTTCCCAGTGACGATAACAAAGGCTTTATCAACAATCCCGGTTTCGTCGTAACCGATAAGGGCGTGATTGTGATTGATCCCGGTTCAAACACCCAGGTTGGCGACATTCTGCTGGACCACGTCAAAAAAACGACAGATAAGCCGGTGGTCGCTGTGTTGAACACGCATGTTCATGGCGATCATTGGCTCGGTAATCATGCCGTGGCAAAGGCATATCCCGGTGTCCCCATCTACGCGCATGAAAAAGCGATTGAACGCCTGGCCAGTGGCGAAGACAAGGATTGGATGGACTTGTTTAAAAATGTTGCCCCCGAAGCCATGAAAGGCACCGAAATCGTAATTCCGGACAACGGCTTGAAGGGGGGGGAAACCCTGACCCTGGGCGGCGCGGATTTCGTTATCCTGTACCCAGTAGAACAGGCTCACACGGATACCGACATTTATATCGAAATTCCCAGTCAGAAAGCCATCTTCCTGGGCGATATCGTCATGAACAAACGCACCTTGGGCAACCGGGTTCAAGAGGCCAGCTTCTCCGGCATCGAAAAGGCGACACAATTGGCGCTTGATCGCCCCGGCATTGAATACTTTATTCCCGGTCACGGTAATTCCGGCGGTCGCGAGGTGGTGGAAAATGCCTTGAAGTTCATTTCCACGCTACGGGCATCGGTAAAAAAATATTACGACGATGGCCTGGCCGACTTTGAAATGCGCGACAAAGTGCTGGCCGACCTGAAGGAATTTAAAGATTGGAACGGCTTCGACGAACTGGGCCGTGCCATCAGCTTCCTCTATCTGGAAGTGGAAGCGGAAGACTTTCAGTAGGTCTGCCCTGCCGAATCTGTCGGTTTAACTTTCTGATATTAAACAGAAAGAAATGGTGGGCACGACTGGGATTGAACCAGTGACCCCTCGCGTGTGAAGCGAGTGCTCTCCCGCTGAGCTACGCGCCCTTAAATTCCTTTAAGGAAGGCGGAGGTATAGAACATTCTCGGCCCAAAAGAAAACTAATTTGACGAGGGGAATGAGGCTCCTGTCACCCATTAAAACCTGGCTTCCAGAGGCCGCGCCACCCGAAGGGTGCGCCAGCAAATAAACTGAGTTAGCCCGTGGGCAACTCGGCAAAAGCGTTCGGCAGATCATCGAAGTGATCGATAACCAGATCGCCGTCCAGATCTTCGGCCGGGCCGTTGGTATACCCAAAACGGCAGACGATGACCGGGATGTCGGCACCCTTGGCGGCGTTCACATCGTTTGCGTTGTCGCCAATCATGACGGCGGCATCAACGCCGATGTCGAGTTTCTCGAGAGCAGCCAGAAGGTGGCGCGGGTCGGGTTTTTTAATGCCGGGCAGGGTGTCGCCGCCGATCACCACCGACAGGTGTTCGTCCAGATCAAGGGTGGCCAGCATTTCCATGGTCGCGTCATAGGGCTTGTTAGTACAAACGGCGAGGGTGTATCCGGCGGATTTCAGTCTTTCCAGACACGCGATCGCGCCGGGAAAGGGGGTCGACAGGTCTGCGGCATGGGGCTCGTAGAATTCCAGATATCGTTTCGATGCCGCGGCCAGTGTGTCGGTATCGGGCACATCGCCGGTTGCCGCAAATGATCGTTCGACCAGTTTAGGCACCCCGTCGCCGATCATCTTGATGATTTCGGGCAACGACAGTTCGCGGCGGTCGTTTTCCACCATCAACAGGTTCGCTGCCACATGCAGGTCGGGCGCGCTGTCGACAAGGGTTCCATCCAGATCGAACAGGACGGCTTTAAGGCTTTTAGGCATCTGATAAACTCCGTAACAATCTTTGACTTGGCGGTGACCACGTCATGTGGCAAATTCTCGGCGACTTTCAAGGGGATGTGTGAAATCCTCTTTAAACGCGCACACCTTGTAAACGACCGGTAGCTCATGACCAAGACAAAAACCGCCGTCATCGTCCTCGCAGCCGGCCTCGGCACGCGGATGAAATCGGACATTGTAAAAGTAATGCACCCGTTGGCGGGGCGGCCCATGGTCGCGCACCTGATGGATACCGTCGGCGGAATAGAGCCCGATGACGTGGCCGTTGTTGTTGGCGATGTTGTTGGTGATGTGTCGGAAGCGGTCGTTCCCTATCCAGTGGTTCAACAGAAAGAGCGTCTGGGAACCGCCCATGCGGTCCTGCAGGCGCGCGATACGATCGGTGATTTTTCCGGTGATGTGTTGGTGCTGTATGGCGACACCCCATTGGTGACGCTTGATACACTGGATGCGATGCTGGATGCACGCGCATCAGATATTGACCCGGCGGTGGTGGTGCTAGGCTTTACGCCTGCCGATGCAGGGGATTATGGCCGCCTGATACTGGCCGAGGACGGCTCGCTGGAGTCCATTGTCGAGGCCAAGGAAGCGACCCCGGAACAGCTTGGCGTGGATTTATGCAATTCCGGCGTTATGGCCATCGATGGCAAAGTGTTGTGGGATTTGCTCGACCGGGTCGGCAATGACAATGCCAAGAACGAATATTATCTGACAGACATTATCGCACTGGCACGGGGCGATGGACGCACCTGTGTTGTCGTCGAAGCCGATGAAGACGAACTGATCGGCATTAACTCGCGTGTCGATCTGGCCGAGGCCGAGGCTATTTTGCAGGATCGCCTGCGCCTGGACGCCATGAATAATGGCGTCACCATGACCGACCCGACAACGGTCTTTCTCAGTCACGATACAAAATTGGGACAAGATGTCAGCATCGGCCCGAACGTTTTTTTCGGCCCCGTCGTCGATGTCGCCGACGGGGCGACCATTAATGCCTTCTGCCATTTGGAAGGGGCCAGCATCGGTGCTGGTGCGACAGTGGGCCCGTTCGCCCGGCTGCGTCCCGGCGCAAAGGTTGGCGAGACCGCACGGGTCGGCAATTTTGTCGAGATCAAGAATTCGGTGCTCGATACCGGTGCCAAGGTCAATCACCTGACCTATATCGGCGATGCGGAAATCGGCGCGGGCGCGAATATCGGGGCGGGCACGATCACGTGTAACTACGACGGATTTTTCAAATCGAAGACGATTATCGGCAAGGGGGCGTTTATCGGCTCGAACACGGCGCTGGTGGCACCCGTCACAATCGGCGACGGTGCCGTCGTCGGGGCCGGATCGACCATATCGAAAGATGTTACTGATGATGCTCTTGGGGTAACCCGCGCCGACATGTTGCAGGTCGAAGGCTGGGCCGCGAAAAATCGCGAAAAGAAATTGGCTGAAAAAGCAAAGAAGAACAAAAAGTAATGTGCGGCATTATCGGAATCATCGGCAAGGCCGAGGCGGCACCGCTGCTGATCGAAGGGCTGAAACGCCTTGAATACCGGGGCTATGACTCGGCTGGGATTGCAACCCTGAACGATGGCGTCATTGAACGCCGTCGGGCCGAAGGAAAGCTGTTGAACCTTGAGGAGCGACTATCTGTAGAACCGCTTGTCGGCACCACAGGCATAGGCCACACCCGCTGGGCAACCCATGGTGTACCGAACGAAGAAAACGCCCATCCCCATGCGACGTCGCGCGTTGTCATCGTGCACAACGGCATTATCGAGAATTTTCAGGAACTGAAAGACGAGGTCGAGACGACCGGCGCGGTACTGGCATCTGAAACCGACACCGAAGTCGTTGCCCATGTAATTACGTCGTATCTGGATGGGGGCGATGACCCCCAAACGGCGACATCGAAGACTCTGAAACGTCTGCAAGGGGCGTTTTCCCTGGGCATTCTTTTTGCCGATAATCCCGACCTGATGATCGCGGCCAGGCGCGGTACGCCGCTGGCCATCGGTTTCGGCGAGGGCGAGATGTTTATCGGTTCCGACGCGCTGGCCCTGGCGCCGCTGACCCGGCAGATCATGTATCTGGAAGATGGCGACTGGGCGGTGATAACAGGCGCAGGCGCGACCGTATTCGATGAAGCCGACGCCGAGATCACTCGTCCGGTGCGGAAAACGGAAGTTTCCGGTGAAGCCGTCGGCAAAGGCGGTTACGACCACTTCATGCTCAAGGAAATCTACGAGCAGCCGCAAGTCATTGGCGATACCCTGCATTCATATGTCAATCCGGCGACACGACAGGTCGGCTTGCCAGATATGGATATCGATTTATCGTCTGTCTCGAAGGTGACGATCATCGCGTGCGGCACGTCGTATTACGCCGGGCTGGTCGCCAAGTACTGGATCGAAAGCCACGCGCGGGTACCGGTCGAGGTCGATGTGGCATCTGAATTCCGCTATCGGGCCGCCGCCATGCCGGGAAATGGTCTGGCGCTGTTTATTTCGCAGTCCGGCGAGACGCTGGATACGCTAGCTGCCCTTAGATACGCGCGCGGTGAAGGCCAGAAAATCCTGTCCATCGTCAATGTGCCCGAAAGCACCATTGCCCGGGAATCCGATGCCGTTCTGCAAACCTATGCCGGGCCGGAAGTCGGCGTCGCTTCGACCAAGGCGATGACCACGCAGTTGACGGTTCTGGCGTGCCTGACCATTGCTTTGGGTCGTGCCAAAGACAGCATAGACCATGATCGCGAGGCGTCGCTGGTTGGTGCCCTGGCCGAAGTTCCGGCGCGTGCGGCCGATGTTCTGAACCACGACGAGCACCTGCGTGAATTGGCGAAGGAAATTTCTGATGCCCGCGATGTGCTTTATCTGGGCCGCGGCGTCAGTTATCCGGTGGCGCTGGAAGGCGCGTTGAAGCTGAAGGAAATTTCCTACATTCATGCCGAGGGCTATGCCGCCGGGGAAATGAAACACGGTCCCATCGCCTTGATTGATGACGGCGTTCCAGTGATCGTTATTGCGCCGAAAGACGAGCTGTTTGAAAAAACTGCGTCGAACATGCAGGAAGTCATCGCTCGCGGTGGCCGGGTTATTTTTATCAGTGATACCGATGGTGCCGCGGTGCTGGGCAAGCTGGCGGCGGGCGTAGTCGCCCTGCCGGTGGTCGATGCGTTCGTTACCCCCATACTGAATATGATTCCGGTGCAACTGCTGGCCTATCACACGGCGGTGCTGAAAGGCACCGATGTGGATCAACCGCGCAATCTGGCGAAAAGCGTCACCGTGGAATAGGGGTTATCCGGCCCGGTCAGTCATCAGTTTCTGGCGTTTGCGGGCCGCTGCGGGCCAGCGGCTCTTAATGTAGGTCAGCACCGCCCAGATATCAGAATCGGTCAATGTCTCACCAAAAGCCGGCATGGCGCTGACGAAGCCGGCCGGCGCACCCGCCTGACCGCCGTTTTTGGTGATACTGAATAGCAGGCTATCGGGATGATGCCATGTGTGACCGGTGGCGTCGTGCGGTGGGGCTGGCAGGGTGCCATCGGCCTTCTTGACCCGCCAGTTGGGCTGGCCTTCCAGATTTACACCATGACATTCGGCGCAGTTGTCGGCGTAAAGCCTATTGCCCAGTGCCACCGTCTTTTTTCTCAATGCAACGGCCTCGGCTCTGGTTTGTTTCTGTGGCTTGTCGTTGGCTGCGCTGTCATTGTCCGAGATGACGTTGACATAAGCGATACCCACGACGACCATAACAACGGCGACAATAGCGGCAACAAGAAGGTTGGCTTTATCAAGCATGGTGTCGGTGTCTCGCTTCTGTTGGGGCCATCAAGCGTTCAGGGATATTGCTTCCAGTACTGGGAAGGTCAATTGATTAAGTCAGGTTCAATAACCCCGGTGCCCGGTCAATAACGTCGTTAAGAATTCTGGTTGCTGTCTCGCGCTTGTTTTTAACGCTCTCACTCAGGTGACCCTCATATTGACCATCGTTCAAGGTTTTTTCGGCATCAGACATGGTTTTCAGTTCATGGATAAAGATATCCCGGGTGCCGATGGGTAGACGGTCTTTGCTGGCGATGGCTTCGAGAAAGCCAAGCGAGCCGGTGAGAATGACCGACCACACGGCAACCGTCAGGCTGTCGAGCCGATCTTGTAGTTTATCCACCCGGCTTTCGTCGCAATTGGACAGGTGGCGCTCGATAATCACCATGAACGACAGGCATTCGCCCGAAACGTTGCGAAATTTGTGATACTGATCGAAGCCGACCTTGTCGAGGTCCATGTCGGAAATCTCTGACACCGATTGCAGCTTGTGAATATTGGTCTCAAGAAAGCCCAGAAACTTCTCAACATTGGCGCGGGCTTTTTCTTTCTCCAGTTCCTTGCGGTCTTTTTCTTTCATCGGCCTTGTTCTGACAAACGTGTGAGGTGACAACGTTATAGCTGTTCACGGATAGTCGGATAATTATAATACCCTGTCACCCCACCCGGCAAAGAGGTTCCCCATGCATTGACCCGTTTTTTGCTGTTTCGTTGTCAATATTAAAGGAAGTGCGCGATCGAATAAAAGCGCCGGAGAAACAAGACCATGCCTGAATTCGATTATGACCTGATTACCATCGGCGCCGGTTCCGGCGGCGTGCGTGCGTCGCGGGTATCGGCCCAGATGGGTGCCCGGGTCGCCGTGGTCGAGGAAAGCCGTGTCGGCGGCACCTGCGTTATCCGTGGCTGCGTGCCCAAAAAGTTGCTGGTCTACGCCGGACATTTTGGCGACGACATGGAAGACGCCGCCGGATACGGCTGGACTGTGCCGGAGCCGACGTTCGACTGGCCAACGCTGATTGGTGCCAAGGACAAGGAAATCGAGCGTCTGAACGGCATCTACAAACGGATCCTGTCTGAAAACAAGGTCGACCTGTTGGAAGGTCGCGGTGTGCTGATTGACCGTCATACGGTTGCGGTCGGCGACAAAACTTATACGGCGGCCAATATCCTGATTGCTACCGGTGGCTGGCCGTCGATGCCCGATGTGCCGGGTATCGAACACGTTATCAGCTCGAACGAGGCGCTGGACCTGAAACAGTTACCCAATAAAATCGTGATCGTCGGGGCCGGTTACATCGCCGTTGAATTCGCCGGTATTTTCAATGCCCTTGGTGTCGAGGTGACGATGGTTCTGCGCGCCGACACCGTGTTGCGTGGCTTCGATGAAGACCTGCGGGTAACGCTGGCCGCCGAGATGGAAAAACGTGGCATTTGCCTGCAAACGGAATCCGTCGTGCGCAGTATCGAGCCCCAGGGCGATGGATATTCGATCCGACTGGCAGGCGGCGATATTATTGAGACCGATTTGGTCATGTACGCCACCGGGCGTCGTCCAAAAACCGACGGCATCGGCCTTGAAGAGGTCGACGTAGAGATGACCGACAAGGGTGTTATCGTCGTCGACGAATATTCACGCACTTCGGTCGACAATATCTGGGCTGTTGGCGATGTGACGGACCGCGCCAACTTAACCCCGGTCGCCATCGCCGAGGGCATGGCGCTGGCCAATACCCTGTTCAATGACAAACCGACGGCGGTCGACCATTCCAACATCCCGACCGCCGTGTTCTCGTCGCCGCCGCTGGGCACGGTCGGGCTGACGGAAGACGAAGCGCGGGCCGAATATGACGAGGTCGACGTCTATGTGTCGCGGTTCAAGCCGATGAAATTTATGCTCAGCGGGCGCGACGAGCAGACCTTTATGAAGCTGATTGTCGATTGTCAGACAGACCGGGTTGTCGGTTGTCACATGATGGGGCTGGATGCGCCGGAAATTGCCCAAGGCCTGGGCGTTGCGCTGAAGTGTGGCGCGACCAAGGCCCAGTTCGACGCCACCGTCGGCATTCATCCGTCGGCGGCGGAAGAGTTCGTCACCATGCGCGATAAACGCCCACCGCACGAAGGTGGTTAAAAAGCGCTGGTTTTTCTGGAAAAACCAGTCGTTCCAGCGTATAGGCTAGTCATAATAGTGATTGATTGAAGCTCGAGACGAACGATGACGAACAAATGGTCCCCCGATAGCTGGCGCTCCAAGCCAGCCCTGCAATTGCCAAATTACCCCGACGCGGACGCGGTGGCGGTCGTTGAGCAGCGCTTGAAGACCTATCCGCCGCTGGTTTTTGCCGGTGAAGCGAGAAAGCTGAAACGCGCACTGGCCGAGGCCGTCGACGGCAAGGCGTTCCTGCTGCAGGGCGGGGATTGTGCCGAGAGTTTCGCCGAGTTTCATCCGGACAATATTCGCGACACATTTCGCGCCATGCTGCAAATGGCGGTGGTGCTGACCTATGGCGCGGCGTGTCCTGTTATAAAAGTTGGTCGCATGGCCGGACAATTCGCAAAGCCCCGTTCCGATGACATGGAAACCATCGATGGTGTCAGCCTGCCCAGTTATCGCGGCGACATGGTCAATGGCATGGAGTTCACCGAGGAAGCCCGCATTCCAGACCCCGACAGGTTGGAGCATGCCTTCAATCAGGCGGCGGCGACCCTGAACCTGTTGCGCGCCTTTGCCCAGGGCGGCTATGCCGACCTGCATAAGGTACATCAGTGGAATCTTAGTTTCGTTGCCGACAGTCGCACCGGAGAGCGCTATCGCAATCTTGCCGACCGGTTGTCTCAGACCCTTGGCTTCATGGCCGCGTGTGGAGTGACGTCTGAAACGACGCCGCAAATTCGCGAGACTGATTTTTTCACTTCGCACGAGGCGTTGTTGCTGAATTACGAAGAAGCCATGACCCGTATCGACAGCACGTCGGGCGACTGGTACGACACGTCGGCGCATATGCTGTGGGTCGGTGACCGGACTCGCCAGCTTGACGGCGCACATCTGGAATTTCTCAGGGGTGTTTCCAATCCGGTTGGTGTCAAGGTCGGCCCATCCATGGATGCCGACGATCTGATCCGTCTGATCGATGTTCTGAACCCGGAAAACGAGCCGGGCCGCTTGAGCCTGATCGCGCGCATGGGTGCAGATAACATTGAAACAATGCTCAGCCCGCTGATCCGGGCGGTCAAACGTGAAGGCCGCAAAGTCGTCTGGGTTTGGACCCCATGCATGGCAACACGGTGAAAAGTTCGAACGGCTACAAGACCCGTCCGGTTGATCGCATTCTTGAAGAAGTGCGCGGGTTCTTCGCTGTTCACAAGGCCGAGGGAACCCACGCCGGTGGTGTCCATATCGAAATGACGGGCCAGGATGTGACGGAATGTGTCGGTGGCGGCGAGGCCATTACCGAGGCCGACCTGAGCGCGCGGTATCACACGCATTGCGATCCGCGCCTGAACGCCAAACAGTCATTGGAACTGGCGTTTCTGCTGGCAGAATCCTTGCAGGACGATCGGGCGCCAGCTAACGGAATCAGCGCCGCTACGTCGTCTTAAGTTCCCGGACAATTTCGACCAGCTTGATGGTGGTGTCGACCCCGTGACGCCGGGTGATCAGTAATCGCCCACCCTCGCTGGTCAGCGCGTCGCGCAGATCAGACATCAGGGCATTGAAGAAAACCTTGAAACCGTCCTTGGTGAAGGTCCAGTTGGCTTCGGTCTGGGTGGTATTTTCGTCGGGCGCTGGCAGGTGGTTGTTGACCAGTTCGATGAACCAGTCGGCGCGGCGGCCGAGGTCTTCGAAATGCATAGCGATATCGATCAGGGCATCAAGCACGATGGCGCGTGCGTCATCACTTTGATAGATGTCTTCCCATTCGAAGTTCTTGCCGTATTCCTTTTGCAGAATCTTGACGACGGCCCGACATTTGCCTTGATAGCCCTCCATCTTGTCCGGTCCCAGCAGCATACTCAGGGCGGTGAAAAAACCAGGCAGGATACGCCGTGACAGGGAATCCGACCGCCTGAGCTTGCGGCTGTCGTTTTCCAGCATGTACGAGAACGTTTTAACGATCATCCGGTTGAACGGAAAGCGCCTTGATGTGCTCCAGCGGTCGTGTTCGTGCTGGGAGATATTGTCGGTGAAGGCTTTTTCGAACTGGGTTTTCAGGGTCTCGGTTTGCTCCTCAAACTCCTTGTTCAGGGCTGTCAGATCCTGAACAGACAGATAGCCGCCTTTCGCCTGGGCTTCCGCCGTCAATCGGTTGGTGAAGGACGAGACAACTTGTTCAGCCATTTCCTGACTTTGCACGGCGGCCGGTTTGATTCGTTTCGATGTTTTCTTGGGCGGCTTGCGGCCCGGCTGCGGCGGGGCCTTGGGCTGTTTTTTCGCGACCGCTGCCGGTTTTGGCTTGGTTGCGGGATTGGCCTTTGGCTGCGCCGCGGGTTTTGGCTGCGCCGCGGGTTTTGGCTTTGCAGCAGTTTTAGGTTTCGCCGGGGTCGCGACTTTTGGCTTTGCGACAGTTTTAGGCTGCGTCGTCGCCACGCCACCCTTGCCGGTCATTTTATAGCCAACACCCTGACCGGGAGTGAATATCTCGGCGCGCGGTTTTTCAGGTGCCGGAGGCTTACTCATAACTCGACACCCAGATTGGTGAGAAGTTTCTCGATGGATTGTCGGGCCTTCATGCCATAGCGCTCGTCCAGTTGATGGTGGCCGCCTTCTTCACCCAGCCGTTTAAGGAAATCGGAAAACAGTGCCTTCATCAATTCCGGAACGTCTTCTTCCAGAAGGTGCCATTCGGCGATGGCGGTTCCTTCGAAGGCATAGTCGTCGGGCGGCGACAGGTGCGAATTAATCAGGTCGTGCAGCCAGTGCATGCGTTTGTCGAAGTCATCAAAATGATGGACGATGACGACGATGATGTCGTTGACCAGGTCCATGGCGTCAGAATCGTCATAGAAATCCCGCCACAGGAATTTATCACCAAGTTCTTCCCTGCGCGTTTTCAAAAGCCCCTTGCAGGCCTGCTGGCACTGTTCGAACAGGTCGGCGCTGGTCATCATTTCGATGGCCATGAAGAACCCGGGCAGGGCGCGACGCGATAAAAGACTCTTGTTGGTATCCAGTTCGCCTTCATGGGGAAACAAGTGTGAGAAACGTTTCACCAAAAGCCGGTCAAAGGGCCGCCTGCGAGTCTGGTTCCATAGTTCCTGCTCGTGCTGAATCAGGCTTAGGTGAATGTGTTCGCGTAGGCTCTCGCGGGATGCGACGCCTTCGCTGTCGATGTAGGCCTTGCCAACCGTGCGAATGTCGTCGGCGCTGATGGCACCCTGACGTTCCTCGGCTGTTGATGCCAGTCGCTCGACGATGCTGTCCATGGCCGATGCCAGAATTGATTCACATACGTCGCGTTCATCCTCGCGGCGCTTCATGCGGGCGTTTTTGCTGTTATCGTCGGCCATTTGTCCCCCTTTGTTGCGAAACGGCAACGGCGTTGAAAAAGTGTCTCCCATCATGCCCGGCAAGGCAAGGGGGCAATCGGATGTACAAAAGCCGTCAGAATTGATTCAAATAGATCGGATAATGCTCTAGAACATGACGTGACATGACCAAGACCTTGAACATTGCCCTGGCACAGCTGAATCCCACCGTCGGTGACATCGACGGCAATCTGGGATTGCTTCGCGATGCTCGCACCCAGGCAAAAGAAATGGCTGCCGACCTGATGGTCGCTGGCGAGTTGGTGGTGTCGGGTTATCCGCCGGAAGACTTGCTTTTGAAGCCGTCGTTCATTGATGCAATCGAATCGAAGATTCTCGATTTCGTCCGGGAAACGTCGGATGGCGGGCCAGCGGTATTGCTGGGCGCACCGTGGCGCGACGATGGCAAGCTATACAACGCGGCACTGTTGATTGACGGTGGCGCGATTGTCGCGACCCGCTTCAAGCGCGAACTTCCCAATTATGGCGTGTTCGACGAAATGCGGGTGTTCGAGGCCGGACCGATGGCGGACCCGATTGATTTCAGGGGCATGCGCCTTGGCGTGATGGTGTGTGAAGACCTGTGGGAACCTGCTGTTGCCGAACGGCTGGCAGCAGAAGGTGGCGAGGTGCTTGTCGTCCTCAACGGTTCTCCCTTTGATGTTGATAAAAAAGACAACCGGTTTGATTTGGCCCGGGCGCGGGCGCAAGAAACCGGATTGCCGCTGGTATACGTCAATCTGGTCGGCGGACAGGATGAGCTGGTGTTCGATGGCGACAGTTTCGTTACCACACGGGAAGGCGAGTTGGCAGTGCGCAGCCCATCGTGGCTGACCGATATTGCATTAAGTCAGTGGAACCGCACTGACAGCGGATGGGTCCCGGCCGACAGTCAGCCGACAGAACATCCCGGCGGCGTTGAGGCGATTTACCGGGCGGCTTGTCTGGGCCTGCGCGATTACGTCAACAAGAACCATTTTCCGGGCGTCCTGATTGGTATGTCAGGCGGCATCGACAGTGCGCTCAGCGCCGCCATTGCCGTCGATGCGCTGGGTCCGGACCGTGTTCACTGCGTGATGATGCCGTCACCTTATACATCAGATGACAGTCTTGAAGATGCCGCCCAGGCGGCCGGGATGATGGGTGCGAAGCTGGATACCATTGGTATCGCCCCGGCGATGGCGGCGTTTGATGAAATGCTGAAAGAAGCCTTTACCCAGCACCCGGCTGACACCACCGAAGAAAACATTCAGGCGCGCAGCCGTGGCATGCTGTTGATGGCGCTGTCGAACAAGTTCGGTCACATGGTGTTGTCGACGGGCAACAAGTCGGAAATGTCGGTCGGGTATGCGACCCTATACGGCGATATGTGCGGCGGCTTTTCGGTCTTAAAGGATATTTACAAGACCACCGTTTTCGCCATGTCGCGCTGGCGCAACGCCGAAAAGCCGGAAGACGGCCTGGGCCCCGACGGCCCGGTGATGCCCGAACGCATCATTACCAAGCCGCCATCGGCGGAACTGAAACCCGATCAGAAGGACGAAGACAGCCTGCCGCCCTATGAAGCACTTGATGACATTCTGCATGGAATCATCGAAAACGACCTGTCGCTGGCCGATATTGTCGGGCGCGGACACGACGCGGAAACCGTCGAGCGCGTCTGGATGTTGGTCGACAGGGGAGAATACAAACGCCGACAGGCTCCACCGGGCGTTAAAATTTCGTCCCGTGCCTTTGGCCGCGACCGTCGCTATCCCATAACCAATGGATTTAAAGCATGACAATCGTTCGTTTCGCCCCCAGCCCGACCGGGCACTTGCACGTCGGCAATGCGCGCATGGCGCTGGTCAACTGGCTGCATGCCAAATCGAAAGGCGGCACTTTTATTTTGCGGCTGGATGATACGGACGCCACCCGCTCGACCACCGAATTCGCCGATTCCATCGAGGCCGACCTGCGCTGGCTCGGGCTTCAGTGGGATGCCATTGAGCGCCAGTCGGAACGCATGGACAATTACAGGAAAGCCTTCGACGCGCTGCTCGAGATGGGGCGTGTTTATCCCTGTTATGAAACCCCGGAAGAACTTGAATACAAGCGCAAGCGTCAGCTGTCGCGCGGCAAGCCGCCGATTTACGACCGTGGTGCTCTGGATTTGGGAGACGACGAACGCGCCGCGTTTGACTCTGAGGGCCGGCCCCCCCATTGGCGGTTCAAGCTGGACCACACGTCCATCGACTGGACCGACCTGGTGCGTGGCGACGTTCATTTTGACGGTGTCAATCTGAGCGACCCGGTACTGGTGCGCGGTGACGGGACGTACCTGTACATGTTGCCCAGCGCCGTCGACGATATCGACATGGGCATTACCGACGTTATTCGCGGCGAGGACCATGTCGCCAATACCGCCGTGCAGATGCAGATTTTTGCAGCCCTTGGCGCGGCTGCTCCGACCTTTGCCCATACGCCCTTGCTGACCGGCATGGATGGCAAGGGCTTATCGAAGCGTTTGGGATCGCTGACGGTGTCCTCGATGCGTGAAGACGGCATCGAAGCGATGGCCATGAACAGCTATCTGGCCCATGTCGGCACGTCTGATGATGTCGATGTGCGCCCCGATCTTGGCGAACTGGCATCTGACTTCGACATTTCCCATACCGGGCGCGGCACCCCGAAGTTCGATGCCGAGCGCCTGCACGCCCTGAACGCCCAGACCCTGCACGCCATGGATTTCAATACGGTTTCCGCACGCATTGCCGATCTGGGTGCGGAATTCGCCGATGATGCCTTTTGGCAGGCGGTACGGCCCAATCTGGAACGGCTTTCCGATGTCATGGTGTGGCACGACGTCTGTTTCGGCAGCGTCGATCCGGTGATTGAAATCGCTGATTTTATAGCTGCTGCCACAGAAGTTCTTCCGCCCGAACCATGGGATGAAGGCACATGGAAAACCTGGACCGGGGATGTTAAAGAAGCCACCGGGGCAAAGGGTAAAGAGCTGTTCAAGCCGTTGCGACTGGCAATCACCGGCCTGGACCATGGACCGGAGCTGAAAGCTTTGCTACCCATCATTGGGCGCGAACGTATCCTGAAAAGGCTGAACGGATAAATGGTTCTGAAACTACATAACACTCTTAGCCGCAAGAAAGAGGACTTCACCCCGCTGGACGCGGACAAGGGCGTTCGCATGTATGTGTGCGGGCCGACGGTCTATGATACCGCACACATCGGCAATGCGCGCCCGGTGGTGGTTTTCGACGTGTTGTTTCGCCTGCTCAACAGCCTGTATCCCAAAGTCACCTACGTTCGCAACATCACCGATGTGGATGACAAGATCAACGCCAAGGCGGCCGAGACCGGCGAGGATATCCGCACCATTACCGAACGCACGGCGGCGCTGTTCCATGCCGATATGGCGGCGTTGAACACGCTCGAGCCTGACTTCGAGCCGCGCGCGACAGACCATATTGCCGAAATGCAGGTGATGATCGCCGACTTGATTGAAAAGGGTTTTGCCTACGAGGCCGAGGGCCATGTGTTGTTTTCAGTCAACGCCATGGATGAATACGGCAAGTTGTCAGGCCATGATCGCGATCAGATCATCGCCGGTGCCCGGGTCGAGGTAGCGCCCTATAAAAAGGACGCCGCCGATTTCGTGCTGTGGAAGCCGTCGACGGGCGAGGAGCCCGGCTGGGACTCAGACTGGGGTTTTGGGCGTCCGGGATGGCATCTGGAATGTTCGGCCATGAGCAACAAGTATCTGGGCCAGACCTTTGATATTCATGGTGGCGGTCAGGACCTTATTTTTCCGCACCACGAAAACGAGATTGCGCAAAGCCGGTGCAGCCACGGCACCGACATCATGGCGCGGTTTTGGATGCACAACGGCTATTTGATGGCCGAAGGCGAGAAAATGTCGAAAAGCCTGGGCAACTTTTACACCGTCAACGAATTGCTCGGTGAATTTCCCGGCGAGGCGATCCGTCTGGCGCTGCTGAAAACTCACTACCGCCAGCCGATGGATTTTACGAAAGACGGCATCGCCGATGCGAAGACTATCCTTAATAAATTTTATACTGCCCTTAAAAAAATGGCCGGGGTTCAATTGGAGAATGAACCAGACATTCCGACGGAAATTCTTAATGCGCTTTGTGAGGATTTAAACACTCCAAAGGCTTTGTCAGAATTGCATCAAATTCTCAATGATCTTAATAGCTCAATGGGGACAAGTGGGTGGTCGGGAGACCTTGAATCTTTTAAGGCTAAGCTTTTGGGGGCAGGAAAAGTTCTCGGTCTCTTGCAACAGGACCCGGAAGACTGGTTCAAGGGCACAACGAGTGCAGATGATCTGGATGAAGCTGCCATCGAGGCGTTGATCGCCGAGCGTTTGCAGGCACGCGCGGATAAGGACTTCGCCACATCGGACCGGATTCGCGACGAGTTGGCCGAACAAGGTGTGGTGCTGGAAGATGGCGCCGAGGGAACCACCTGGCGGCGGGTATGATATGGAAGACCCGGTAAGCCACGCTATTGAGGTTTTGAACGAGGCGCTGGAACGCGACCCGGAAGCCATCACCCTGCTGGTCAATATGCGCGTCGAATGCAACGACCGCCTCGCCGCCCACCCGACCGTGCGCACCGCTGGTATCGACGACACCCACCTGATCGGCATTATGGGGTTGCTGAACGGGGCGCTGGGCGACAGTCCAACCGGCGTTATAGGGGCGGTCGGCGGTCGCAATCCAGAAACCGGAAAGTTCACCCGCATCAAACGTTTCATCGACCTGCGCGAGGATAACCTGGACGTGCTGGCTTAAAGGTCTTCCTGGGCCTTGGCGATGGTTGCGGCAAGGCCTTGGCCTGCCGTGTCGTCGGGTTTGTGCATGCCCAGATAGTGTTCGAACATGGCGACGAAGTTCTCGACCACGTCGTTCGGGTCTTTCGGGGAATGTTCCGTGCGGAAGAAGGTATAGGCGGAAAAGTTGGCCGCCGCATGGCGCAGGCCAAGGGCGATTTCCTCGACCGCATGCCCTTTTTCCAGCTCGGCGTTGGCCATGTTGATGATCTCGTTGGCGAGTTCTACTCCGGGGGAATTAGGGGCGTTGTCCGATGGCATTGGTTTATCCGTATTGCTTGGTTGCTGAAATTATAGAGGCAGCCTATCAGGCGAAGCGCCTGTGTCGTTATTTTTTTCCGCGCAGATAGACAATGTAATAGCTGAGCGCGACAAACACGCCACCCCCGACGATGTTGCCGAGCGTTACCGGCACCAAATTGTTTATGAAACCGCTAAGGTCGAGATTGCTGATCTCCGCACCGGACGACCCGGAAGCCAGAATGCCAGCCGGTATAAAATACATGTTGGCGATGGAATGTTCGAAGCCAAGCGCCACGAAGGCGGTGATCGGGAATATGATGGCGAGGATCTTGTCGGTGACGGAGCGGGCTGCGAAGCACAGCCATATGGCCAGACAGACCAGCGCATTGCACAGCACGCCACGGATAAAGGCGACATCGAAGGGGAGGTTGACCTTGGCTGAGGCGACCTTGATGGCGGTGGTGGCGACAGCATCGCCGCTCATGTGCATAAAGCCTGACCAATGGGCCATTGCCGCCATTGCCAGGGCACCGATCAGGTTGCCGATGTAAACCAGCGCCCAACTGCGCGCCAGAGCGCCGGTGGTGACCTTGCGGTGGGCCCAGCCCATGACGATCAGCACGTTGCCGGTAAACAGTTCCGCGCCGCCGACGACGACGAGGATCAGACCAAGGCAAAAAGCCAGTCCACCGACCATCCGTCCGAGGCCGAAGCCTAAGCCGCTGTTGGTCATGACGACGGTATAGAACATGGCACCGAACGATATGAAGGCCCCGGCCAGCACCGCCAGCGTCAGCACCGCGACGGGCTTCATGCGGGTCTTGTTGCGCCCGATATCCTCGACGCGCTCGGCCATTTTCGCCGGGGTATAGGCATCGAATATTGCCGGTTTATCCCGCCGTTCATGACGTCGTTTTTCTTCTAAGAAAGGTTTCGGCGTTTCCGTTTGATCTGTCATCGTTTTTATCCCGTCAGGGGTGATCCAAATCGTTTGCGGATGATTTCTTGCCTCAGATGCCAGCAATGCTACCTGACACTGAACACCCCTTCGACCTCGGCTGCAACATTATAGGGCAGGGCAGCGACGCCGACAGCCATGCGGGTGTGAATGTTCGTGCGATTTTTTTATCGTTATCCGATCAAATTATCGATTTCCGACTGGTCCATGACTTTGGCGCTGCCGTGGATGATGCCGCCGGCGACGTCCATCAGGCGCTGGATGACCTTCGACAAGGCCCCGGCATTTTCACGCAACAGGTTGTCGTCGCCGTGTTCCATATCGGCCTCAATACGTTCGATAGCTGTTGCGATCAGGTTGTCGAGCTGACCGATGGTCTGTTCGAACGGTTGTTTGTACTTCTTTGGCACGTTGTCATAGGCATCCGCTGCCAACGCCTTGTCTGAAAAGGTGCTGGCGAGCAAATGGTCCTGATAGCCCATGGGCTTCCATTCCTTGGCTTCTTCAAGCAGTTCCGGCATATCGGGAACCATTTCCAACAGCATGACGATTTCGTTGAAATGGTTCAGATAATCAGTAGCCAGCAGGGTTTGCTCGTTGATATTGGAGCCACGGATTTTTTCGCGATAGGCGAGGTAACCCTCCACCTCATCGGCGTCTATTCCGTCCAACTCCTCGATATCGCTCATGCTTCCTCCAAAAACGGGTATTTCCCGCCCCAGTGCAAATGAGAATAATCCTTGTTTGCCGTCTCGCCAAGAGCGCTTTCAGTCGGAATGTCTTGAGCAAGTCATTGAAATTGGTCATTCTCCGCTTTGGAAGTCATTAATCGTCAAGAAAGCAGCAACGCAGATGGCGGCGGCAAACGACAGTAGCGACAATCGGGTCTACATATATGACTGTACCCTGAGGGACGGGGCGCAGACGCAAGGCGTCGATTTCAACGCATCAGACAAGGAACTGATCGCCGAGGAACTGGATCGCCTTGGTGTCGATTATATCGAAGGTGGCTGGCCCGGAGCCAACCCCACCGACGATGCCTTCTTTGCGGCTCCACCGAAATTAAAGCGATCGCGCCTGACCGCGTTCGGCATGACACGTCGCGCCGGACGCAGCACCGACAATGACCCTGGCCTGACAGCATTGCTGGGGAGTGGCACAAAAGCTGTGTGCATGGTTGGAAAGACCTGGGATTTCCATGTCGATGTGGCACTGGAAATCGATCATGGGGAAAACATCGCGATGATTTCCGACAGTATCGCCCACGCCAACAAGAAGGTCGATGAAGTGCTTTTCGATGCCGAACATTTTTTCGATGGCTACAAGGAAAATCAGGAATTCGCGTTGGGCTGCCTGAAGGCGGCGTTTGACGCCGGGGCCCGTTGGATCGTCTTGTGCGATACCAATGGCGGT
>JABHGV010000090.1 GCA_018671895.1 Rhodospirillaceae bacterium | reverse complement strand
TGCATGAAAGCCTGCATCTACCAAAAACAGGAACCGGTCGATATTCCACAGGTCGAAACCCGCACCCTGAAGGATATTCTGGAACTGCCGTGGGGCTTCGAAATCTACAGCCTGCTGACCCGCTGGAACCCGCTGAACATTCACCGCCCGCTGCCAAAACCAGACACCGGCTACAAGGTGTTGGTTGTCGGCCAGGGTCCGTCCGGATTTTCGCTGGCTCATCATTTAATGAACGAAGGCCACACGATTGTCGCCATCGATGGTGCCAAGATTGAGCCTTTGGACCCTGACCGGAACGGTATCACACAGGCAGGCGAGCGCGTTCCGTTTCAGCCGGTTTATGCCATCGACGATGTTCGCGACCCGCTGGACAAGCGCGTCATGGCCGGCTTCGGTGGCGTCGCCGAATACGGCATCACCGTGCGCTGGGACAAGAACAACCTGAAAATCATCCGCATGATGCTGGAACGCCGTAACAAGTACACGCTGTACGGCGGCATTCGTTTCGGTGGTGCGATTACCATCGACAGCGCCTTCGATATGGGCTTTGACCATGTTGCGCTGTGCATCGGGGCGGGCAAACCGACGGTACTTGGTATTCCCAACGGTCTGGCCCGTGGCGTTCGCCAGGCATCTGACTTCCTGATGGCCTTGCAACTGACCGGGGCGGCAAAAATGGATTCCGTCGCCAATCTGGCATTGCAGTTGCCGGTGGTTGTCGTCGGCGGCGGCCTGACCGCAATCGATACCGCGACCGAAGCACTAGCCTATTACGTCAATCAGGTGGAAAAATTCCTCTATCGCTATGAGACCATGCAGGAAATGGAGGTCTTCCAATCCGCATGGACCGACGAGGAAACAAAGTCCGCCGAGATTTATCTGGAACACGGCCGGGCCATTCGCGACGAGCGCGAAGCCGCCCGCACTGAGGGTCGCGAACCTGATTTCAGCCCGTTGTTGACGTCGTGGGGCGGGGCGACCATCGCCTATCGCCGCCGCATGATTGATTCACCCAGTTACACCCTCAATCACGAAGAAATCACCAAGGCCTTCGAACAGGGCATTCGCTTCGCCGAACTGTTGTCCCCTGTAGCCGTTGATATCGACGACACGGGACACGCCGATGGTATTCGACTGGAACGTCAGGAAATTGACGAAGACGGCCGCCTGACCGCGACCGGCAGCGTCGTCACCCTGCCCGCCCGCGCCATCCTGATTGCCGCTGGCACCCAGCCGAATACGGTGCTGGCGCGTGAAACACCGGGCAGCATCGAAATGGATGGCAAGTACTTCCAGGCCACCGACGAAGACGGCAACCCGGTCAGCCCGGAACATTCATCAAAGCCGGAAAACCCGCAAGTCACCATGCAGGTCCGCGACGACGGCCGCGCCGTTACCTTCTTCGGCGATTTGCATCCGTCCTTTGCCGGTAATGTGGTCAAGGCCTTCGGCAGCGCCAAACAGGGCT
Organism: Rhodospirillaceae bacterium; assembly: GCA_018671895.1. GTDB lineage: Bacteria > Pseudomonadota > Alphaproteobacteria > Rhodospirillales > JABHCV01 > JABHGV01. The sequence goes on along the minus strand of JABHGV010000090.1, from coordinate 1,430 downwards.
ACCCGGTCATCAACCGTTTGCTGGCAAAGCGCGAACCTTCTTCGGTCAGCAGCTCCGATCTGGTTGGGTCTCTGGACAACGGTATGCGGGCGCGCGTCGTCGACGTTATCCGCCTTACCGAGAACGTCGTCGAAGTCATCTTGCATGCGCCGTTGGCCGCCCAGACCTTCCAGCCCGGACAGTTCTTTCGCATGCAGAATTTCGAGGTTAACGCCAAGCGTTGCCGCGCCACGTCGCTGGGCATGGAGGGTCAGGCCCTGACCGGTGCCTGGGTCGACAAGGAAAAAGGGCTGGTCGCCACCATCGTCATGGAAATGGGCGGCTCGTCCTCGCTGTGCTCGCTTCTGGAAAAGGACGAACACGTCATCCTGATGGGGCCGACCGGCACGCCGACGGAAATTCCATCCGATGAAACGGTGCTGCTTGTTGGCGGCGGCCTTGGCAATGCGGTGCTGTTTTCCATCGGTCAGGCGATGCGAAAAGCGGGCTCGAAAGTGCTTTACTTCGCCGCCTACAAAACATCCGACCGTTATCACACCGAAAACATCGAGGCTGCGGCCGACACCGTCGTCTGGTGCTGCGATGAAGCCCCCGCCTTCGAGGTCGGACGCGATGGCGACAAGGCCTTCGTTGGCAATGTGGTCGAAGCGATGCAGGCCTATGCCAACGGCGATCTGGGAGACACGCCGATTCCCATGAAGGACGCCGACCGGGTCATCGTCATCGGTTCGGACATGATGATGAAGGCCGTCAACGATGCCCGTCACGGCAGTCTCGAAGAACACCTGAAACCCGGACATGTCGCCATCGGCTCCATCAATTCGCCGATGCAGTGCATGATGAAGGAAATCTGTGCGCAATGCCTACAACTGCACAAGAACCCGGAAACCGGCGAGGAAACCATCATCTTCTCGTGTTTCAATCAGGACCAGACTCTCGACGATGTGGTCTTCCCGTCCCTGAGCCAGCGCCTGCGTCAGAACGCGGTTCAGGAAAAACTGACCAGCCAGTGGATTCTACAATGCAGAGCACGCTTGCAAGATGAGTGCTGAGGCCCCATTTTCCTAACATGAAAAGTGAACAAACCACGGCCCTGAACCTGCTCGACGACCTGTTGGCACGCGCCAAAAAAGCCGGTGCCGAAGCCGCCGATGCGGTCTATGTCTCCAGCGCCTCGCTGTCCCTGTCACAACGCCTCGGCAATCCGGAACATCTGGAACGCTCGGAATCGCAAGACGTGGGTTTGCGCGTTTTTATCGGCCAACAACAGGCCATCGTCTCGACCTCGGACGCAACACCCGATACACTTGACCAATTATGCGCGCGTGCCGTCGCCATGGCCCGCGCCGTTCCCGAAGACCCCTATTGCGGTCTCGCCGAGCCCGACCAACTGGCGACCGAATTCCCCGACATCGAACCCTTCGACAGTT
>JABHGV010000089.1 GCA_018671895.1 Rhodospirillaceae bacterium | reverse complement strand
GTCGTGGTTAGCGACAAAATGGATAAGACGGTGACCGTTAAGGTTGAGCGACGCTTTATGCATCCGCTCTACAAAAAGTTCATCCGTCGTTCCAAGAAATATGCCGCACATGATGAAAACAACGCGGCGAAAATCGGTGACATGGTCAGCATTCGTGAATGCCGTCCGATATCGAAGCGTAAGACATGGGAAATCGTTGGGGCTGACGCTTAAGCGTTACCTGCCGAACGGAAAAGGAAGAATGAGATGATCCAAGTAGAAACTAACTTGGAAGTTGCCGATAACTCTGGAGCCCGCCGGGTGCAATGCATCAAGGTTTTGGGTGGCTCCAAGCGCAAGTATGCCTCGGTTGGGGACGTTATCGTCGTTTCCATCAAGGAAGCTATCCCGCGCGGCCGCGTCAAAAAGGGCGATGTCGTTCAGGCTGTAGTTGTGCGCACGGCAAAGGACGTACGTCGTTCCGACGGCACTGCGATCCGCTTTGACAACAATGCAGCCGTGCTCATCAACAAGCAGGGCGAACCCATCGGTACCCGTATCTTCGGCCCGGTGACCCGTGAACTGCGTGCCAAGAAATATATGAAAATTATTTCGCTGGCACCGGAAGTGCTCTGACTGGATAAGATGATATGGCTCAGAAACTGAAAATGAAAAAGGGCGACAAGGTTGTCGTCATTACTGGCAAAGACAAGGGTAAAACCGGTGAGGTTCTGCGTGTCATGCCGAAGGATAGCCGTGCCGTTGTGCAGGGTATTAACATGATGAAACGCCACACTCGTCCGACACAGACGAATGCTGGTGGAATCATCGAAAAGGAAGCATCGATTCACGTCTCTAATCTGGCGCACATCGATCCCAAGGACGACAAACCGACGCGTGTCGGCGTCAAAATTTTGAAAGATGACCGCAAGGTCCGCTACGCGAAGCGGTCTGGCGAAGTCATCGATAACTGACCGGGTGCATGGAAATGCCACGTTTACAAGATCACTATAACGACAACATCAAGTCGACCCTGGTCGAACAGTTTGGCTACAAGAGCGCCATGCAGGTGCCGAAGCTAGACAAGATTGTCATTAACATGGGCGTCGGTGAGGCGTCTCAGGACAAGAAGCTGATTAAAGGCGCGATCGAGGATATGACCTTGATTTCCGGCCAAAAGCCGGTCGTCACCAGGGCCAAGAAATCGATTGCCACCTACAAGCTGCGCGACGGCATGACCGTCGGCTGCAAGGTGACCCTGCGCCGTCAGCGTATGTACGAATTCCTTGACCGTCTGATTACCATCGCGCTGCCCCGTGTTCGCGATTTCCGCGGCCTGTCGGGCGAAAGCTTCGATGGCCATGGCAACTATGCCATGGGCATCAAGGAACAGATCATTTTCCCCGAGATCGATTATGACAAGGTCGACCGTATTCGCGGTATGGACATCATAATCTGCACAACTGCCCAGACCGACGACGAAGCGCGTTCCCTGCTCAGGGGCTTCGACATGCCGTTCAAGGGCGACGAGAAGTCAAACGGAGACAAGCAGAATGGCTAAGAAAAGCTCAATCGAGCGGAACAGGAAACGGGAACGTTTGGCGAAAAAATACGCCAACCGTCGCGCCGCCCTGAAACTGATTACGAAAGACACTTCACTGTCGCCTGAAGAACGCTTCGAGGCACACCTGAAGCTGGCTCAGTTGCCGCGTAACTCATCGCCTGTCAGACAGCGTCTGCGCTGTGGTCTGTCGGGTCGTCCGCGCGGTAATTACCGTAAATTCAAACTGTCGCGCATTGCGCTTCGTGACCTTGCCTCGACGGGACAAATTCCCGGCATGGTCAAGTCGAGCTGGTAGGAGAGGCCCCAATATGTCTATGACCGATCCCTTAGGCGATATGCTGACCCGTATCCGTAACGGCCAACGCGCCAACAAAAGCACCGTCATTGCGCCAGCTTCCAAGCTGCGCTCCAACGTGCTTGAAGTGTTGAAGCGTGAAGGTTTCATTCGCGGATACTCGCAGCAGGAACTTCGCCCCGGCATCAACGAGTTGATGATCGAACTGAAGTATCACGAGGGTACGCCCGTGATTAAGGAAATCAGCCGGGTTTCGACCCCCGGTCGGCGTGTGTACTCGAAGATCAAGGATTTGAGCAGGGTCTATAACGGACTCGGCATTTCCATCCTGTCGACCCCGCGCGGTGTCATGTCAGACGCCGAAGCACGCGACGCCAATGTCGGCGGCGAAGTGCTGTGCAAAGTATTTTAAGGTTTTAGGTAGGACACCGATCCATGTCACGAATTGGCAAATATCCCATAGAGGTTCCCGATGGTGTTGATCTGGTCGTTTCCGGCCAGATGGTAACCGTCAAGGGCAAGCTGGGCGAACTTTCCACAACGATGACCGACGATGTCGACATCAAACAGGAAGGCAACCTGGTTAACATTAATCCTCGCGGCACCTCGAAGCGTGCCCGTCAGATGTGGGGAACAGCACGTAGCGTCATCAACAATCTGGTTGTTGGCGTTTCGGAAGGTTTCACCAAGAATCTGGAAGTTAACGGTGTTGGTTACCGTGCTCAGGTTCAGGGTAAGGATCTGGTCATGCAGCTTGGTTTCAGCCACGAGGTTCGTCATCCGATCCCCGAAGGCATCGACATTAAATGCGCTGATCAAAACCACATTAGCATTTCCGGTTTCGATAAGCAGCAGGTCGGTCAGACGGCTGCGGAAATTCGCAGTTATCGTCCGCCCGAACCGTACAAAGGCAAGGGCGTCAAGTACGACAACGAATACATCCTGCGCAAGGAAGGTAAGAAGAAGTAAGTCATGGCAACATCAAAAAAACTTTTCGAGCGCCGTAAAGGCCGCAACCGCGGTCAGATCAAGCGCGCAGCCAAGGGCCGCCTCAGGCTTTCCGTGTTCCGTTCCGGACGCCACATCTATGCCCAGGTTATCGATGACACCAAGGGTGTTACCGTTGCCGCCGCTTCGACCCTGGAAAAGGACGTTGCCGGAAAAGGCAAGACCGGTGCTGATTCTGCGGCTGCCGGTGAAGTTGGCAAGTTGGTTGCTGAGCGCGCCATCAAGGCTGGCATCAAGGACGTGATCTTCGATCGCGGTGGTTATAAATTTCATGGTCGGGTGAAAGCCCTGGCCGAAGCGGCCCGCGAAGTCGGCCTGTCTTTCTAGGAGCGCTATTAATGGCACAGACACCAACAAAAAAGGGCGGCGAACGCCGTCCCGGACGCGGCCGCGGTGGCAGGGACGATCGTCAGCCTGAAGACGAGTTCACTGACAAGCTGGTCCACATCAACCGTGTAGCCAAGGTGGTCAAGGGTGGCCGTCGTTTCTCGTTTGCGGCTCTGGTTGTCGCCGGCGACGGCAGTGGACGCGTTGGCTTCGGCACCGGCAAGGCACAAGAAGTTCCTGAAGCAATTCGTAAGGCGACCGATCAGGCGAAGCGCGAAATGATTCACGTTCCGCTGCGCGATGGTCGCACGCTGCATCATGATGTCGAAGGCCGTTTTGGCGCTGGACACGTGGTTCTGCGTAGTGCGCCCGCCGG
>JABHGV010000088.1 GCA_018671895.1 Rhodospirillaceae bacterium | reverse complement strand
GCGATGGCGACGATGGCGGCGATGGCCTGTCCGGCGAAATAGAGCCAAGCCGTTCCGGGCGCGTTCAGTCGAACGACCAGGGTTCGGCTGTCGGCGGCGGCGTCAGCAGTAGCGTCCGGCACCTCGTTGATCAGCAGCACGTTGGCAATCCAGATGCCAACCGGAATAGACAGCAGCACGGCGTCGACAGAGAACGCTCCTGTCTGCAACCAGACCGCACCGATGACAGGCAATGGGCCGAAGCCGACGGCAACGGCCAATTCACCCAGGCCACGACCGCTTAACCGGAATGGTGGCGCGGAATAAAGAACGCCCAGTGCGACTCCGGCAAGGCCAAATCCAATGACAGCAACGCCGCTCAGGTTGGCGAGCAGTAAACCGGTAAGGATACCAACGACAAGCAACGCAAATCCCCATCGACGCATCTGGCCGACATCCATGATGCCATTCTGGATAAAGCGCGAGCCGCCGGTGTAGGGGTAAATGCGGCCTTCGTTCGGACCGTCATTGCCGGTTAACTCGTCGTAGACGTCGTTCAGGACATTGGTCGCCGCATGGATCAGGATGGTTGCCATGATTGCCAGAATGAAGCTCGTCGAATTGAAGCTTCCGGCGGTCTTGTACCCCCAGGCCGTTCCCAAAAAAACGGGAAGAACGGACGCTGTGAAAAATTTCGGGCGAGTCGCCAGAAACATTCTTCGCGCAACCTGAAGCGGACCTGATCCGCCCAATGCGACGGTTGACGGTTCTGACATAAGGCTCATCCTCTTATTGTTCTTTATTAATTTCAACGTCCCGAGAATAGGGCGGCGGCAAGGGTTTGGCTAAAAATATTTTGCCCTTTTTATAACCGCGTTTGTCGCGATCCAGCTGGCTGTTAATTGGAAAGCAGGCGGATGTAACTGACCAGGGCCTCAATCTCGTTTCGATTGAGAATATCCTTCCACGCAGGCATATACTCGTCCTTGCCCTCCTGAATAATTCTGACCAAGCCCTCATTACTGATCGGGTTCATTTCGTTGATGTTGGAGTGGTCTGCCGGTTGAATTCTGATCAGCTTTGTCATAACGCCGTCTCCTTCGCCTTCCTCGCCATGACAAACGGCACAGTATTGTTGGTAAAGCTTGTAGCCAACCTCAGGATCACTCATCAACTGGTGCTTGGACCTGCTGAGAAAACGAAGATAGGCAATCAACGCTTCGACCTGCTGTTCGCCGAATACCGATTCCCATTCCGGCATCGCTTCGCTCAGCAAATTATGACGGTCACGCCCTGTGATGGTCTGGCGCCCCTGACCGGTAATGATTTTTTTTAAAATGGTGTCGCTTCTGGAGCGAATGGTGGTGGTTAAATCCGCCGGACTGATTTGCATCTGTATTGCCAGGGGGCCGTCGCCTTCTCCAGAAACGCCGTGGCACAGCTGACAATACGAGACAAAAAGCCGCCGTCCTTCAAAGGCGCGAGGCGGTTCTGCCAGTGACGATGAGATGCTGCCGATCAAACCGAACAACACAGTAAGTGCAAAAATCTTTTTCATGCGTTCCACCCCCGAATTCATCAAACCGACCTGTGAATATACTAACAAAACAAGGCTTTGTCGGGTAGGGGGGCGTTGCGTTTTTATCTATATTCGGCTTTCTAATTGTAAATGCTGTCGGCAGGAGGATTCGTGTCCGTGAGTACGATTCTCTCCGGCTTTCGAGCGGGGTTTCTTTTTCATAACCTTCCTATATGATCCCCTCCCTCTTACAGCCCTTGTTACAGTGTCGTGTATATACGGATTTTATTGATGCCCAAAACACCAGAAAAAATCGAAAAAGAAGACGGAACAATCGAGTGGATGCTTGATGGTGAGTTGCACCGTGAAGACGGCCCCGCCGTCGAAAAGCCCGATGGAACCCGGGTCTGGTTTAAACATGGCAAGCAGCACCGCGAAGACGGCCCTGCCGTGGAACATAATGATGGTCGCAAAGAGTGGTGGCAAGACGGCAAGTTGATGCCCAATACACCTACAAAAACCGAAAAAGAAGACGGGACAATCGAGTGGAAGCTTGATGGAAAATTGCACCGTGAAGACGGCCCCGCCGCCGAAACGGCCGATGGAACCCGGGTCTGGTTTATCCATGGAAACCGGCATCGCGAGGATGGCCCCGCTGTTGAACACTGGGACGGAACCAAAGAATGGTGGCGAAACGGTCAGCTGCACCGCGATGACGGGCCCTCCATCATGGAATCAGACGGCACCCAGGAATGGCATCAAAATGGCGTCGCCCACCGTGAAGACGGCCCTGCGGTCATTCGTCCTGACGGCGTGCAGCTGTGGTGGGTGAACGGCGAGCGGCATCGTGAAGATGGTCCCGCCGTCATTAAAGAACACGAAATGAAGCAATGGTGGGTGGATGGATTGCTGCATCGTGAAGACGGCCCCGCCGTTGAATATGATGATGGTTCGCGGGAATGGTACCTGGGCGGGATGCCGGTCGAGGAAAGTGTCGTTATGGATGCCGGGAAACGCGCCGAATTTATGAAAAAATTAGCCGATCCCACCGAGTGATTCGCACCCTTTGGGTGGCGCGGTCTCTGGAAGTCCGACTTTGATTGGCGACATGAGTCAGGTTTTCGAGAATGGACTCCTGTCAAAAGCTTGACCTGGCTTCCAGTGACCTTGCCCCGCAGGGCGCAATATATGCCCCCGCAGGGCATCATATAAAGCAGGCAAAGAAAAAGGGAGACGTCCAGCGTCTCCCTTTATTTGCGTTCCTTAACCGGGCTTCGTGTGCCCGTCCGTAAAGGCTTACGGCCTTTTCGGGGTTTCGTAGGGAACTTCCTTCTGCCACTCGACCCATTCGGTCTTGTAGCCGACGAAACCTTTATCGTTCACCGGCTGCTGTTTGGTCGTGTAGTACTCGGTCTTCCCATCAGGAACCGGATCTTTAGCGTTAACGTTACCCATATCTTGATTCACCTATTGCCTAGTTGCTAACCGAGGTAACCCCTTGCAAAACTGCAAAAAAGAATCCCCTCGACACAAGGTTTTCTCATATTTCAAAAACGGAATATATACGATGGTGTTGCCGGAGGGAAGCACCTTTTTACGCACCTTGGTCAGCATGGCTGGACAAGCCACTAAGATGATCTCTGACATTTCAGCCCTAAGGCAGCGGAACGCATTCTGTGAATTTGGTACAGGAATAGCGATGAATATCAGGCCGAGACCGGGCGTAAAAACGACATGGAATGGCGATGGCAATGGATTAATAAAATGTGCACCGCGTTATTTCCAGATTCGACGATCGGCAACATTCAAAAGTGGGCTTATATACCGAGCTTGATGGGTCGCAGCTGATAATATGCATCTTATTATTATTTTATATTACCTTATATGTAATTGAAAATAAAAGAATTATATAAAAAAAATGTATTTTTTATTCTTTAGATAAATCTAATTTAAAAAATTTGCTCATTGGTGATTGTCAAATCAGGTTTCCTTTATATAATGCGCAGCGAATATAACGACCTGCACTATATAATGTATCCATAATTTACGACTGCGACACAGGAGAAATTGATGTTCGCCAGTAATCCAATCGCTGATCTTGCGACGATCATCCCGCTAGACGTTATCCAGGGCTATGTCATTTTGATGTTCATCCTGGTTGTCGGCGGCACCATCTTTGACATGATCCACAAGAAGAGCGCCAAATACTTTTTCGCTAAGGCCAAAGCTGCCGAAGCTTCACGCACACGTGAGCTGGGCGCCGGTGACAAAATCGGCATTGCCGTCAGCACTGTAGCTGTCGACGTTGTGACCTCTGGCGAATTCTGCAATCCGAAGCGTCGGATTTCGCACCTGTTCACCATGTATGGCTTCATCACGTTCCTCGTGTCGACCATCGCCTTGGTGTTCGCGTATCCGACCAACGAAGCTCCGGCTCTCGTCTCTCAGTTGTGGCACTTAGGTGCCGCTATGGTGATGTTCGGCGGTTATTGGTTCTGGTTCTTCATCCGCGTTGATGTCTCGGCCGAAGGTGTTCCCTGGAACCGCATCGTCAAAGCGGACCTGTTCATCTTGTCGCTGCTGGGCACCACGACCTTCGGTCTGGTTTGGTCCATTCTGCACTCCATGGGCATCGCGCCGTGGAACACAGTGTCACTGGCCCTGTTCATTATCTCCGCAACGGTTCTGTTCGGCGGTGTGTATTGGTCGAAGTTCGCACACATGTTCTTCAAGCCGGCTGCTGCGTTCAACAAGCGGGTCATCAAGGCTGACGGTTCGCGTGAGAACATGCCCGAACCGGTCGACCTGACTGATCCCGAGTTGCAGAAAAGGTTCCCCGATATTCCGGAATACATGGGCGCTAACCCGCCCAGCATGGGGCCTGGAATCAAGCGCGAGCAGCCTCGGCACTACTAATCAAACATTCAAATCTGTAAAGATTCGTTCTAGCAGAGAAGGAAACAAATTATGCCTACTTTTGTCTATATGACACGATGCGACGGCTGCGGACACTGCGTTGATATCTGCCCGTCCGACATCATGCACATCGACACGACCTACCGTCGTGCCTACAACATCGAACCGAGCATGTGCTGGGAATGCTATTCCTGCGTCAAGGCATGCCCGCAGAACGCGATTGATGTGCGTGGCTACGCGGACTTTGCGCCGCTCGGCCACAGCGTCCGCGTCGACCGCGATGAAGATAAGGGTGTCATTGCCTGGCGCATCAAGTTCCGCAACGGCAAAAAGGATCTGAGCCTGCTGGCTCCGATCACCTCGAAGCCTTGGGGCACAGGCATACCTCAACTCGCCAATGTCCCCGCTCCGACTCAGGAACAGCGCGACAGTCAGCTGCTGTTCAATGAGCCGAAGTACATCCGCATGGATGACGGCGGAATACATACACTGGAATCCAACGGCCTCAAGATTAAGCAAGGGGTGACTTACTAATGGCTTACAATACAATCGTCGAAGACAATATCGACATCCTCGTCGCCGGCGCAGGCCTTGGCGGTACTGGTGCAGCTTTCGAAGCTCGTTACTGGGGGCAGGACAAGAAGATCGTGATCGCCGAAAAGGCCAACATTGATCGTTCCGGTGCTGTGGCTCAGGGCCTATACGCTATTAACTGCTACATGGGCACCCGTTTTGGTGAAAACAACCCGGAAGATCACGTGCGTTACGCCCGTATCGATTTGATGGGTATGGTTCGTGAAGACTTGCTGTTTGATATGGCTCGTCACGTCGACTCCGCTGTTCATCAGTTCGAAGAGTGGGGCCTGCCGATCATGCGCGACCTGGACAAGGGTTCGTACCTGCGTGAAGGTCGTTGGCAGATCATGATCCATGGTGAATCCTATAAGCCGATCGTCGCCGAAGCTGCGAAGAAGTCGGCCGACAAGGTTTATAACCGTGTCTGCATTACCCACCTGCTGATGGATGAAGCCCAGGAAAACCGCGTTGCGGGTGCTGTCGGCTTCAACGTTCGCACCGGTGACTACCACGTCTTTAAATCCAAAACCGTTGTCTGTGGTGCCGGTGGCGCTTCCAACCTCTTCAAGCCGCGTTCCGTGGGTGAAGGTGCTGGTCGTGTTTGGTACGCACCGTGGTCCTCTGGTTCCGCTTATGCGTTGATGATCAATGTTGGCGCGAAGATGACCCAGATGGAAAACCGTATCGTTCTGGCTCGTTTCAAGGACGGTTACGGCCCGGTTGGTGCATACTTCTTGCACCTGAAGGCCTACACGCAAAACGCCTATGGTGAAGAATACGAATCCAAGTGGTTCCCCGCCCTGCAAGAAATGGTAGGCAAGGAATACCTGGATCCGGAACTTTCCCACGCCACGCATCGCCCGATCCCGACCTGTCTGCGTAACCACGCGATCATCAACGAAGTGAACGCGGGCCGCGGGCCGATCCACATGGTCACCATGCATTCCTTCCAGGATCCGCACCTTGAGGAAATTGGTTGGCATAACTTCTTGGGTATGACCGTTGGTCAGGCTGTTCTGTGGGCTGCTACGGACGTTGATCCGAAGAACGAAAACCCGGAACTGACCACGTCCGAACCGTACGTCATGGGATCGCACGCCACCGGTTGTGGCGCTTGGTGCTCTGGTCCTTCAGATGTGTCCCCGGAAGAATATCAGTGGGGTTACAACCGCATGATGTCCGTCGAAGGTCTGTTTGGTGCCGGTGACGCAGTCGGCGGCACGCCGCACGCGTTCTCCTCGGGCTCCTTCACCGAAGGCCGTATCGCTGCTAAATCCGCTTGTCAGTACATAGACGACGGCAAGGCCGAAGGTATTAAGGTTTCCGAAGCGACCCTCGCCAAGCTGAAGGAAGAAGTCTTCAGACCGATGGAACACTACAAGATCCATCGCAACGATATCGTGGCTGGTGAAGTTAACCCGAACTACCACAACCCGCGTCAGGAACTCGACCGTTTGCAAAAGCTGATGGACGAATACTGCGGTGGTGTGACGGTCAACTACATGACCAACGACAAGCTGCTGAGCATTGGTCTCAAGAAGCTCAAGATCATGGAAGAAGATCTCGAGAAGATTGCGGCCAAGGACCTTCACGAACTGCTTCGTGCCTGGGAAGTCAAGCACCGCCATCGTACGTCCGAAAGCGTCATGCAGCACACGCTGTTCCGTAAGGAAACGCGTTGGCCCGGTTACTACTACCGTGGTGATGCTCTGAAACTGGATGACGAAAACTGGCACGTTCTTACTGTGTCGCGTCGTGATCCGGAAACCGGAAAGTACACCATGGAAAAGGCACCTTTGTACCATCTTCATGATGAAAACGAAGCTGCTGCAGCCGAGTAAACTTCAATACCTTGACAGGAGTTCATATTGAACTCCTGTCGGGGGTTTGAAAAAAGATCAGCATTCACGTGTTGATCTTTTTTTATGCCCCTGCGAGATTTAATTTCTAGATCAAACTGCATAAAACCGGAATCGCTTTTCTGCAGAAATTTGATCGAAATTTTAAGAATCGAGCAACTTGACAGCGTTTGATAAAACGCAGGTTGCTCTAGTGTGACCGAGGAAACTTATGAACATTATCGAACTCACGGATGATGAAATTCTATCCGTTGCAGAGCCAATGTGGACAGAGCTCGTCCGGGCTTCCAACGACGGTGAATACGGCAAATTCATTCGCAATTTTGACTACAGTTTGACGCAAGGCCTGAACGAGGTCGAAGTCGGCAAGCAATTCGCGAAAAGCGAGCTGACCCGCAGCCTGTCCGAAGTCTATGACTATCTCGGCATCATTCGCCGGGCTGAGCATGTGACGGTTCTGTATCGTGTTCGCAGCACGAAAAAAGAGGGTGAATGGCTTGGCCGTTTGGTCCTCGGCTATAACGAGAGCGAAGAGGTCAAGATTTTTGGTGCCTCCGTCTTTTAAGATACGGATTGTAACGTGACATGAGCGAAACCATTCAAGACGACAAGTTTGTCGAACTCAGCTATCAGGTGATCGACAAAAAGTCCGGCGAAGTCCTGAACGCGGTCGAATATCCTATCGGCTACGTACACGGCCAGGATTCCGCCCTGGACCAGAGCGTCACCATCGAGCTGGAAGGCAAGAAAAAGGGCGACATCATTGATGTGACGCTGGATTGCAACACGCTCTATGGTCCACGCGATGAATCCCTGGTTTTTACCGATCACATCGACAACGTCCCCGAAGAATACCGGGAAATCGGTACCACCATCACCATGGAGAATGAGAAGGGCGAGCCCCGCAACTTCATCGTCACCCGTATGGACGACAAGACCCTCACGGTCGATGGCAACAACCCGCTTTGTGGCCGTGTTGTGATCTTCAAACTGGAAGTCCTGAATGTCCGTGACGCGTCTGAGGAAGAAATGGAAGCTGGCGGTGCGATCGTCGCTGAACCAGATATTGACGGATCCCTCGCGGTGCCCATCCACAAGGTTTAAGGCCTAGGCGGATCACCCTGAACATGTCGGTTCGGGTGATGCTTCGGATACGAGGCAAATACAAACCCTTCACAAACCAAACAACGCCCCAGCCATTTTCGGCTAAGGCGTTGATTTAACTGGTGCCGGCAAGAGGATTCGAACCCCTGACCCCCTGATTACAAATCAGGTGCTCTACCAACTGAGCTATGCCGGCTTTGTGTTGGAAATATTACCGCACCGTATAACGCGCCGGGGCCGTTCGGGCAAGCGGTGTTCAGGTGGCGCGCACAAATTTAAGGGCAAGCAGGACTGACGGTGCCAGATGCCAGAAGACATCGAAGATGTCGATCGGCTTTTTCAGGGTGCCTTCCATCAACATCCTGAATTTTTCAACCAGATGCGGTTCCGGCACAAACGGCGCCAGCAACATAAACACAGCCGCGATCGCCAGTATACCGGTGGGGATTTTGTCGAGCCATTCCATGGGCGTTTATCTATGCGAGGGAAGGGGGCTTGGCAAGGCCACAATGGGAATTATTTTTCCCGGGCCCTTTCATAGAGGGCCACGGCGGCAGCGTTGGACAAATTCAGGCTCTCTGTGGCCTCGGAAATGGGGACGCGGACCAGCAAATCACAGGTTTCTTTCGTCAGTCGCCTGAGGCCTGCGCCCTCTGCGCCCAGGACCAGCGCTACCTTGCCGCCAAGGTCGGTTTCCTGAAGCGACTGGCGGGCCTCGCCATCGAGGCCGATGCACCAGAATCCACCCTTTTTCAGGCTGTCCATCGCCTTGACCAGATTGCCGACACGCACCAGCGCGACCCGTTCCATGGCGCCCGAGGCGGCTTTCGCCATGACACCGGTGACGCCCGGTGTATGACGGTCAGGAACGATGACAGCGACGGCCCCGAAAGCGGCCGCCGACCGTGCCACCGCCCCGATGTTATGGGGGTCGCTGGCCTGATCGAGAAGAATAACGCAGGCGTGGGGGTCATCGGTTGTTGTTTCGATAATATCGGCGAGTTCCTGTGTGGGAGGCTCTTCGGCCAGCAAGGCGATTCCCTGATGGACGGCATCCGGTGCCAACAGTGCCTCAAGCTCGGCCTTGTCGACGATTTCGCCGTTTAAATGGTTCCGTTCGCCCGCATGCATGGCTTCTTCAAGGCGAATTTTCAGGGAATTCCCGGATTCTGCGGTGAGAATCAGCCGTTTGACGCGCCGTTTGGGGTTCGATAACGCCGCCAGAACGGCATGAATACCGTACAGCCACGGCTCTTTTGTGGCACGAGTCGGACCGCTGGCGGCCTTTTCCCGGTGCTGTTTCTTTGCCTTGCGAGAGGCTTTTGTGGGTTTTGGTCTATGCTTTGTCATGATGGCCCTTAGCATCCATAAATACGGGCTATTCGCAAGCCTCTCGTGCACCGTGGGCAAACCGCGGAAACGCTTGTTTTGCCAAGTCTTTCTTTTAAGTTGACAACGGCCTGTAAATCCTCATATTGCGGTCTCCGTTTCGCCGGTTCGCCGGTGCCTGGGACATCCCTCTTGGGATACTTGGGGAGGAGTGCCCGAGTGGCTAAAGGGGACGGGCTGTAAACCCGTTGGCGTACGCCTACGTTGGTTCGAATCCAACCTCCTCCACCATTTCACGACGTGTCGTGAAGGACGTGTCGGGATGGACAGGAAGGATAAAGGGCTTCTAGGCGTCGCGTTGTAAAAGGTTTTGGATATGCAGGTGTAGCTCAATGGTAGAGCAGAAGCCTTCCAAGCTTACGACGAGGGTTCGATTCCCTTCACCCGCTCCAGAGCGACGCGGCCTGAGAGTTTAGAGACGGAAAAAATTTGTTAAGTGGTTCATGGCTAAGGCTTCAGACGGAAAGAATTTGAAAGATGTCGAAAGAAAAATTTGAACGCACAAAACCGCATTGCAACGTCGGCACGATTGGTCACGTTGATCACGGTAAAACGACGCTGACCGCAGCGATCACGAAGGTTCTTGCTGAATCTGGCGGAGCCGAATTCTCGGACTATGCCGACATTGACAAGGCCCCTGAAGAGCGCGAGCGCGGCATTACGATTTCGACGGCTCACGTTGAGTACGAGACGGATGCCCGTCACTACGCTCACGTTGACTGCCCGGGTCACGCCGATTACGTGAAGAACATGATCACCGGTGCCGCCCAGATGGATGGCGCTATCCTGGTTGTGTCCGCTGCTGATGGCCCGATGCCCCAGACCCGCGAGCACATCCTGCTTGCCCGTCAGGTTGGTGTTCCGGCGATTGTCGTTTACATGAACAAGGTTGATCAGGTTGATGATCCGGAGCTTCTGGAACTGGTCGAAATGGAAATCCGTGAGCTTCTCAGCTCTTACGATTTCCCGGGCGACGACATTCCCATCATTCAGGGTACCGCATTGGGTGCTTTGGAAGACAAGGACGAAGCGACCGGCAAGGACTCGATCACGGCGCTGATGAAGGCTGTTGATGACTACATCCCGCAGCCGACACGTGCGCTTGATAAGCCGTTTCTGATGCCGATCGAAGACGTGTTCTCGATCTCTGGTCGTGGCACGGTTGTTACCGGTCGTGTTGAGAGTGGTGTTGTGAAGACCGGCGAAGAGCTTGAGATTGTCGGTATCAAGGAAACGCAGAAGACCACCTGCACCGGTGTTGAAATGTTCCGCAAGTTGCTGGACCAGGGCGAAGCTGGCGATAACGTCGGTGTGCTGCTGCGCGGCACCAAGCGTGAAGAAGTTGAACGCGGCCAGGTTCTGGCCAAGCCGGGTTCGATTACGCCGCACACCAAGTTCAAGTGCGAAGCGTACATTCTGAACAAGGAAGAGGGTGGCCGTCACACGCCGTTCTTCGCCAACTACCGTCCCCAGTTTTACTTCCGCACGACGGACGTAACGGGCATGGTTGTTCTTCCGGAAGGCACCGAGATGGTGATGCCGGGCGATAACATCACGATGGAAGTCGAGCTGATTGCTCCGATCGCCATGGACGAGGGCCTGCGCTTCGCTATTCGCGAAGGTGGTCGTACCGTCGGCGCCGGCGTCGTCGCTTCGATCGTCGAATAAAGGT
>JABHGV010000087.1 GCA_018671895.1 Rhodospirillaceae bacterium | reverse complement strand
GCCATCGGCACCAGATAATCCGCCATCGACCCGTTCAGCAATTGGCCTTCCGGGCTGTACAGACATTCTTCATAAAGCGCAGGGCCCAGACCCTGGACGACACCGCCACGGGTTTGTTCGGCTACCAGTTTCGGGTTGATCACCCGGCCGCAATCTTCGACCACCCAATAATTCAGCAACTTAACCATGCCGGTTTCAACGTCCACTTCAACATGACAGGCATGGGCCGCATTGGTGAACACAAATGGGTACCCCCGCTGCGTATAGTGTCGCGTGACGACCAGTTCGGGCTGCACGTCCTGGGGCAGCGTGTCGCCCCGGAAATAGGCGATACGGCCTAACTCGGAAAGCGGCAGACGTTCCGTGCCGCTGTCAGCATCAACGACCAGTCCATCACGGATATCCAGGTCTTTGGCCTTGGCCTGTAGAATTGTCGCGGCAAGATCCAGAATATTGTCCTTTAGCGCCTTGCCGGCTTGCAGGGTAGCCTCGCCGCCGATGCCAGCACCACGCGACGCCCAGGTGCCGCCGCCATAAGGGACGACTTCCGTGTCGCCGGTCAGAACGCGAACGTTTTCAATCGGCACGCCAACAGCGGTCGCGGCGACTTGTGCAATGATCGTTTCGGTGCCCTGCCCCTGTTCAGTAACGCCGGTAATGGCGGTAATGCCACCGGTCGGGTCAAGACGAATTGTGCAGCCATCCTGTGATGCGATGCGCGCACCGCCGACACCGTAAAACGCGGGGCTTGGGTTGGTGACTTCGATCAGACTGGCGAAACCGATACCCCGAAAGACTTTCTTGTCGCGCAATTGCTTTTGCTCGCTGCGCAGACCGGCATAGCCGATGTTATCAACCAGCTTGTCCAGACACTGGTGATGGGATTGCTTTTCGTAGATCGCGCCCGATGGTGCCGTGTAGGGATAGGCATCGTCGGGGATAAAACTGTTCAGACGAACATCGACGGGGTCCAGCCCCAGTTTCTTTGCACCCATGTCCATCAGGTGCTCGCCGACGGCAATGGCGATGGGGTGGCCAACACCGCGGTACTGACACATGACGTTCTTGTTCTGGAACACAACCCTGCCATCGACGCGATAGTTGGGGTGCTTGTACGGCCCGCAGGTCAGGTTAAGCACCTGATTGAGCTCGATGCCGCTGGTCCGCGGATAAACAGAATACGGACCGATCCCGGTCAGGTCATCCATGTCGACGGCCAGCAATTCGCCATCGGCATTGAAGGCGGCGCGGGCCTTGACGATATGATCGCGGGCATGGATATCGGTGACGAAGCTTTCCAGCCGGTCGGCGATGAACTTGACCGGGCGGGCCATTTTCACGGCGATGGCTCCGGCAGCCATTTCATCGGAATAGGTATGAATTTTAATGCCGAATGATCCGCCGACGTCCTTGCAGATAATACGGACCTTGTCTTCGGACAGTCCCAGATGCTTGGCGTACAGGTTCTTCGACATATGCGGACATTGGACCGCCATATACAAGGTCAGGTCTTCATCGGCCGGATTGTAGTCACAGATAATGGCGCGTGGTTCCAAGGTCACGCCGGTGTGGCGATTGAAATGGAAGGTATCTTCGACAACGCAGGCGGCGTCAGCAAAGGCTGCGTCCACATCACCTGCATCGACGGTGCGTTGGAAGCACAGGTTGTCATCCAGTTCAGGGTGAATGACCGGTGTATCGGGGTCCAGCGCCGTCGTCATATCGGTGACCGGGGTCAGTTCTTCGTATTCAACGAACACCTGATCGGCGGCGTCTTCGGCGATGGCGCGCGAGGTTGCCGCAACCGCGACAACCGGTTCGCCTTGCCAGAACACCTTGCCATTGGCCAGCGGCCATTGTTCAGCCGATTTGATTCCCTTTAAGTGGTCGAGGACACCGACCCACGGGGTCATGGTGTCCTTCAGGTCATCCATGGTGAAGATGCCGACCACGCCCGGCACGGCGCGAGCGTCTTCGCTGTCGATGGAAACGATATTGGCATGTGCATAAGGGCTGCGTTGAAACGCCAAATGAACCATACGCGGTAATTCAATATCATCGACAAACGTTCCGCGTCCCTGAACCAGTCGCTTGGCGTTGGGCCGGGGAACGGTCTTGCCGACATAGGAATTGGGGCGGTCGAGCACTGACATTATTTTTTCGTTGCTCATTGGGCGCCTCCCGCCCGTTGCCGAGCGACCTGTTCAACGGCATCGACGATAGATTGATAGCCGGTGCATCTGCAATAATTACCCGACAAATGATCCCGGATTTCGTCACGCGACGGCGACGGATTATCCCGCAGCAACTCGTCGACGGACATCAGCATGCCCGGCGTGCAGAACCCGCATTGCAGTGCATTGTGCTCAACGAAGGCTTCTTGCAGGTCAACGATGGAGCCCTTGTCGGTGGCTCCTTCGATGGTTTCGACCTCGAGCCCATTGCATTGGATGGCAAGGGTCAGGCATCCACGTGCGGTGCGGCCATCGACCTGCACGGTGCAGGCACCGCAAACGCCATGTTCGCAACCAAGATGCGTGCCGGTCAGTCCTTCGGCGCGCAGAAAATCAGCGAGGCTAAGACGTGGCTCAACGGTCTGGCTTATGGTTTCACCGTTGACGTTAATGGTAATGGCGACGGCATCGGTCATGACCCACCCCCATTTCCTGAAAAGGCATTCAACGCCCGACGGGTCAACACTTTCATCATCGCCAGTTTGGCTGGCCCGGATGTGGTCAGGTCGTCAAACGGCTCGATATCACTGGCAATGGCATCACAAACGGCATCCGTGTCGATATCGGTGATGGTTGCACCGGATAAAATCTTCTCGGCAGACGGTGACGACAGTGCAACATCACCAACGGCGAAGTAGACCAGCCGTGGGTTGGCAATCTTTCCGTCGCTGACGGTTGCCTTGGCCGCCAGTCCGGCCATGGCATAGTCGCCCTTGCGCCGCGCGATCTCGTCAAAAAACGCGACCGTATCCGAAGTTGAAGACGGCACATCGACCGAGACCAGCACTTCGTTCTCGCTCATGCAGGTGGTGTAGGTTCCTTCAATAAAATCAGCAGCGGCTACGGTCCGTGACCCCGTTGCGCTAGCAATATTGAACTTTGCATCAAGGGCCAGCGTGCATGCCGGCAGTTCTGATGCCGGGTCGGCATGACAAAGCGAGCCGCCAAACGTTCCGCGATTGCGTATCGTTGCGTGCGCGATGTTCGGCATCGCCATGGAAATCAGCGGGCTGTGTTCGGCGACATCGGCAGAATTGAGAACATCCACATGACGGGACATGGCACCGATGCGCAGACTGTTATCAATGACCTGGATGCCTTTCATTTCATCGACGTCCGACACGTCAATCAAGACATCGGGCGCTGCAAACCGCATATTCATGGTTGGGATTAGACTTTGGCCACCGGCCAGAATCTTGGCTTCGTCGCCGTGCTCACTAAAGACGGAGAAGATATCGTCCAACGATTTGGCGCGGACATAGTTAAATGCGTTAGGCTTCAAGCCTGCCTCCCTGACAAGGCCGCCCGGTCATTTATTATTGTTTTTACCAGACATGATTTATTTATCACTTGATAAGCTGTAATATATCGCTTGATAAATAACGGGTCAATGATTCATTATGAGTCGATAGCAAAAATAGTCGATTTCAAAAACAACAACGGGATGGATTGCGAAATAACGATGAACAAACCATTTCCCATGACGTCTAAATGCACAGCCAAGGCTGCGCCCAGCAAGCGCAAGCGCATGAGCCCCGAAGAGCGTGAGACGTTGATTGTCGATGAGGCCATTTGTTTCTTCGCCGAACATGGATTCGAGGGCAAGACACGGGATCTGGCGAAGCGACTGGGGATCACGCAACCGCTTCTATACCGATACTTTCCCAGCAAAGAGAGTCTGATCGAACGGGTTTACCAGGAAGTCTACGTGCAGCGCTGGAACCCTGATTGGGATGATCTGATTCCCGACCGCAGCCGCCCATTGGCGGATCGTCTGGCCGCGTTTTACAAAGAATATGCCCGGGCCGTGTACGATTATGTCTGGGTGCGTATTTTCCTGTATTCAGGCCTTAAAGGGGTCGATATCAACGACCGCTATCTGGGCATCATCAAGGACAAGGTGCTGATCCCGGTGTGCACGGAAATGCGCCACGAATACAAACTACCGTCACCGGACAAGACACCGATAGAGGCCGAGGAACTGGAATTGGCGTGGGGGCTGCACGGTATGTTTTTCTATCGTGCGGTCCGTCATTTTGCCTACAGTTTGCCTGTGGCTGAAGATATAGATCAGGCCATTGAAAACGATGTATCCATGTTCCTGGCTGGCGCGCCAAAGGTTCACAAAAGGATCGTCAAAAAAGCGGCTGGTTAATCGCCGCTGTTCAGCGCATTTAAATCCTCTGGCGTATCCACATCCATAAGGATGCCCGCCTGATCAACGGCGACTTCGACGACCCGGTCTTTGAACTGATCGAGCATCCGACGCGCTCCCGCATCACCAGTCAGGTCAAGAATATCGGGAAAGAACTCACGCGGCCACAGGACCGGATTACCTTTTTTGCCATCATGGACGGGAACGCAGATGGCTCTGCCGCCGCTGTCCCGGAAGGCATTGGTCAAACGGTTTATAATGTCGACATCGATTCCCGGCATGTCGCCAAGAATTACCAATGCGCCATCGGTATCATCAGAAAGGCTGCCAATACCGGTTTTAACAGACGTGCTCAGCCCGTTCGTGAACTGCGGATTGTGTGTCAAAACAACATCCAGTCCATCAAGGGCGTCGCGCACCCGATCGGCCTCAAACCCTGTCACCACGGTGACATGACCGGGCAAGGCATCCATTGCTGTCGAGGCGACCCTCCGGATCATCGGCTTGCCATGAATGTCTTCGAGAAGTTTGTTGCTGCGTCCCATGCGGCGGGACTTTCCGGCCGCCAGCACGATGGCTGACACGACAGGCTCTGCCGTCGTTGTTTTATGTTCGTCCATATCGACGTCGTGTTGTTCCCTCGGCTGCGGGCGCTCGGGAATGTCACTCAACAGGCCCCCGACCCCAAGTCCTAGCAAAATGTCTGCCGATATTTCCATTCCGGCAAGCAGACGCGGTAAAATCAAATCGACCCCGTTCAGTCGTGGTGATCGAGCACAGCCGGGTAATCCGATGATCGGGACACCCGCAATTGATCCCGAAGCCAGCAGGTTTCCGGGGTCGACCGGGATGCCAAACAGATCAAGGGTGCCACAAACAGCCTCTATGGCGGCGGGGACGACATCGGCCTTGTCGCTGGCCGACGCCGCGCCGTGAATCAGAATAAGCTCCGCACCTTGTGCCTTTAAGGACTCGATGGCTTCAGTGACATCATTTTGGCGATGGGGAACACACAAATGCCAGTCCACGGAACTGCCATGGGTTTCCAGCCTGGATGCGATTACCGAATGGGCCTTGTCGGCAAGTCCGTCCTTGGCACCTTCGATGTCGGTCAGGATTAATCCGGTCTTTTGGGGGCGAAAGCTGTGAATGTTTATGGACGTGATGTCGTTACAGAGTTCCCGGACGGACTGGGCATTGACCGCATAGGGAATGACCTTGACCGTGGCGACAGCTTTCCCCGTACCGACGACATCAAAGGGCTGGATTGTGGAAACCAGAACGCCGGTTTCTGACCGGTTCACGGTGTCGATTGACGCCCGGTCAATGTCGATGACGCCCTGACATTGGGCGTGGATGTTGCAGCGACCCGTCGTCGCTTCGCAAACCTCGATACCTTGTCCGGCTAGGGCTGTGGCGATCATCCCTGCGGCAGTATTTTCATCCATATCACCGGGCTCGAGACGCACCGCGTTGATAAGCGATACGCCAGCGTTTTTCAGGTCGGCCACATCATCAGCACCAAGAACGGACCCTTTTCGAAACATGCGGTCCGGAGTGCGAACACCGTGCGCCAGGATCAATCCTTCGGCATCGTCAACGGACACTTCGGCGAAAATCATAATGGCGTGCCCTTGCCGTATCGGGTGGCGATGGCCTCGGCCAGAATGGAAACCGATATTTCCCCCGGTGAGCGCCCACCAATATCAAGGCCGATGGGGCCATGCAGGCGGGCCAGCGCGTCATCATCGAAACCGGCGTTGCGCAGTCTTTCCAGACGTTTGCCATGGGTACGCTTGCTGCCCAGGCAACCGATGTAATAGGCCGGTGAGTTCAATGCCGCGATCAGGGCCGGGTCGTCGAGCAAGGGGTCATGAGCCAGGACGACGACAGCCGTATTGGCATCTGGCGACAAGGCCTTCATGGCGGAGGCTACCGGATCGGTAACGACGGAGACGCCCGGCAACCGTTCCGGGCGGGCGAATGCCGGACGCGGGTCGATCACCGTGGTCTCGAAGCCAGCTGCTTGCGCCATCGGCACCAATGTTTGTGTGATGTGAACGGCCCCTGTGGCAATCAGCCTGCGGGGCAATGTATGGGAAACAATCATCAGGTCGCGGCCATCGACCTGCAAAAATCCGCTGCTCCCCTCCTCCATCATGCGCGAAATTGTCGTTGCGGCTTGCGCATCATTATTCAGAGGGTCAGTGTCTTTGTTCGCGCCAAACAAATTCCAGGAACCGGTTTCAATATCGATGATACGGGCCACCGGTCTATCTTCGATCAGGGTGGCGATCATGTCTGCGTCAGAAACCCGTTCCACATAAACGCGGATGGTGCCGCCACAGGCGAGACGAACTTCCTGAGCCTGATCGTCGCTGATACCGTATTCAAAAACTTGTGGTGCGCCGTCATCGATAACGTCGAGAGCCTCGGAAACAAGAACATTTTCGATGCAACCACCCGATACCGAGCCGGAGAACGCGCCTTTCTGGTTAATCGCGAGCTGGCTGCCGACAGGCCGTGGTGCGGACCCCCAGGTTTCGACCACGGTGGCAAGCGCAACACGCAGGCCATCGTTCAGCCAATTGCGGGCATCGACAAGCGGATCGACGGGGGTCTCAACAATCGTCACGTTTTATATGCTCCCGGAACGGTTCATCAGGGGGCAATCAGATGAAGGCCCTGTACGGTTCTTTCTTCAATCATGTCCTTTGTTGCTTCGGCGTAAGCCTGAAAATGCGGCGACTGACGATGCGCATCCAAAGATGCCTTATCTGTATATACCTCGTGAAAATGATAACGGTCGGGGTCGTCTTCGGCGACCAGGACATTAAACAGATGATTTTCGGGCTCGTTTTTCCGCGTCTCCTCGGCGTTCTTCAATATGTGCGGACGAAAGGCTTCACCCATTCCTTGCTTCAACTGCATGGTGACAAAAATTGCATATTTCGTTGTCATATTTTGAACTTCCCTGTTGGATGATCTAAGCGAACGTATCAGATACTCGCCAGATTAATTATAAACTGATAAATAAAGAATAACAGCGCAATTGAGAATTGAGCCACAGCAATGACCAAAGACGTCCGAAATGCCTGGCTGCTTCTTGCCATGGCGATCCTTGTGTGGGGCATTAACTGGCCGATCATGAAGATCGGACTGGCGCACATCGGCCCGTTGTGGTTTGCCGCCTGTCGCATTCTGCTGGGCGCTGCAGTACTGTTTGTTTTTCTGGGACTGACAAGCCGTTTGACCCTGCCAGTTCGCTCTGAAATGCCGGTTCTTTTCAGCGTCGGGCTGGTCCAGGTCGGTGCCTGTATGGCGTTATTGCATGCATCGGTTCTGTTTATCGATCCGGGCAAGGCGGCAGTACTGGCCTATACAACGCCCATATGGGCGGCGCCGATGGCGGCCATCTTCCTGGGCGAGAAAATGACTTTACGAAAGGCCGCAGGCATCGGACTCGGTATCGCCGGGGTTGTGGCTCTGTTCGATTTGACCGCTCTTTCCACAGGCTGGGACGACAACGCCTCGGGCAATGCGATGCCATTGATCTCGGCTTTGTTATGGGCCGGGGTGATCGTTCATATCCGGGGGCACGGTTGGGTCCGCCCGCATCTGTCGCTATTGCCGTGGCAGTTGCTGGCAGGAGGACTGCTGTTGTCAGTCGTCGCCTTCATCGGCGAAGGGGCCCCGAGCTTTGTCTTAAACAGAGAGCTTGTCGCCATTTTGGCTTACAACGGCATCGCAGCGACGGCATTCAGTTTCTGGGCCTATAATGGCGCGGCCCGGGTTCTTCCCGCCAGCACGACCGCATTGGCTTCGTTGTCGATACCCGTCGTCGGCGTAATCTCATCAACCTTGATGTTGGGTGACCCTATAACGAATGCGATCATCCTCGGGCTGATCCTCATCGCAGCTGGCATTACCCTGTCGTCATTATCTGCCAGTTCGACGATACGTCGCAGGTAACCATGCACCGGTCTTATCGGCGTTCAGCCCCCTGCCCTGCATCGATTGAGCAATTATTACTTTTCGCCGAGGGCCCGTTTTCGTGCATCCAGTGAAACCGCCGCCTTGATGCGCAACAAATCACCATCCAGCGCCGCATGGCCGTACCACCACTGATAATCAGGTGACTGATGGCCGATACCAAGGCGCAGGTTTCTCATGGTCTTGGATTGCATAGTCTCGAACATCTGTATGAACTTGGGCTCCGGGTTGTCACCGAAGGCGGCCTCGGCTTCCGCCAATTTAAGATCGCCGATTGCAAGTGTCCGGCGTCCAGAAGCAAACAGGGTTTCGACATAACGTGGCGAATGGCAATCCATGCACGATGTTTCCAGCACATCCTCTGACATCATCTGTCCGTGGGTGCCGTCATGCATATGACAATAGGCACAGGTCGGCGCACGATAGTTGGCATCGTTCAAGGGTTGGGACCAGTCCCACTCCGCCCCTTCAAGGGTTGCGATAACACCATGCTTCGAGGTCCGATAGCTGTGTGCCGCGGCCCCATGCTCGCCACCGTGGCACTCGACACACGACTGCTCCTGTCGCGCCTGTGATCCGACAGCATCATGTAGCTCACTATGACAAGAGACACACCCTGCACCGTCAGCTTTGCCATGGGGCCCAGCCCGCCAGGTCACCGTTGTCTCCTGATGACAGCCGATACACGCAGCATCGTCCAGTGGCTCAGGCCCCGGCAACTCTGCTGCTCCTACCGGCATGACCCAAACCAAAGCCAACAACACGAACACCAGACCGCGCATCAGTTCTGCTCCCGGTTGATGTCGCTATAGGGACCGTGCAGCCAAAGCGGTTTTGGGTCGACGTTGGATCCGCTCTCTATTTCTTTACGAGAGAGTTCGCGTAGCTCCGCTGCCTTACGTCGAATTTTCTCGAGGTCCTGGTTAAGTCGAACATGTGCTTCGCTGGTAATTTTTTCGGCGCCATGGGCCATGCCTTTGTAGGCGGCGAGATTGTTGAAGTACCACATCTCGAAGTAATCGCGTTCGATCTCTGACACGTTGTAAAACGCCGAGGCCTGCCCCTCGTAAAAACCGATCCGCTCGAACGGCAATACCGAGTCCAGCCAATCAGTGGGATACGGCGGCCTTTCCCCGGCGGCGGGATAAATATGGTCGTCACTACGAAGGGATTTCAGTTCGTCTTCGGCTTTATAAAGCTGAGTCCAGGCGCGCTTCCTCTCATCATCCGGTTCCTCAAGCCATTCGCGCGACTCACCTTCTTCGTGACAATCCGTGCAAACGGCGATCCAGCGTTTCCGTTTGACCTCGTTTTCAGCTGTCTTCGGATTGACCTCGCGAATGCCAAATTTCCAGATCGCCTTGTCGGCAACCTGATGCTTGCCACCTGTCATATGACAGTACGCGCAGGTCGGAGCCGGATAGTTGCCTTTGGTCAGCGGCTTGCTCCAATCCCAGTCGGCACCTTCGGCCAAATATTTTTGCCCATGAGCGGATGCGAAATAGGTTTCGTCATCTGGATGTGGCGGGCCGGAATGACACGTCAGACAAGCTTCCGGACGGCGTGCCTCGGCAGCGTTGAAACGATGGCGGGTGTGGCATGAATCACATTTCGAGGCCACCGAATGACATTGCAGACACGCCGTGACTTCGGCCTTTGGCTTGTCGACGAAGTGCTTGGCATCGACAGCCCGCTCCATGGCCAGAGTGTGTCCGGGAAAGCCATAACGCTTTTCTTCCTGAAATTCTGTGTGTTGGTTTTCGTGACAACTGCCGCAATCGGCCGGTGACGGAAAGCGAAGTTTCTGATGATCATCGCCGTGACATGCATTGCAGGTTACCGGCTCGCCACTGGTTGGCGACGAATGACGACTTTGCCGCCAGTCCTTGACGATACCGGGCGTGATACCTTCATGGCATTCAATACATTCTTCGCCGGTAAAGCGCCCTTCGACTAAATCCGTTTCCGATTTGTGATAAGCTTCCGGGTCCCAGTATTCATGAACCGCATCAGGACGCCATTCATCACCGTATAGGCCGGTACCCTTTGCATCCTTATCCATGCCAGCGTTTGCTGGCGTCACGGTAAGAAGAATAAAAGCCGCCAGCAGGACTCTCAATGGGTGAAACATAGCGTCGTCCACAATGTCGTCGCCATTTCAAACGGCGTGCCGATGGTCTGGTGCGCCCACCACGAGCCTGAAAGAATGATGCTGAGCAGACCGGCAAACGTCGCTGTGTGCCAGTGTGTACGTGTCAGTTTTCCGGTGGCCCAGTCGCGCAGCCATTTCCGGTCCCGTTGGGCTGGAATCAGATAGTTACGGACATCATGAAAAATCAGACTGTTTTTCGAGCATTCCGTTACGCAGCGACCGCAGCCCATGCAGTCTGCTACATCAATCTTGCCCCTGGTGCGTCCCTCGGAAAGCACCGGAATTCCCATATCACAGACATTGTCGCAGACACCGCAGTCGTTGCAGGTATCGCCATCGAATTCGATTTTGTAAAACCCGACCTTGTTTAGTGCACCGAAGGTTGAGCCATAGGGGCAAAGATACCGGCAGTATCCCCGGTTGCCGATGAACGGCGATAACAACATCGATGCGAAATAGGGCAAAACGACAATCATCGCGAAAAAGCCCATGTACGATACCGACCAGCTGTTCGGTGGATACAGCAGCACCGCGATGGCAACCATGTACAGCGCAAAGAAGAACCATTTCATATGACGCAACCGCCACGCCAGTTCACCCCTTGGTGTGACATGACGAAACGGGAAACCGACAGTTTCGCGGATGGCGACACAAGGGCAGCCCCAACCGCAAATGATACGTCGCCCGAACAGCGAGACGGCCAACAGCACACCAAAGAACGTCACCGTTCCCGGTGTGTGCAACGAAGGAAACACCGCCTGCGTTCCATGATAGCCAATGTAAGGCTCGAAAAACGGCAGGGCCCACGGTATCAGCCACCACAAAACGGTGACCACAGACACCAGAACCATCAACCGCCGTTTGGAATAAGGGTTTTGTTCAGCCGTAATCCGCCATGCCCCAAACCCCAGGATAATCGCGTATTCGGTATATCGGTTGAGCCAGATCGGGCTGTCCCACCAATACAGATAGGATTCGTTCAACCACCCCAGAAATGCCCAGGTGAACGCCAACAAAGACAGGGTTTGAATGGACGGTGAATACTTGCCGGCAAGGGACCGCTGCTTCGAAGCCGGCAGACTCTTGGGCTTATAGATGCCCGATAATCTGCCCTTCGTTGCTACCTGATCCAACATTTTATGTTTCCATATTCTTTGGTGACTGCTGCGGCATTCTCTTGACCTGATCGACTCTGTGATATATTATTCAATTGATTACTTGAATAGTCAAGGGCTCAGTAAAGAAAAATGAGTAAAAATATATCGGTAAAGAAAGCACTGTTCGAACAGTTTGCTCAGGTGGCAAAGGCAATGGCCCATGCCAACCGATTGGAACTGTTGGAATTTTTGGCCCAAGGAGAGCGCACCGTCGAGGTTTTGGCCGATTTGACGGGCATTTCCGTTGCCAATGCGTCGCAACATCTTCGCCAATTGTTGCGGGCCGGACTGGTCGGTTCACGAAAAGAAGGCCAGTACGTCCATTACAGTCTTGCCGACCTGTCCGTCGTGACGCTGATGGATTCCCTTCGCACAGTTGCTGAAAGCAATCTTTCAGAGGTCGATCATCTGGTCGATACCTACCTGAAAACCAAGGATTCCCTTGAACCAGTGTCTCACGAAGAGCTTCTTTCACGCAGTCGCGAGGGGCTGGTCACGGTGTTGGATGTCCGCCCGCCTGAAGAGTACGAACAAGGTCATGTTGACGGAGCCATAAACATTCCACTTGCCGACCTGAAACGCCGGATTGATGAATTGCCCCGTGGACAAGAAGTCGTTGCCTATTGCCGAGGCCCCTACTGCGTTCTGGCCTACGATGCCGTGGCAGAGTTGAGGGCCAGAGGCATGGAAGCTCGGCGTCTCGACGGCGGCTTGCCGGAATGGCGAAATGCAGGCCTTCCGGTGGCATAAGCTGAAAAAGTTTCTTCATAAGACCAAAAAATAATTACAGACATTATACTATTGCTCAATCGATTCGCCCGTCATGGCGGTCATTTAAGGAGCAGAGATTATGGTCAGCAATCCAACACCTGAAGAATGCGCGCACCACGTCCTTTCTACATTCAAAATCCTCAATCGTGGGGCAGGACGGATATTGCAAACCAACAACTTCCATAAACCGTTTACCGGTGATGGTTGGCAGATTAGCGATTTCAACACGGGCGTTGCATACGCAATCCAGAAGGGCTGGGTCGAAAAGGCAGGAGGCGTGGCATTCAGATTGACCGAGGAAGGTCTCGCCGTCACAAAATAGCGCAGGGCTTGCACTCTGGTTGCCTTGCTGACATCTGATTTCTTTTAATCACACGGGATGCTGGCTCTTATATGCCGCCCAGGCACAAGTATTTAACTTCGACATACTCCTCTATGCCGTAGCGCGAGCCTTCGCGGCCGACGCCTGATTCCTTGACGCCGCCGAACGGCACGGTTTCCGACGAAATGATGCCTTCGTTGGCACCGATAACACCGTACTCAAGTGCTTCGGACACCCGCCAAACGCGCCCGATATCGCGGGAATAGAAATAAGCGGCGAGGCCATAAGGTGTGTCGTTAGCCATTGCCACGGCCTCTTCTTCGGTCTCGAACTTGTAAAGGGGTGCCACCGGCCCGAAGATTTCTTCATTCGCCAGACTCATATCCATGGTGACGTTGGTCAATATGGTCGGCTCGTAGAAGGTACCGCCCAGATCACTGACCTTGCCGCCACAAACAACCGTCGCACCCTTGTCGGTAGCGTCCTTGACCAGACGTTCGACCTTTTCCAGGCCTTGGGCATTGATCAGCGGGCCTTGATTGGCATCCGACGTCAGACCCGGTCCCGGTTTCAGGGACTTGACCGCCTCGCCCATCTTTGCGGCAAAGGCATCATAGACACCCGACTGCACCATGATCCGGTTTGCGCAAACGCACGTCTGTCCGGCGTTACGGTATTTCGAGGCCATAACACCGGCAATGGCAGCATCCATATCGGCATCGTCGAAGACGATGAACGGTGCATTGCCGCCCAGCTCCAGCGACACCTTTTTGACCGTATCGGCACACTGTTTCATCAGCAGCTTGCCAACGGCGGTCGATCCAGTGAACGACAATTTGCGGACTGTCGGGTTCGATGTCAGTTCAGCGCCGATAACAGCGGGAACACCGGTAACAATATTGAAGACCCCCTTGGGGATACCGGCACGTTCCGCCAGTTCGGCCAGTGCCAGCGCCGAATATGGTGTGTCTTCGGCCGGTTTGATAACCACAGAACACCCCGCCGCCAGGGCCGGAGCGCATTTGCGGGTGATCATTGCCGACGGGAAATTCCACGGTGTAATCGCCGCGACCACACCAATTGGTTGCTTGATGACGACAAAACGACGATCACCGGATGATGTCGGAACTGTGTCGCCGTAAATGCGTTTACCCTCCTCGCCGAACCATTCGACAAACGAAGCGCTATAGGCAATCTCACCCAACGCCTCGGCCATGGGCTTGCCCATTTCGGCGACCATCAAAACTGCCAGATCCTGTTGATTTTCTATGATCAGGTCATACCAGCGACGCAGAACATGCGCGCGTTCCTTGGCCGTACGTGCCGCCCAACCGGACATTGCCGCA
The DNA here is from genome assembly GCA_018671895.1 of Rhodospirillaceae bacterium. Classification (GTDB taxonomy): domain Bacteria; phylum Pseudomonadota; class Alphaproteobacteria; order Rhodospirillales; family JABHCV01; genus JABHGV01. Next base: position 11,750 of record JABHGV010000087.1, on the reverse strand, counting down.
TCGGCGGCAGAAATGGCACGCGCCGTCTCGCCAGTTCCCATTTCAGGCACAGTTCCAAGCTTCGAGCCATCCGCCGGATTAAGCACATCGAAGGTGGCACCGTCGTCGGCATCGACCCATTTGCCGTCAATATAACAATGCTGCCTGAACAGGCTGGAATCCTGGAGTTTCATCGGTGCCTCATTTATTTGAATAACGCATGTAGGAAGATTCTAGGGGCACGATATGCTCTAAACAAGCACAATACAGCCGCCTTTATCCCACATTATAAAATGTCTTTATCTTGTTGATTTATTTATGTTTTTTTTGAGATACCAAAGGGCAGGCTAAAGCCCTTTCATTTCCAGCAACTTATCGCAAACACGCCCGACCATGTCATCGTCAAGATCAATGCCGTCGATGCTACCGCCGCTAAGAGACGCACACAGATTGGCCGCCCGCATCGGCCCCGTCATCTCGCTTTTCAGCATATCGAGGGCGGCCCCTCCCCCACGGTCGATATCACCCATAACCAGCGGGCAAAGCATTCCCGCATCGTCAATCAACGGCAAGCCAACCATCGTGTTCAGGGCATTCAGAAGCTTCGGCCCAACGATCTGATTGACCATCGCTTCGCCCTCATATCGACGCAGCACCCTTTGGCAGGCATCGATGTAGAAATCGAGAAAGCTGTTGTATTGGTCGAAGACGCATACGGCGTTGTGGACGTTGTGATAAACCCTGAGTCCACCCTTCTTGCCGCCCGGCTGCACCCAGATCTCGCGACCGAATGCATAACCATCATTGATGTTGATGTTGATGTTGATGTTGAACCCCTGGGGATCAAAGATCAGCACATCGGCATCGACCCAGATGGTGCGGCTGTATCCGTCAGTCAGCAGTTCCCGGGCCATCAGCAAACGCCCAAGATCGGTGATCACAGGCATCCTGCCCGCCGCCTTGTCCTGGTACCAGCCCGGCACCATGTCCACAAGCTCGTCACCAACAAACCGGTATTCTATACCCTTTAACGCTGCCCAGTCGCGGACACTGGCCATACAGGTTTCCATCCACGGCGGAACATCCGTGGTGCGGAATGATTGATAAACGATGCACTCAGTCACACGACATCACATGTAGCCGTCCCGTGTCTGCGGCAATTTTCGGCCCAATAGTTTCGATGCAACAAGGGTACGCAAGACCTGGGCCGTGCCGCCGCCGATGGTGAACATACGGACATCGCGGGCCATCCGCTCCAACGGCAGGTCACGGGAATAACCGGCGGCCCCGAACATTTGCAAGGCATCATTGGTCACCTTGATGGCGGTTTCCGATGCAAACACCTTGGCTTGCGCCGCGGCTAGCTGGTCGGGAAATTCACCTTGAGGACAGTCTGCGGCTTTGTAGATCAAGGCGCGCGCCGCTTCCAGAGCCGTCGACATGTCGGCCAGCATCCATTGTAACCCCTGGAATTCCGCGATCGGTCGACCGAACTGTTGGCGCTGCTGGACATAATCAAGGGCCAGATCGAATGCGCCCTGGGCAATACCCAAGGCCACCGTTGCCGCCCCGACGCGTTGGCCGTTATAGGCCCTCATTAATCCCGCAAACCCACGTGCGATACCCTCGGCAGGTGAAATCAGTGCATCACCTTGAACATGCATGTCCTCGAACAGGATTTCCGTCTCGGGGATACCGCGCAACCCCATCGTCGGCTCGCGCTTGCCAATCTTAAGGCCTGTAGTCATGTTTTCAGGGTCAGAGACGACCATGAAGCCAGCGATCCCCTGCTCTTTATCGCCGTCAAAGACGCGAGCGAATATCAGGTGCAGCTTCGATACCCCGCCACCGGTTATCCAGTGTTTGACGCCGTTGATGACATATCCATCGGCGGTTTTGTCGGCACGGGTCGTCATTTCAGTAGCGGCACTGCCGGCACCCGGTTCGGTAATACAGATTGCCGGTTTATCGCCCGACAGCACCAGGTCGGCGGCTTGTTGTTTTTGTTCTCCGGTGCCGTATTCCAAGATCGCGGAAATCGCCCCCATATTGGTTTCAACTGCGATGCGAGCTGTCACGCCGCATACCTTTGCCATTTCCTCAATGACCAGCACGGCATCCAACACCGACAGGCCCTGCCCGCCGAATTCCTCTGGAATGGTCATGCCCAACAGTCCCGCATCCTTCAGGGCTGCAACATTGTCCCAGGGATATTCTTCCCGACGGTCAATATCCGCCGCTTTTGGCGCAATCACGCCGTTTGCCAGTTTCCTGGCCGTGTTTTGAAGGATTAATTGAGTTTCGCTCAGTTTCATTGAAATTTCCCGTCCCCTTATGAAAACACTGAACAGCAATACAGACAACAAAAACCCCGAAAACCAGAGGCTTCGGGGCAAAAATCACCGGGTGCGCTTAAAGCAGCACTGGCAGAAAACTAAATTTCGATATTAACAGAGGCACCACGCACAGCCTCGGCTGATTCAGCAGGTGCAGCAGCAGGTGCAGGTGTTGCTGCAGGTGCCGCTTCAGCAGACTTTGTCTCAACAACAACTTCGTCTTTGGGGAACTTGGCTGACTCTTTCAGATTTTCGGTTTCTTCGCGCTTGCGATCAACCGAGTCTTCGAGCACCTGTTCGAATTGGGTTTGCTGAACAAGCGCGAGCTGAAGCGCCGCCGTTGCGACGCTTGCTACTCCATTTGCATTGTTCAGTCCATTTAACATCTTGTGCTCTTCTGGCTCCTAAAAGCTTTCTAGCTTCATTCACTTGCGGTAGATTTATCTCAATTTACATACCCACCACGGTCTAACTATACACAAAAGGCAACAAGTGCACAAATGTTTTTTTATCTATTTCGTAAAAAACTTTACTACGACTGAAAGTCAGCCTCCCAGCCTGTCTGTGGCGCGTTGGATAGTCCTGTATCCATTTGATTCAACTGCAGAAAAACACCACTAATTGTGGATGCCCCACAAAAACCACACCAAATGCAGTGCCTCTATCCTTCCGCCGGTATTTGCTGCCGGTTTTTTCGGGATCAATAAAAACGGCCTGTTTACAGTAATTTGGTGATGACGATTCTCTTTCCCGCAAAAACAGGACGATTGGGCTCTATTCATGTCATGATGGTGTTTGTTGCCATGAACGCCAAACGAGACAGACCGTGAAAGCAAAGAAAAACAGGTCGGCGAACGTCCTTATCGCCCATGAGTTAAATAATGGGAACGAGAACCTGTTGGCCCTTCTTGCAGACAACAATTTTCATGTTACGCCCTGCCAAACAGCCGACAGCTTGCTTGAAGAAGCGCGTCAGGGACACCCCGACCTTGCCCTGCTTGATATACAATCAACGACTTTCGATGCCATCGAGATCGCCAAAACCCTGGCCGAAAGGCCGGAAACATCTGATATGGCAGCGGTTCTGTTTAACGTGGATAATCTGCCGGAAACGTTCGAGCGTGCCATATCGGCGGGAGTCGATGATATCATCCTCGGCAAAACACCCGGCGAAGAACTGATGGGCCGGCTTCGCCCTCTGCTTCGCTTGGCAACCATGCGCCGTGAGGTTACACATCGCGTGGAACTGGCCCGGGAATACGGGGCGCCGCCCACCGATGGGCTGTCAGAAACAGACAACGCGCCTTTCAATCTGCTTCACGTGGGCGCAGATTCCAACGTTATCGCCTCTATCAAAGATGCCTTCGAGCGCACAGGCAAGAATTGCAGAATTACATCAACCCCCAACGTCGATACTGCGGACGCCATTCTGGGCGGGGATTTTTTCGATTCATGTTTCGTGATGCTGGACGACGATGACATAAGCTTTATCGATGCGCTTGGGTTTTGCAGCCGAACCCGCCTCAACCCCCGGCTGTTCAACTTACCTGTGTTGCTTGTCCCCTCTTCCACCCATTTACTGGACACTGCCGAAGCCTTGTCCGCAGGCGCTACACAAGTCATTGAACTCAGCGATGATGCGACCAGTCTTTCATCCAGCCTTGTACTCCTGTCCACTCGACAGCGAAGCCGCTGGCAGATAAGCCGTTTACTGAACGCCACCAAATCACCCGATACAACAGATTCCAGGACCGGTGCCTACACCTTCGATTTCATGAAGTCTCGTCTGACATCTCTGCTGGAAGCGGCACGCATTCGCGAAAAACACCTGACCCTGGTGTTCTTTTCGTTTCCCGATGCTCACACTGTGGCCGAACAGTATGGACAGACCGCCGGTGAACATCTTCTCAGGCAACTGGCGGGCTGGATTAACGCCATGTTACGAACCGAAGACATGATTGCCCATTACACGGGACATGACTTCTGTATCGCCCTGCCCGACACCCCCGTGGATGAAGCCTTGTTCGTCATGAACAGAATTTCAGGGGTTTTGACCTATACTGATTTTGCCCTGGACGAGGTATATCAGCCAATTTCCATTTCAGTCGAGTTTGGACTGGCCGACAATGAACCCGGTGACACGACCGAAACCCTGATAAAACGCGCCCGCCAATACCTGGATTAAGCTGATGAAGATTGATTTCATATTCGATGTTGTCTGTCCGTGGTGTTACATCGGCAAGCGGCGTCTTGAACAGGCACTTGCCTTGCGCCCCGGTGTGATGCCAGAAATCAACTATCGGCCTTTCCTTTTAAATCCCCAACTGCCCGCCGAGGGCATTGACCATGACACATACCTGTCCGGCAAATTCGGTTCCGAACGCCGGATCAGCCGTATATACGATGCCATTTCCGAAGTCGGTCAATCGGTCGATATTCACTTCAAGTTTGATGATATCGATCGTGCTCCTAACACCCTTGATGCACACAGGATGATCAGTCTGGCCGCCGATGCCGGACGCGCTGGCGAGGTCGTCGAGGCCTTGTATGGCGCCTATTTCCTGGATGGGCTTAATATCGGCGATACAGACGTGCTGGTCGATATCGGTATCAATGTTGGCCTGAACGGCCAGGTGCTGCGTGAATACTTACAGGGCGACGACGGCAAGCGGGCCGTGTTCGACAACAACGCCCAAATCCACCGGCTTGGCGTCAACGGTGTTCCATCTTTCATTTTTGGCCCATTGATGATTATTTCAGGTGCCCAGGACGAAGTCGTTCTGGTGCGCGTCATTGATGCCGCAATTGCTGCTGAAAAAGCCGCCTAGACTGGCTTTCTGGATATTTACCGTTATTTAAAACAGTGCCAGATAATATATTCTGATAATACCTCAACGGACGGACGCCCATCATGAGCGCTAAAATGCTCGATCTGTCGAATATTAATATCCTCATCATTGATGAGAACGCCAATATGCGCATCATCGTCAAACAGATATTGCGCGCCTTGGACGCTCATACGACCAAGGAAGCCTCTGGTGGCGCCGAGGCTTTCACGACTCTCAAGACTTTCAATGCCGATATCATCCTTACTACGTGGATGATGTCGCCGATTAACGGCGTCGAATTTACCAAGATGTTGCGAACGTCATCCGATAGCCCCAACCCGATGGTGCCGGTTATTATGCTGTCAGGTCACACAGAAGCCAGATACATAAGCGAGGCTAGGGATTCTGGAGTCACTGAATTTATGGCCATTCCGATTTCACCAAAGTCCCTGTATTTGCGCATTGCAGAAGTGGTTTTAAGACCGCGCCAATTTGTTCAAACCAACGATTTCTTCGGCCCTGACCGGCATCGTCACGATAATGAAAAATACCGGGGTGAATTACGCCGACAAGAGGACAAGGAAAAACAGCAAGACGAGATGGAATTAACAGATGCACATAATTCATTATTGAAACCGGATTGACGCTATGGAAAACGACGATACCGAATATCCAGTGCGCTATATTCCTGCTTCGAAAGTGCTACAGGCAAAGGTTCCATTTCTTGATGTGAGCCCCAATATCGCGCTCAAAAAGGCCAACAATGTGCTTGAAGAAATGGCCAAAGATTATGTCAATTGGGTGCAAGAAGACATCAAACGGCTAGAGTCCACCTATCAGGACCTTTGCGAAGACCCGAAATCCAAAGACGCCATCACGGCTCTTTACCGTGTTTCCTATGCCATGAAAGGTCAGGGTGGAACCTTCGGTTACGATCTTGTTACCTTTATATTGAATAACCTGTGCCGGTATTTAGAGGAACGCGAAGAGTTTAATGAAGGGCAGTTGGAGCTCATCGAGCTGCATATTGAATCGGTCAGGATGGTCATCACCCATGAGCTGACGGGAAAAGGCGGCGAGATGGGCAAACAGGTCATCATGGGCCTAAAGCAAATGATTAATAAAAAAGGTTAAGCCTTTGATGCGACTCTAATCTTGCGCGACTTTAACAATATCCCTCATCATCGATGCGACACCGGTTAAACGTTCGCCCGGCGTTTCCCACCCCCGCATCAGCACCAGTTTATGGTCCGGGCGCAACTTTGCCGTTCCAACCTGATCGGTAATGTATTTGACCAGTCCGCCCGGATTGGCGAAATTGTTGTTCCTGAACGACACCACGGCCCCTTTTGGCCCGGCCTCGACCTTCTCGACACCCGCCTTCCTGCACAATTGTTTAACGCCGACGACTTCCAGCAGGTTTTCGACTTCCTGGGGCAACGAACCGAACCGGTCAATCAATTCAGCCGCAAAGGCTTCGATGGCATCAGGCCCATCCAGCGTGGCAAGGCGACGATATAATTCCATGCGCACATTCAGGTCGGCAACGTAGTGTTCAGGAATTAACACCGCCATGCCGATGCCTATTTGCGGGCTCCATGCAGCATCATCAGCCCCCTCACCCTCATCCAGTCCTCGCGCCTCGGCAACCGCCTCTTCCAGCATTTGTTGATAAAGCTCGATGCCGACTTCCCGCACATGACCGGATTGCTCCTCGCCCAACAGGTTTCCGGCACCACGAATGTCCAGATCATGGCTGGCCAGCGAGAATCCGGCGCCCAAGTTATCCAGGCTCTGCATGACTTCCAGCCGCTTTTCCGCCGCCGGAGTGAGTTTCTTGCGTTCCGGCAGTGTCAGATAAGCATAGGCACGGACCTTGGATCGCCCGACCCGGCCACGCAACTGGTACAGTTGAGCCAGACCGAACATGTCGGCGCGATGGATTATCATTGTGTTGACGTGCGGCATATCGATGCCGGACTCGATAATATTGGTCGACAGCAACACATCGTAGGCCCCGTCGTAAAATGAACCGATGGCGTTTTCCAGATCACTGGCGGGCATTTGCCCATGCGCCGTGACGATCTTGATCTCCGGTACCAGCTCTGCCAGCCGTTTCGCGATGTTGCCCAGATCGGCGACGCGCGGACAGACATAAAAGCTCTGCCCGCCCCTGAAACGCTCTCGCAACAAGGCTTCGCGCACGACCACTGGGTCAAAGGGCAGAACGAAGGTCCGCACCGCCAACCGATCCACCGGCGGCGAGGCGATGATGCTCATTTCCTTAACGCCAGACAGCGCCAATTGCAGGGTGCGTGGGATCGGTGTCGCCGTCAGTGTCAGCACATGCACATCGGACTTCAGTTTTTTCAGTTGTTCTTTGTGGGCGACGCCAAAATGTTGTTCCTCGTCGACGACCAGCAGCCCTAAGTCCCTGAAGCCGACATCCTTGGCCAGCAATGCGTGGGTGCCGATGACGATATCGACGGTACCGTCTTTCATGCCTTCCTTGATCTGCTTGACCTGTTTTTGCGTAACAAGTCGCGAAATCTGTTCGACCTTGACCGGAAACTCCCGGAAACGTTCCTTGAAGCCCTGATAATGCTGACGGCACAACAGCGTCGTTGGCACCACCACGGCGACCTGCTTGCCAGCCATGGCGGCAACGAACGCGGCCCGCAGTGCCACTTCGGTCTTGCCGAACCCGACATCGCCACAAATCAGCCGGTCGGCCGGTCGGCCAGAGCCCAAATCGTCGAGTACGTCTTCGATGGCACCGCGCTGGTCGTCGGTTTCTTCATACGGGAAACGGGCCGCGAATTCGTCATAGGCACCATCGCCCGAAGCCAGCCTGACCCCCGGTTTCAGGGTGCGGGTGGCGGCGACATTGATTAATTCGTCGGCCATGTCGCGGATGCGTTCCTTGAGCTTCGACTTACGCGCCTGCCAGGCCGCGCCGCCCAGCCGGTCAAGGCGTGCGCCCGCGGATTCCGAGCCATAGCGCGATATCAACTCGATGTTTTCGACCGGCAGGAACAGTTTGCTGCCGCCGTCGTAAATCAGGCGCAGGCAATCATGGGGTGCCCCGCCGACATCAATGGCTTCCAGCCCTTCGTATTGACCGATCCCGTGATCCACATGGACGACAAGATCGCCTTCATACAGCGACGAGGCCTCGGCGATGAAGTTTTCCGGCTTGATACGGCGCTTACCAGCATGGCTCAGGCGGTCGCCCAGAATATCCTGCTCGCTGATGACAGCTAGATCATCGGAAACGAAGCCGGTATCCAGCCCCAGCACACCGAGGCTGACCGCATCTGCGGGCATATCCTTGACGACGGACCAATCAGCATGTGGCCCAAGGCCGTTAATGCCGTGCTCAGTCATCACCGTCTGCAACCGCTCGCATGATCCTTGCGTGAAGGCGGCGACCAGCACCCGGCGCCCGGCCTTGATGTGATCGGACAGATGCTCGCCAACCGCATCGAAAACATTGATATCGGGGCTGAGCCGCGCATCGGCGAAGTCACGACCGGCCCGTCCGCCCAGATCAATACGGGTATCACCACCGTCTTCCGGTGCTGAAAACGGCGATAAACGGCCGACAGCGTGACCTTCAAGCACCTTGTTCCAGGCTTCTGCATCCAGGAACATGCGATCCGGTGGCACCGGGTTGTAAGGCACCGATTCCTCGGTACCGGACTGCAATATGGTGCATCGCGCCGTGTAGTACTCGGCGACCAGATCAAGCCTGGCATCCAGCGCTTCATGCCACTGATGGTCCAGCAGCACCACCGCGCCGGGTAGATAATCCAGCAGGGTTTCCATTTTATCGTGGAACAACGCCAACCAGTGCTCCATGCCGATATGGCGGCGTCCGGCAGAAACAGACTCATACAGCGGGTCGTCGGCGGCCCCGAACAATTCACGGTATGCGGTGCGGAAGCGCGATTGCGCGGCCTCGTTCAGGGGCGCTTCGCTGACCGGTTTCAGGACCAGACTGTCAACCTTGCCGGTCGAACGTTGGTCGACAGGATCAAACGTGCGGATGCTATCCAAGTCATCGCCGAAGAAATCGAGTCTGAGCGCGGCATCAGAGCCCGACGGAAAGACATCGACAATGCCGCCGCGGAGCGCAAATTCACCGGCTTCCATGACCGTTTCCGTGCGCCCGTAGCCGTTGGCGACGAGAAATGCGATGAGGGAACCCTGTTGCAGGCTATCCCCGACGGAGAGTTTGAGCGTCGCCTCGGTAAAGGCGTCGCGCGGCGGAACCTTTTGCAACAGGGCCGATACCGTGGTGACGACGACACGCCCAGGCCTGACTTCCAGCGCCAGTGTCGTCAATGCGTTGATACGTTGCCCGACAATGGTGACGTTGGGCGAAACCCGGTCATAGGGCAGGCAATCCCAGGCCGGAAACGCCAGAACCTCCAGGTCGGCGGCAAAAAACGCCAGCGCATCGACCATCCGCGCCAAATGAACATCGTCGCGGGCGACGAACAGCACACTACGACCGTCAGCAGCAAGACTGGCAAGCGCCAGCGCATCAATGCCGCCGGGGCAACCCGAGACCTCGACAATGCCGGGTTTCTGAAGTGTGTTTGTGATTCTTTTCAATTGATTAAAGAGTCTTGTTAAACTTTTTGATGAGTCCCATAAGCGGTGTGTCGAAAGCCTCTGGCGTGGGCTCACGACCAATAACCCATTTCAGCACCTCGATGTCGCTTTCTTCCATCAGTCGTTCGAAGTCATCGAGTTGTTGCTCATCCAGATCGGCGACATGCTTTTCGGCAAATCCCCCCAACAGAATGTCGTTTTCCTTCATGCCGCAATGACAGCTGCGAAAAAGCACCCGTTTGCGTATTTTTTCTATTTGGTCGGCCACGATTTAGGCTCCGTTTGAATCCACCGCTACGATATAGTCGGTTCCCGAACCACTATCCACCAGGAATACCATGCGCCCGGAAGTCCTCTATTCGCCATTCAAGCCCGTGACCGACCTGAAAGGGGTCGGTCCGCGCGGTGCCAAAGGCATAGAAACCCTTGCCGGAGAGCGCATTGTCGACCTGTTCTGGCATCTGCCGTCGGGCCTGATTGACCGACGTTACGCACCGACCATCGCCGATTCTGAACCGGGCCGCATCGCAACCATCACGTTGAAGGTCGAAAAACACATCAAACCGGCGAATAAACGCCTGCCCTACAAGATTATCTGCGGCGACGAAACCGGCGAACTGGTGCTGGTGTTTTTCCATGCCCATGAAAAGTACCTGCGAGAACAATTGCCCGATGGCGAAACCCGCGTCGTTAGCGGCAAGGTCGAGGTCTTTGGCAAGGAAAAGCAAATCACCCACCCGGACCACATGGGCAAGCTGGAAGAAATCGACAGTATGAAAATCGTCGAGCCGGTTTATCCGCTGACCGCCGGGGTTAGCTTGAAAATGCTCGGCAAGGCCATGCGCGGGGCGCTTGAGCGGGTGCCCGAACTGGATGAGTGGCAGGATGCGGAATTCCTCAAACGCAACGGCTGGAACAACTTTCATGACTCACTGCTGGCCGCCCACGGCCCAGAGGCCCTAACAGACCTTGAACCATCGTCGCCCCCTCGCCTGCGCCTCGCCTATGACGAATTGCTGGCCAATCAACTGGCATTGACGCTGATGCGCCGCCACATGCACAAGGCCGTCGGCCGCGGCATCCACGGCGATGGGTCATTATCCAAGCCTGTTCTTAAAGCCATCCCCTTCGACCTGACCGGCTCGCAGACAACCGCGCTCAAGGAAATCGCCGACGACATGCAATCAGACAACCGCATGCTGCGCCTGTTGCAAGGCGATGTCGGCAGCGGCAAGACCATCGTTGCCCTGCTTGCCATGCTGGCCGCGGTCGAGGCCGGAACCCAGGCCGTGCTGATGGCGCCAACGGAAATCCTTGCGCGCCAGCATCTGGCAACCATCGAGCCACTGGCGAAAGCCGCCGGCATCGAAATTGCCCTGTTAACCGGGCGCGACAAGGGCAAACCGCGCGAGGCTATTCTGGCGGGCCTGAAAAGCGGCGAGACGCATCTGGCCGTCGGCACCCATGCCTTATTCCAAGATGATGTGGAATTCGCCGATCTGGGCCTGGCCGTTATTGATGAACAGCATCGGTTCGGCGTTCACCAACGCCTGACGCTGGCGGCCAAGGGTCAGGCGGTCAATGTGCTGGTGATGACGGCGACGCCCATCCCCCGGACCCTCATGTTAACCGCCTATGGCGACATGGATGTCTCGCGCCTGATGGAAAAACCGGCCGGGCGCATACCGGTCAGCACCAGCACCTTTTCGCTCGGACGCCTCGATGAAGTGGTCGGCGCGGTCAAACGACGGGTTGGCGACGGGGCCCGGGCCTATTGGGTGTGTCCGCTGATTGAAGAATCCGAAACCCTGGACGTTGCCGCTGCCGAAGACCGCCACCGCCATCTTGAGCAGATATTCGGCAACCGGGCCGGGTTGATACACGGTCGCATGAAGGCGGCGGAAAAAGACAAGGTGATGGCTGCTTTTGCGTCAGGAGAGCTTGATGTGCTGGTGGCAACCACAGTGATCGAGGTCGGCGTCGATGT
>JABHGV010000086.1 GCA_018671895.1 Rhodospirillaceae bacterium | reverse complement strand
TTTTATAGGGCTCGTCGAACTTCTCCCATTCCTCAATGGGAATGCCAAAAGTTTTGGCCATTGGTTCGGGGAACATCTCGTCTTCGGTAACGTACGTGGGGGTCCAGTTCGTCTCCCGCGCCAAGTCGTACCATTCTTCCATTTTCAGTATTGCCATTGGGGCGTCCCTTTCATATTGGCGGCACCTGCCTGTCGCCAGAAAACAATTTGCGAAACAATTGTAATTTCAACAATTATAAGACGAATTTCGTCTTGTAGGCAAACTTATTATGTCGAATTCTCTGTTTTTCTTACAAATATAAACGGATTTCGTATATGTTTGTGTAAAAACTTACATTCTGCTTAGTGACATCCCCCAAGACACCGGTTATGCCAGCACCTTGGGGGCGTCTTAACACTAAGCTCTACATTGATTCATTAAGCAGGGCACAATCTGTGCCTGAACCGAAGTCAACCATACGGTCCATGAACCCGAATTTAACCCACCATTCGTTGGTCATGTTCCAGTGATCTTCCATCTGGCCATTTCTCTGACCAAAGGGAGGATCGCCAGCGACGGAGCCACAGAACTGTCCGGCCTCTTTCAGGCTGTACATATATAGTCCACCATCGTCGGGATTGTTTTCACCACCCAGAATCGCCTGCACGTCTTCAACGGAGAAACCGACCGCGTTGGCAATAATGTCATTGGCTTCCTTCGGATTCTTTCTCCAAAACTCGACCCCGGCAAAAATCGCCTCGATAGTTTGAGTGGCTATACTGCGGTTGTCCGAGGTGAATTTATCAGACATGAAAATCGCATCCGCGATCAGGGCAGACTTAAGCCACTTTGGCTCAATAGAGTTACTGACTGAACGTGATCCTGGAAGATTTTCAAGAACCTGACCACCAAACGGATCCCACAGTTCAGCGGCGGCAATTTCACCACTCATCATGGCAGCAGCGGCATCACCGGCAACAAGGTTGACCATGTTCACCTCGTTCCACTTAACACCATTTTCTTCGAGCCAGATACCCATCATAATATGGGACAAGCCACCTTCGAGAACGGCAACGCTTTTGCCCTTCAGGTCAGCGGCGGTCTTGATATCCGGATGTACAACGATGTTGTCTGATCCATACCCAAGATTTGAGATGGAAATCAGCTTAAAGCCCATGTCCTCGGCCGTCGCAATTGGGCCAAATTCAATGGTGCTGAAAACCGTATCCAACTGGTCAGTCGACAACAGGCTGAACAATTGAACGGGGTCTTCAATGATCGTGAACTCAAAATTCAAATTGGGGGACAGGTTCTTTTCCTGCGCTACGTAAAGGAAACCGTATCCAGGCCAACTGAAGTGGCCAATTCTTACCGTTTCTTTCGCGAATGAAGACGTTGCCGTTGCGATGGCCATCAGGCCAAAGAAACCAGCGAGGACGAAGGCCCTTGCGACCCTCCATCCCGTTCGTTTTGAAACTTCTATAGTCATGTATTTCACTCCTCACTGTTACGACGTTTAGAATTGCGGGTATTTAACTGATGCGCCCCTGTATCTCTTCCCGCATCATGGTGTAGAGGCGTTTTTCCATATCCACATAACCAGGCTCTACAAGCAGTTCTTCCTTCTTCGCAAAGCGACGGCCTTGCTTGAACTCCATGGCGATGTCTTCTTTAATTCTGCCTGGTTGGCGGGTAAAAAATAGTATCCGATCGGCAAGATAGATGGCTTCCTGAATATCATGTGTCACGAGCACAACCGTTTTGCTCTCGCGCTCGATAATATCCACTGCCATTTCTTCCATTTCCCAGGTGACCTGGGCATCCAGCGCGCCGAACGGCTCATCCAGCAACAGCAACTCGGGGCCTTGCGCCAGTGTTCGTGCAATAGCCACACGCTGTTTCATGCCACCAGAAAGTTCACCTGGGTATGCGTCTGCGTATTCATCAAGGTGAACCAGTTTTAAGAAATGTTCAGCCCGGTCACGCTGTTCGGCCTTGGAAAAGCCCTGTATTTTCATACCGTGCTGGACGTTCTCCCTGATAGTTAGCCAGGGAAATGATGTATAAGCCTGGAACACCATGCCACGCTCAGGCCCGGGACCCATAATGGGTTTGCCATAGGCCGTGACGCTACCGCGGGTGGGATACTCCAAGCCCGCCATAAGCCGAAGGAACGTTGTTTTACCGCACCCAGACGGTCCGATCAGGGCCGTGATCTGATTTTCCTTGATATCAATAGAGATGTTGTCGAGTGCAACGCGTGAACCACCCAGATATTCTTTGGTCACACGTTCAGCCCGCAGTGGCGGCTCTCCTGACGCCTGGCCCTGTTCATGGGCCGCATGATTGGCGGCACCTGTATGTTCTGTAAGTATACTCATCAAACAGGCTCCTAGCGCCGGGCACGTATGTAAGGGAATAAGAAATGACCAGCGATCCTGAAGGATAGATCCGTCAACACGCCCAGCACCCCGATTGTCAAAATGCCACCCATGATAATATCCACGTGCAGGAACCGTGCGCCGCGCATCATGACGGCGCCAATCCCATCCGTCGCGGCAACAATCTCCGCAATCACAAGATATGTCCAAGAAACTGCGATCATGTTGCGCATGGAATCAAGGATTTGAGGGGCAGCTGACCGGAAGGCAACACGGAAAACGATATGCCAGCGACTTGCACCCATGGTTTGCGCCGATTCAATCAACTCTTTCGGTACTGCTTCCACATTATCGAGAATCAATGCGGTCAGGAAAAAGACACACCCGAGAAACAACAAAGCCAATTTGGCGAAGTCTGTCGGTCCGAAATACACCAGAAGAAGGGGCACGAACGAAGCCGCAGGCAGGTAACGTAAACCGCCAACTGTGGGATTTATCAATGCACGTATCTTGGCGAAGCACCCCTTAAACAAACCAAGAGGGACGGCAAAAAGGCATGCAAAGAAGAAGCTCACATAAATGCGATAGACACTTTTGGCGACATCGGCAATGTAGCCTTTTTCGGTAAACAGATAAGCGATTTTGCTAACAACCTGGCCAACACTTGGCAGGAATTTCTGTTGATTTTCCGGTGTCATTACGTGGGCAATTTCCCACGCAACGAACAAAGCGATTATGCCGACCATTCCCAAGAACATTGATTGATAGCGACCAACGGAGCCGCGCAACCCAAGGAATTGCTCTCTGGGCGGCTTGAATAACGGCGCCTCAGCTTTCAAATTCTCATCATCCGCGACCAGTAGGTCAGCCCTGGACACCGAGCCTGATAGTGGAGCGTCATTCATTTGAAAATACTCATTACTGTTTTATCCAATTCTCAAGCTGTGCAATATTTAGTTTTCAGGATTTTTCCCATTCCCTGCCAACAAAGGCTGCTCCCAACCAAAAAGACTCTTGTAGAGACCAAGGCCGATCATGGGCTCAACGGACGCGACACTTGGATGCCCGTAACAGTGGGTATCCAAGAATTCGCGTAAATCATCAGGCGTTTCACATACGATCTCAGCCAGAAGATCAAAACGAGAAGCAACGCGCATGACATACACGACCTCATGGCAATCCCGAAAATTCTGAGCAACCTCGTCGGCACTTGCATTCTGAGCTACATTGATCCCCAACATCGCCCAGGCGGTATACCCGAGCGCCATAGGGTTCGCGACGGTGATAAAATGGATTAGATTGGAATCACGCATTCGCCCTACGCGCGTACGGACTGTTGCCTCAGAAACATCCAGGCGCTTGGCAATTGAAGAATACGGCGCCCGCCCATCCTCTTGCAGTAGCTCCACGATTTGTCGATTGAGGCCTTCGATATTCGGCATCGGTGAATATTCGATCGCTTTAGCTTTAAGATCAGAAAACCGCATGCGACGCCCGCCCTTTAACTGGCTTCGGTCACGTGCGTCTGCCGTAGGCTGTTCAGCGTCATCGGAAGCATGGCCCGAGTTATCAGATTTTCGGGAATCCGACTTCGTAGATTTTTGAGTTGATTTGCGGCTCTGCGATTTCATCGACATTCTCTCAGTGAGCGACATATCCGAAGGTTTCAAAAACGTACTAACCGATACAAGCCTTACTAATTTTTATGCGTATCAAATGGTAAGATAATTAAGCAGTTATCCACTAGCCTGTTCAATTGTAACTACGAATACCGTTGAATAATAACGTTAAACCCATTTTTTCGTTTGTCAAATGCATTTTTGCCACGAATTTCGTTATGACTCTATGTGTTTGTGTAGTAACAACATCATGCTCACCTTACCTAATAGTGAGCTACCAGGGAGAGTTTCGAACTTAGGGTGGGCGTGGTAACGACAGACAACTTCTTGAAATACATACAAAAAAATTAGAACGCATGTGGAAATAAAACAGTTTTCTCATCATAAAATGGGCAGAATGGGCGGTTACGATATCTCCACAATATACAAATAAGTGACAACCATATGGTCCGGCAATAATTCAGTTGCGGAGTGATTGAAACAGAATGAATCAAGTTTATTGGGGTATATTGAGCGCGACCTCTTTGGGTACTGCGGATTTTTTTGCCGGCCTAACTGGGCGAGCAATTGGCTACGCCACGGCGTTGCTTTGGGTTTATGTTGTTAGCTGTATTGGCCTGACCACATATATGTTCGTTGCTGGTCACCCCATGATATTTGCTCTCAGCGAGCAATGGTCGATAGTTCTGTTCGGCGTCATGAATACGGTTGCCATGTTGATGTTATACCGGGCACTGGCACGTGGGCCGTTGAGCGTTGCCGCACCAATTGTTGCCGCGCATCCCGTGCTCGTTGTGATTTACGCGTTCGCTCTTGGATCACGGCTTGGTACTGTACAATGGTTGGGCATTGCATTTGCTACGCTGGGGGCGATCATGGTTGCGCGGGCGGCGACAAACGATTCCCCTTCTGTACCATCCGCCAAGAATGGGCCAACCATTGTCTTGGCAGCAGGCGCGGGCGTGGCATATGCTGTAGTGATCGTTGCAGCGCAACATGCCGTTCCCGTACACGGTGAGATACAAACCATGTGGCTCGGGCGGATCATAGCCCTGGTAACCTTGGTGCCGTTTCTGTTAATCACCAAGACTTCGCCGGGGGCCCCGATCAGGTGGTGGCCACTCCTTTGTTTGCAAGGATCGCTCGACTTTGGTGGTGTACTGTTTCTGTTGTTTGGAAGTAGCGGGGACTTTGCTGAAATTACCGCTGTCGTTGCCTCACTCTTTGGTGCTGTGACCGTGCTGTTAGCCCGGATCTTTTTCAAAGAACATATGTCTCTGTTTCAATGGTCAGGTGTGATACTGGTCTTTGTAGGTGTCGCGTGTCTGTCTGGCGCAACGTGACCTGAGCAAAGCGCGCGGCCAGACCGCTGAGAATGACCAACCCATTTTGAACGAATAGCGCCTTGCTAGAACCACTGCAGTGGTTGAGAAAATTTCAAGTAGCTTCTTCGACTATGAGGGTGACGTTAAGTTAAGACCCACGACTCCG
This sequence comes from Rhodospirillaceae bacterium, assembly GCA_018671895.1. GTDB lineage: Bacteria > Pseudomonadota > Alphaproteobacteria > Rhodospirillales > JABHCV01 > JABHGV01. The sequence goes on along the minus strand of JABHGV010000086.1, from coordinate 1,305 downwards.
GCGACGATCACAAGCAGGCAAATGATCCTCATGATGTCCCGTGACTCACCAAATAGAATCATCCCGAGCACCGACACCCCTACTGCACCAATACCTACCCAAACAGCGTACGCAGTACCCACCGGTATCGTTTTTAAAGAGAGGGATAAGGTCCACATGCTAACAACCAAAGCAGCGACCGTCAGGGCAGATGGTATAGGTTTTGCAAAACCATCGGTGTATTTGAGCCCTATCGCCCATCCGCACTCAAACAAGCCAGCCAAGGCCAAATAGATCCAAGCCAAAATTTCAATCCTGTTCCTGCAGCAATTTTCGACCAATGTCAGCTCGTTGCATTTGATAATCCATGCAACTTGAAGAGCGGTGTTGTATGCACAGCCTAGATGAGGGATAGGTCAGTTGTGACAACTTGGCAACCAAGACATGCCTGATAATTTCTGATGTTGGTTTTGTCATCTGCCATTCCTCTGTGTGTTTGTTAATCAGAGGTATTTATTGATCGGAACCACGGGATATTTGATCCAAGAGCCCCCGTACGAACAATGTTATATTAGTAGCAATCTACAACGTTGTCGGGCCATCAGCCTCTGGTATTGGATTTCGTCATACCCCTTTCACATCTTCTGCCATAGAATATTCTATTAGGCTTGAGTGCTAGGAAAACATAACGTTTGCGGAAATAGACGGGGCAAGACTTCCGCTTTGCGGACTAAAGCGGGTATTCGAAAACACGCGCATAAATTACTGCTCATGAACCGAAGCGAACTTCTATTGATCCAGCTTTTTGTACATCGAACTTGTCTTTAACGATGGTGTTGACAGCGTGATCGGTCCACTGAATCTACCTTCCTAAACTAGAATGGCATATGGTATGGAGGCCTTATTCGTTGAGATTTCCGACACTATCCAGACGATGGAAGATTGGAGTCTCAATTTCCCCGTGGATAAGTTGGTTCTCTCCTGAGATGGCCGAACCAACCGGATTATTCTGCCATCTTCTTGAATAAAGAGGCGTTCGCGCAGAACGTGTTCGCCCCCTTGACCTCACCAGCCAACCATTTTTCGCACAAACCTTCGCTCGGACACTTAACGCACCGCCGACGGGCGTTTTTCATGAGGTACATGACATCCGGATCGGTGTCTGTGGATACCCTGGGGTCGACACGCACACGGGCCATCATGTTCATCATGCGCCGGACCGAGGCCGTCGTCCCGGTTCGTCTAGCCCACCCGAAGAGGACGGCAATCATCATGACCATACCAATGGCCAAAGCTAAATTGAATGGTGTTTGATCCATGATTCAA
>JABHGV010000085.1 GCA_018671895.1 Rhodospirillaceae bacterium | reverse complement strand
CCTGCCGCACCGCCGATAACAATGTTCTGGGGCGTCCGCCGCTTCAGCCAGATGGTGTAGATAAAGACGTAATACAGGATCGTCGTCATCAGCCATCCGGCCGATGCCACATTGACGAACAGTCCCATTCCGGCGACCGAGGCGACGGCGAGAAAGGTTCCGAAGCCGAGCGCTTCTAGCGGGTCCAGCTTGCCTGCGGGAAGCGGCCGGTTGCGGGTGCGGGTCATGATGATGTCGATGTCGCGGTCGTACCACATGTTAATGGCACCCGACGCGCCGGCGGCGACCGCAATGCACAGCACCGCCAGGGCTCCGACCGCGGGGTCGATGCTGCCCGGTGCCATCATCATGCCGGTCCACGCCGTGAAAACGACAAGCGACATGACGCGGGGCTTCAACAACAACGCATATTCGACGGCCCGCATGCGCGGCTGGCCGTTTTCTTCCACTTTCGCTTCGTTGTCGTCTTTTTTATCGTTGTCGCGGCTCACGCGGTCGTCTCTCCGTTCAGCATGTCGTTCCTTGTTTGCCTTCTGCTTGGGGCGAAGGCAAGGGATAGTTACGGCCCAGTCGTTTTCCGCGTTTTTAATGCGGCTCCCTATCGGCTACAGTTCGTTATACATGAATAACACGATACCCCCACACATTGCCGTCGTCGGCACCGGCAATACCGCAGCATTTGCCGACACCATGCTGGCCGATATCGCCACCGCCCTCAAGTCCCGTGGGGCAGCAGCACGGCTGTTTTCGCTGCAAGGCGACGGCGAGGCGGAACTGGGGGCCTATTTCACCGAACGCGCGGAAAAGGGCGAAGACTTTCATGTGTTCGACCTGAATGGCAATTTTCTGGTGCCGACGCCACCCGGAACGCCGCTGAAGAGTAAGTTTTCGTACGTCATCGACCATCCGATCTATCATCTGGGCAAGACGCGGGCGTACACAGACCCGATGACGGTTGCCTATACGGACGCCACGCATATGTCCGATCATACTGATATAATTCCCGATATTCCGGCCCTGTTCCTGCCCCATGGCGGGCCGATGCCGGGCGATGCGGCATTGGCCATGGGCGACCGCGATATCGACCTGCTGTTCCTGGGCAATATTCCGGACGTGCTCGTCGATGATGTCTTCAACGGGCGTCTGGGTAAGTTGCCAGACAATTTGCAGCGTCTGGTCGTCGGTGCCATCGAACGGATACTTGGCGGCGGCGGTTATCCGTTCGCCGGTTTTCGGGTCGAATGTGGCGAACGCGGCATCGATATGTTTGCCGATATCGACCCCGATACCCTGATTTATGTCTATTCCCTGTTCGAGAACTATATCGCCGCCGTGCATCGCCTGGATTTGTTGCAATCGTTATCAGGCTTCAAGGTGCATCTTGTCGGCAAGGTGCCAGACGGCATCGAACTGGATGCCCCGGGTTTTGTCCGCCATGGCTATGTGCCGTTTGATCAGGCGCTCGATATGATCGGCAGGACGAAAATATTGCTGAATATGAACCCGCAACTGGCCGCAGGATCGCACGAACGGGTGTGGCAGGGAATGGCGCTGGGCTGTGTGGTGCTGACCAACAACAGCCTGTTCTTGCAGGACTTTTTCACCGATGGCCGGGAAATTATGTATACCCGAAGCGAATCCGGGCCCTTGGCCGAACGACTGTCGGCAGTGATTGGCGACGATGCTCGATTGCAGGGCATGGCGGATGCGGCCCGCTCCCTGTACAAGAATGACCATACGTGGGAAAGCCGCGCGGACACCATCATCGATACCATTCGGAGACAGCCATGAGCGAGACAACGGACGAGCGCCTGAACCGGCTGGAAGAAGCCTTCGCCCACCAGGACACGATTATCGGTGATCTCAGTGACGAAATTGCCAAACAGTGGAAGACGCTAGAGGCGTTGGTGCGCAAGATGGCGGAACTGGAAGAAAAGCTGGAAGGGGTCGAGGATGCGATGCCGACCCCGGCGGCGGATGTGAAGCCACCGCATTACTAGGCGCATATTTTACGTCTTCTTTCCCGACACCAAATTTATCACTCGTGCTTTAATGTTTTGAAAGGTAACGCTCAGATGTTGCTTCGCAATATCTGAAAGTAATCCTGTATGTCCAATTACATTTCTTACGGGCTTGTAACTAGTAGCATCCTTTACGAGTGATGGCATTTTGCCTTTGTCTTTTGTTTCTTCTGCACTATGAGCTAAAAAGTCCATACCCAAATAACTTAAATCATCGTCGTCACGACGAACATCGAAGCTGATGCCTGCTTCGTCTTTTCTGTCTTTTTCCCTTTTTCGCCATTCAGTCACCTCTGACTGGGATCGTTTGGTAAGTTCGATCCCGTGTTCATTGATATATTTGCGGACAAGATTTTCTGACAAAAAGCAATCTACATAGGAAGAGAGGTTGAATTCAGCATCTTGCTGCAGGTCTTTTAACCAACCATTGACCAGTTTTTTATCGGGGGCATCATCATCAGGTTTGAATTCTTCACGGGCGGCGGAGTATAGACCGGATGCCCGGCGTTCTTTTTTCGACTTTCGTTTATTTTCATCGTCCCCTTCTTCGCCGCGGGCTAAACGGAGTTTGTCCCATTCATCAAAAATCTTTTGTAGAATTTTCTTGAGGAATTTCAAAAGAGACTGGAAATTCTCGTCATCTTCAACAATACCCTCCCGGCTGCTCGTGAATGGATCTGTTCCGGTTTGATCCATGAAATCGAAATGGATTTGTCCGTACATATAACTCTCTGGAACTCTCTGCGTAGGGGTGTGTCGAATAATGTTTTTCTCACGCAGACGGCCATTAACGAAGAGATCAATCGTTGCCCGTTCTTCAGTTCCTCTAATCTTGGTGTGACTGGGTTTTATCACCGTCGCGATGAATCCCTTTAGACCAAGGTCTGATGTGATTGCTGAAGGGTCTTCCTTAAGCTTGTCGAGTCCCTGAATGTAGTCATCGTCGTATTCGTTGATCAACCAGAGGAACTCAGTCTTGTCACTTAGGTCTTTGAGGTCGCCGATAGTAACTTGCTCGTCATTGACGAAAAGATTGAATTCTTCATCCAGAAGGGAAAATTTGAAGCTCATGGCGAGGAGCTTTTTGATTTGCTCTTGTGAAACACGAAGTATTTCTTTCGTCTCTTCGAAGACGATGATGGTGCCTTGGTCGTGATCGTCGGATAGCCCATCAATAAGCTCAAAGTCTAGAGCTTCGAGCGGATATTGATCCGGGTTCAAGTCGTGTTTGATGGCGTCGTTGAGATCAGTATTATCGATAACACCACCGACATATTCGGTTCCCTCAGTTTTAGTGAAAACTGAAACCCTTTGGGCACACGACAGTAAAGCCAGTTTGCCGATGCCTTTCGCGCCAATGTAGGGGCGCCCTCTTCCCGCGGTGTTGGTAAGACCTTCTTTCCGTTTCGAATAACCGATCTTCAGGAATTTCGATTGGAAATCCTTGGCGGTCATGCCGTCGCCATCATCCTTGATGCTGAAAACAGAATTGTCTTTGTCGATATCAATCCAAACGTTCTTGGCATCGGCATCCCACGAGTTGGAGATGGCCTCACCAAGCACCGTGATGAAGTTGCGATAAAGATTGCGGCCAAGATGGTTCAACACGCTTAGCGATATTGCGAATTGGAAGTCTGACTTTGACATTGTTCCTGTCGGCTCCTGCGACCTTAGATAACCATTAAGGAAATACTGTTATAGTTTAAGTAGCATTCAGGCAATGCCAATATGAACTTTTGCAACAAACCTATAATATGAGATATATATAATGTGACAAACCGTTGGACATAAAACTTCATTGTTTTCAATATGAAAGACGGATAGGGGAAGTTTGTGAATATCAATGCCGTCGATTTGTTTTGCGGGGCCGGAGGGCTCACAAGGGGATTGTCCAATGCCGGGATCGACGTTGGTCTGGGCGTGGATGTTGACCCTATGTGTGAATACCCATACGCAACCAATAATGATGGTGAATTCTTAAACCATGACGTGACCTCGTTGTCTGCTGACTTGGTATCAGAACACTTGGATGGCGGAACCTATCGCTTGTTGGCGGGATGTGCCCCGTGCCAGCCTTTCAGTAATTACAGTCGTGGCAAATACAATTACGAGCCCGAGAAATGGAGTCTGTTGAACGCCTTCGGACGGTTGGTCAAGGAAACCGGCCCCGAATTGGTCACCATGGAAAATGTGGCTCAATTGAAGAACCACGAAGTCTTCTTGAAGTTCAAACAGACCCTTGAACGTTCTGATTATCACGTCTGGTTCGATCACATTGATTGCCACCACTACGGACTGCCGCAAACCCGCCGTCGGCTTGTATTGCTTGCATCCCGTCTTGGGCCCATTGAACCTATCGCCCCGACGCACCCGAACAAGGGCGACTGGCAAACGGTAAGGAAGACCATTGAGGATTTGCCAGCTATTGATGCCGGGGAAACGCATGGGGATGATCGCCTGCATTCGGCCAGTTCGTTGACGAACATCAACATGAAACGTATCAGAGCATCGAAGCCCGGTGGAACGTGGCGTGATTGGCCAATGAGGTTGGTAGCGAAGTGTCACAAGAAAAAATCAGGGAAAACGTATCCCGGCGTCTACGGCCGCATGGCATGGGACGTCCCATCGCCAACCATGACGACGCAGTGTTATGGCTTCGGCAATGGCCGTTTCGGGCATCCACAGCAGGACCGTGCGATATCGTTGAGAGAGGCAGCAATGTTGCAATCTTTCGATCGCGATTATGCATTTCTTGCCGACGACCAGAGACTGAATTTCAGTGGTATAGGACGATTAATTGGCAACGCGGTTCCGGTTCGGCTTGGTGAGGTGATTGGCGAGTCCATTGTTCAACATGTTGAACAATATGGACGCACTTCACATTGAACTGCTCCCTTGAGGGAACCTTAATCCGACAGGGATAAAGGCGCGCCGGAGTCCTCGAGCACGCCACGGAACACCTTGACCAGTCCCTGATCCAGCTTGTTGTCCAGGTCTTCCAGAATGGCAAAGGCCTTTTCCGGCGGGAAGGCGGGCTTGTAAGACCGCTCGTCGGTCAACGCACCGAAGATATCGACAATCATCGACATCCGCGCCAGTTCGTTCAACTCGTTGTCTTTCAGTCCCAGCGGGTAGCCTGACCCATCTATTTTTTCATGGTGTTGCAGGGCGATAATGCGCACGCCGGCGGATATGCCGGGGGTCCGGTCGAGGATAATACGCGACTGTTCCACATGGCCCTGCATGACCGGCCATTCCCGGTCGTCGAGCTTGCCGTTTTTGTTCAGGATATCCTGAGGCGTCGCCATTTTGCCGACGTCGTGCAACAGGCCGCCACTGGCCAGTGTTTGCAGGTCGTCGCCGCGCATGCCGATGGTGTGACCAAAAATCGACAGGAACGTGGCGATCCTGAGCGAATGGACGTAGGTGTAATTGTGGTGGCCTTTGACGCCATCCAGGATGCCGTCGTATTCGTGACTGTTGACGGCCTCGACCAGCGGCACGCAACTTTCCTCGGCCGCCTGCACATCCAGCGGTTCGCCTTTTTCGATGGCGTCGGACAGGCTCTGGAATTCCTTCACTGTCTGTTGCAGCGTCGATTTTTGCAGTTCCGGCAGTTCTTCCCAATCGTTCTCGACGGCGTGGCTGAGCAGCCCCGACATTGCCGTGATGATGGTGTTCTTCGACGTTGGCGTCTTGATGAAGGTGACAGCGCCGCCATCTCGGTCGTCCATGCTGGTGAAGGGCTCGCCGTCACCCGCGCCGAGGACGATGAAAGGAATGTTCCTTAGCTTGGTATCGTTGCGGGTGTCGTACAGGCAGCCGGTGCCGCCTGTCTGCATGGTTTCCATGGTGATGACAAGGTCCGGCGGTGCGCGGCGCAATTCACGGATCGCGGTTTCGTTGTCTTCGATGGTGACGACATTGAACGGGCGCGCCAGAACACCGCGCAGTTCCTCGCGGTGTTTCTTGGTGTCGTCGACGATAAAGATACGCGACGCGCTTCGCTCTATTCTGTCGCTCATGTGTCGGTGTCCTTCAAGTCATCGAATGCGTCGTTCAGGCCGCGTTCAAGTCGTGAGAACATATCATCAATATCGTCCGTGGAAACGATTAACGGCGGGCAAATGCCAATGGCGTCACCGGGCAGGGGCCGGACAATCAGGCCGTGGCTTAAGGCTTTGTCGGCGACCGTCAATGCAGCCTTGGCGGTGGGCGGATATTGTTCACGGGTTTCTTTCGATGCCACCAGTTCCAGCCCACCCAACAGGCCAACCCCGCGGGCCTCGCCAACAAGCGGATGGTCGCCCAATTTCGCAAGGCGTTCCTGGAATCGCGGCGCCACGTCGTTGACGTGACCCAGAATGTCGTCGTCTTCATAGATTTTCAGGGTTTCCAGCGCCACGGCGGCGCCCACCGGATGGCCGCCATAGGTGTTACCGGTGCCGAAAATGCCATATTGCTTGCTGGCCTCAACGAACGCCTGGAACAGTTTGTCGGTGACCATGACCGCGCCAATCGGGAAATAGGCCGACGACAGTTGCTTGGCACAGGTCAGCAGATCGGGCGTAATTCCATAGGTCTCGCATCCCCACATATTGCCGGTGCGCCCGAACCCGGTGATTACTTCGTCGGCGATCATCAGCACGTCGTGCTTTTTCAGCACTTGCTGGATTTTATTGAAATAGCCCGTGGGCGGAACCAGCACACCACCGGCCCCCATGACCGGCTCGGCGATGAAGGCGGCGACCGTGTCGGGGCCTTCGGCTTCGATCTGAGCGTCCAGGGTTTCGGCCATTCGGGTCGAAAATTCGTCTTCGGTCTCGCCGTCTTGCCCATAGCGGTAAAAACACGGCGTTTCGGTATGGATGATGCGATCAATGGGCAGGTCCCAGCCATCCTGGGCAAAGGGCAGGGCGGTCAGGCTGCCAGATGCAATGGTGACGCCGTGATAACCGCGCTTGCGCGATATGATCTTTTTCTTCGCGGGCTTGCCGATGGCGTTGTGATAGTACCAGACCATCTTGATGGCGGTGTCGACGGCTTCCGACCCTGAATTGACGAAATACGGGCGGCTGAGTTCGCCGGGCGCGATCTGAACCAGCTTTTCGGCCAGATCGATCACCGGCGGCATCGCCCGATGGGCAAAGGAATGATTGAACGGCAGCGTCTGCATCTGCTGTTCGGCGGCCTTGATCAGGCGGGTTTCGCTGAACCCCAACCCGGTGCACCACAGCCCGGCCAGGCCTTCGATATAGGCGTTGTCCTGATCGTCGTAAACGTGGATTCCCTGGCCGCGCGTAATGATAAAGGGCCCGCGCGTTTGGTGCGCGTCCAGATTGGTATAGGGATGCAAGGAATACGCTATATCCCTTGCTGCCAGTGAATTAGGCGCATCCATCATCGGCTCTAAAACTTCCTCCCTTGCCCCAAGGGGCATTATATATGGGGACTGACTTTGTTTATAACCAGTCTATTTTTGCCCCCAAGTATTTATATCCCAAGTGCCTTGAGGGGGTCTACATAGTCGTAATCGAGGCTCCGGGCGACGGCTTCACACGTAACCTTGCCGTCGCACACGTTCAAGCCGCCGAGAAAGTGCGGGCTATCGGAAAGTGCCTGCTTGTAGCCCTTGTCGGCCAGCGCCAGCGCAAAGGGCAGGGTGACGTTGTTCAGCGCATAGGTCGACGTGCGGGGCACCGCGCCCGGCATATTGGCGACGCAGTAGTGCACGACCTCGTCAACGACATAGGTCGGCTCGGCATGGGTGGTCGCATGGCTGGTTTCGAAACAGCCGCCCTGATCGATGGCGACATCGACCAGTACCGCCCCCTTTGACATGTCGCTGACCATATCGGCGCTGACCAGTTTCGGTGCTTCGGCGCCCTTGACCAGCACCCCGCCAATAACCAGATCGGCGTCCAGCACGTATTGTTCCAGCGCGCCGCGGGTCGAATAAACGGTCCTTAACGCCGCCCCGAAACGTTCTGACAAATTGCCCAGCACATCAATGTTGCGGTCCAGCACGGTGACGTCGGCAGCCATGCCAAGGGCCATATAGATGGCGTTTTCGCCGACCACGCCGCCGCCGACCACCACCACCTTGGCCGGTGCCACGCCGGGAACGCCGCCCAACAGAATGCCCTTGCCGCCGTTTTCCCGTTCCAGACAATGGGCGCCCGCCTGTATGGACATGCGTCCGGCGACCTGGCTCATGGGGGCCAGCAGTGGCAAGCCGCCGTTGGCATCAGTCACGGTTTCGTACGCAATGCAGATGGCGCCGCTGTCGATCAGGTCGCGGGTCTGGTCCGGGTCCGGAGCCAGATGCAGATAGGTGAACAGGATCTGGCCTTCGCGCAGCATTTTGCGTTCGACGGCTTGCGGCTCCTTCACCTTGACGATCATGTCGGCTGTCGCGAAGACATCTGCGGCGGCCCCGGCAATATCCGCACCTGCATCCCGATAATGATCGTCGTTGCAGCCGATGCCGTCACCGGCACCGGTTTCAATCGTTACCGAATGGCCGTGGGTGATGGCTTCGCGGACGCTGGTCGGAGTCATGCCGACACGATATTCGTGGGTTTTTATTTCTTTCGGAACGCCGATGTGCATTTTCTTGGTCCTCCCCATAGAAATAGATAGTGTCATACTGTGGGGGACAGACAAGGAATTTGAGAGCCATGACAACCAATACCCTCGAACACCACTGGATGCCGTTCACAGCCAATCGGGATTTCAAGGCCGACCCACGGATTCTGGTCGCGGCCAAGGGCATGCATTACACCAACCATCATGGTGAGCGCGTTATCGACGCGTCGTCGGGGCTGTTCTGTTGTGCCGCCGGTCACGGGCGCAAGGAAATTGCGGATGCCGTTGCCGCCCAGTTGATGGAACTGGATTACAGCCCGCCCTTTCAATATGGCTCAGCCCCGGCCTTCGAGCTGGCGCGCAGGGTTGCGGCGCTTACGCCGGGGACCCTGAACCGGGTGTTTTTCACCAATTCAGGATCGGAAAGCATCGACACGGCGTTAAAGATCGCCATGGCCTGGCACACGGCGCGCGGCGAGGGGCATCGCGACAAGTACATATCGCGCGAGCGGGCCTATCACGGTGTCAATATTGGCGGCACGTCGCTATCGGGGCTGATGAAAAACCGCGAGGTGTTCGGCGCGGTGATGCCGGGTGTCGCCCACTTGCGCCACACATGGTTGGACGAGAACCGTTTCAGCCGCGGCCAGCCGCCCCATGGCGCGGACCTGGCCGAAGACTTGCAGCGCTTTGTCGACATGTACGGCGGGCGCAATATCGCGGCCT
>JABHGV010000084.1 GCA_018671895.1 Rhodospirillaceae bacterium | reverse complement strand
TGTTCCTTTGATGCGCTCCACCCGCACCGGGACAACGGGGCAATCAAAGCGCCTAGCAAACTGAGCCAGTGCCGGGGCAGTCATGGCGTCGTGTCCAAAGAATGGAATGGCGATGCCGTCATTGAGTTTTTGATCTGCCATAATGCCCAGATGCTCGCCGTTCATCAGTAACTGTAATGCGCGCTTGGCACCGCGTGCCCCTTTGGGGATCATCTCGCCGCCGCCGGGGTTGCGATGCATCAGTAACTTCACGGTCATGGGATTGTTGGGCAGACGGTAGATCAGGTGCAGGGGAATGCCGCGCAGGATGATGCTGCGCCCGGCCAATTCCCAATTGGCAAAGTGCCCGGACAGAAAGATGCCCGGCTTGTCATCGTCGCGAAGCTGGTCGGTATTCTCGTAACCGTGGACTTCAACATGGATGTTCGGTGTTCCTGGCTCGCCAAAGCGCAGGCGGTGCAGCAAGGGGAACTCGAACGCCACACGGCCAAAATTATCCCACATGCCCCGGATGATTGTCTCGATTTCCGCGGGAGTTTTTTCTGGAAAGGCCCGTTCCAGATTACGCCGAGCCCTTCGGTTCGCGCCGAGCCGGGGGCCTATGGTGCGTCCCAGCCATCCACCAAAACCGGAAACCACATCAAGTGGCAACAGACGCACGATGGCAAAACACAGGTACGCCAACAGCGCCTGTATAAATTGAAAGACGCGCTTACCGGTGGATACCGGCGGCAGGTTGGATGTAACGGTAGCGGGGTTTTCTGCGGACATGATCAGGATTTATCAGATTATATGCCGGGCTAGCAAGTCTTCGATCTTTGAGACGTCTTGCCATTCCAGTCTAACCGCCAGAGCCTCAATGCCATCCCGGTGCATTTCAGCAATGCGCACCAGATCTTTTTGCGTGGTCACGAGGGTTGCGCCATGCTGCGTGGCGCGGCGTTTCAGGTCATCCAGCTCTGACTGTGTGAAGGGGTGGTGATCGGCAAAGGAGACAGTTTCGCAAATCGTGCAGTCTAGATCGCGCAGGGTTTGAAAGAATTTTTCCGGGTGGCCTATTCCGGCGAAGGCGACAACTTTTTTATGTTGCCAGTCTTGATCGTCTGCGTTTGGAACCAGAGTAGCATGTAAGACCGGGCAGCGGCCTTTAATAAGGGCTTCGCTCTCGCTGGTATCATCGCCGATGATAACCACAGCGTCGGCGCGGGACAGCCCATTCGAAATGCCTTCGCGTAACGGTCCTGCGGGAATGCAGTGCCCATTACCAAACCCGTAACCGCCATCAACGACGATCAGGGATAAATCTTTTTTGATGGACGGGTCCTGAAATCCATCGTCCAGAATAACGGCTTTCGCACCATCCTCAATAGCTGCCTGACACCCGGCCTGACGATTGTCCGAGACCCAGATTTGAGATGTGCTAGAAATCAGGATGGGCTCGTCACCGACCTGCGCCGCAATGTGCTCGCTCGAGATTTTAACAGGGCCGCGTTCCGATCCACCATAGCCGCGTGACAGCACTTGCGCAGATTGAATACGTTTTGCGAGATCAATGACAACAGGTGTTTTTCCGGCGCCTCCGGCAACCAGGTTGCCAATGCAAATAACCGGGCGGGGGGATTGCCACCCAGCGTTTCTCGACATGCGATACTTTGTGATTAAGCCATAGAGCATTCCGAAGGGCGATAGTAAAAAACGGGTAACGGGGCAGCCACCCTTTTTCCAAAACCACGGGGCTTTCATGATGTCGCCTCCAAAGGAGCTGGTTCGATCGGCGGTTGGTTCGCCAATGTATCGGCTTCATCACACAGCGCGTTCATGGCATCTTCAATTTGAAGCCGATAGTTTTCCTGCTGATCTGCATTGGCGTCGCGAGGGATTTCGATAGGCTCTCCCCAGACATAAACGCCGCTCCCGAAAGGCAGGCAAATGAGGAAGCGATCCCACGATCCTAGAACCTTGCGCCGGGTGGTGCTGCACGTTGCCGGGATGACGGGAACACCAGACAGTTTTGCAAGGGCGACGACACCGCCGCTGACGCGCATGCGGGGACCGCGCGGGCCATCGGGGGTGATGCCGATTGATTGACCGGATTTCAAAATTTTGACCATGGATTTCAGTGCCGTTGCGCCGCCCCGATTGGTCGAACCTTCGACGGTGCCAATATTAAAATGGCGCAGCACTTTGGAAATCAGTTGCCCGTCCGAGTGACTGGAGATCAGCATGTGAACCGGCTTACCCGCGCGAAAGGCATAGGGCATTAGCAAAAACCGACCATGCCACAAACAAACGATGAAAGGTTTTTCAGTATCCCAGAACTGCGCTGGAATATCACCACGTACGACCTGCCATTTGACAGTCATGTGGACAAGGCGGATATAGAGCGAGCCGAGCCAGCACACCACACTTCGCAATCCGTTACTGGACATAATGCGTCGTGATAGTCTCACTGTGAGCTCTCCCCTTGCTCCTCTTCGCGAAATTGCATGTCGTAGAGAGTGGCATAATGACCTTGCATGGTCATCAGCTCGCTGTGACTTCCGCTTTCGGTGATTTTACCTTCATTGATAACATAGATCAGATCGGCGTTTACAATAGTCGACAGGCGATGAGCAATAACCAGAGCCGTGCGTCCTTGCAATAGATGATCAAGGGCAGATTGGACTTGGCGTTCAGATTCGGTGTCGAGCGCAGATGTCGCTTCATCCAGCAACAGGATCGGTGCATTCTTGAGCATGGCCCGGGCAATGGCAAGGCGTTGTCGTTGTCCGCCAGAAAGCTTCAGGCCCTGTTCGCCGACAGCGGTGTCGTAGCCTTCGGGAAGCTCCATGATGAATTCATGGGCCGCAGCATTACGCGCCGCGGCTTCAATGTCTTCCTCGCTGGCACCGGCTCGACCGTAGGCGATGTTGGCGCGCACCGTATCATCGAACAAGGTGATTTCCTGTGAGACCAGTGCGATGGAGCCGTGCAAAGAGGCAAACGTAGAATCGCGAACATCCATACCGTCAATGGTCACGGACCCGGACTCAATATCATAAAACCGTGGGATAATATTAAATACGGTT
>JABHGV010000083.1 GCA_018671895.1 Rhodospirillaceae bacterium | reverse complement strand
CTCAGCCGGGCAGCGGCGATGACCCTGATCGGCGGCGGCTTTGTCAGTTTTTGGGGGCCGGTTATCGGTGCCATCGTGTTTTTCGTCGCCCGTGATTTTCTGGGCGCGCTGACCGAAACATGGTTGCTGTGGTATGGCCTGATGTTCATGGCCGTGATGCTGTTCAAGCCCGAAGGCATCGCCGGGATATGGCAGGATTTCATCAAAAAACGGCAATCGAAATCGGCAGAGGCCGCCGTTCCGAATGCCGCCGAAGAACCCGTGGCAGGGGACTGATCATGGCATTCTTCGAAGCAACCCATCTGCAAAAACGATTTGGTGATCAAGTGGTCCTGGAAGACATCACATTGTCGTTCGAGGCAGACCAGTTGAGCGGCATCATGGGCCCGAACGGTGCCGGAAAATCGACATGCTTTAATGTGCTGACCGGTCATTACCGGCCAGACGGCGGCAGCGTCGTTTTCGACGGAAAGGATATTACCGGTCTGGAGCCCCGAAAGATTGCCGGATTGGGTATCGCGCGGTCGTTCCAGATCATGACCCTGTTCGATGAATTTTCAGCCATCGACAACATCATGATTGCGCTGCGCGGTACGGTGACGCGCGCCTTTAACCCGCTTTACGACTTGCCCGGCGACAGCACCACCATGGACAAGGCGGCCGATGTTTTGGCCAAGGTCGGACTGAAAGGTCGGGAACTGGAAATGGCCGTGAACCTTCCTTACGGCGAACGCCGGGCGTTGGAAATCGGTGTCGCGCTGGCGTCAGAGCCCCGATTGCTGTTCCTCGATGAGCCGACCCAGGGGCTGGGTGTCGATGGTACGGCGCGGCTGGCCGACCTGATCGGCGAGCTGAAGCAGAGCTATTCGATTGTCATTATCGAACACGACATGAAATTCCTGTTCAAACTGGCCGACAAGATTTCGGTCATTCACTGGGGACAAGTCATTACCGAAGGATCCCCAGACGAGCTGCGCGCCAATGAATGGGTGCAGGAATCCCAGCTTGGAGAGGCCGCATCATGTTGAACGTCGCAAACATCGAGACATTCTATGGCGAAACCCAGGCCTTGTTCGGGGCGTCGCTGGAAGTCGGCGAAGGGGAAGTTGTGGCGTTGCTGGGACCGAACGGTGCCGGTAAAACGACGACCCTGCGATCAATCCTGGGTTTGTCACCGGCGCGGCGCGGTGAAATTCATTTCGATGGCCGCGACGTGACCCGGGCGGCGACGTGCGACATTGCCAACGCCGGTGTTGGCTGGGTGCCTGATGATCGGCGAATTTTCCCGACCCTGAAGGTCAAAACCAATCTGTCGCTGGGTAAGAAGAAAACCCGTTTTCGTTCCTGGAGCGAAGGCGAAATGTTCGAACTGTTTTCAGCCCTTGAATATCTGATGGAACGCGATTGCGAGAATCTGTCGGGTGGCGAGATGCAAATGGTCGCCATCTCGCGCGCCCTGCTGGGGTCGCCCGGTCTGGTGTTGCTGGATGAACCGTCCCAAGGGTTGGCCCCGAAAGTTGTGCAGGATGTGCTGAAGATTATCACCCGCCTTAAAGATGAAGGAATTTCGGTGCTGGTGGTCGAACAGAATGCCTTGAGCGCGCTTCAGGTCAGCGACCGGGTTTACGTTATGGATCATGGCCGGATTGTTCATGAAGGCAGCGCGCGTGAACTGCTGGATGATGACGCGCTGCGCAAGCGCCTGTTGGGGATTTAAATCATGAGTACACCCCAGAATACACCCATGCTTCACGTCAAAGGGCTTCGCAAGATTTATCAGCGCGGGCTGTGGAACAAGGAAGAGACGTTCCGTCTGGAAGCGGACTTTCAGATTGATAAGCCGCAGGTCGTTGGCGTTATGGGGCCAAACGGGTCTGGCAAGACGACCCTGTTCGAACTGATCACCGGATCTAACCAGCCGACCGACGGCGAGGTTATGTGCGCCGGGCAGAACATTCACAATGTCAAATATCGCGAGCGCGACCGGCTGGCCATTCATTATCACCAGTCCTATCAGGTGCGTCATTTTCGCAAGACCAAGCCGTCGTTCATGATGGAACGCCCGGTTTCCGATTACCCGATGGTGCATTTGTTCGACGAGCCGCAGTTCAATACCCAGGACGGTTACATCGGCTTCATGCTGGATTTCTTCAAGCGCTTGCGCGCCGAAGGTCGGCTGGTGTTTCTGTGTGTTCATCCGAACGAAAAGTTTCACGTCAAGATCATGCGGGAAGCCTGCGAGAGCTACATTTTCGTCCAGAAAGGACAGCTCAGTTTTGCCGACGACTATGACAACCTGCTCGAAAACCCGGACGTTCAGAATTACCTCGGCGCCCTGGCGGCATATTAAGGGATCGCTTTGATGGAAACACTCGACAATAAACTGGCGTTGGTAACCGGGTCCTCGGGCGTGCTTGGGGCGGCGATTGTGCGCTCCCTGATCGGGCGCGGTTGCCGGGTGCTGATGGCCGATATTGTATCTGAACCGCTGGACGCACTGGCCGGGGAACTGGGCGACAAGGCCATTCCGCTGATGCTCGATGTCAGCGACGATCTGGCCGTCGCCAAGACGGCAAAAGAAATTCGCGATGCCTGGGGCGACGTCGACATTCTGGTCAATAACGCCGGTATCTTGTCGAACAACAAGGCGGTGGAAACAAGCCCGGAAGAATGGCGTCGACTGATGTCGATCAATCTGGACGGGGCGTTCTTTTTGTCGCGCGAATGGCTGGCCGGGATGAAGGCCAAGGGCTGGGGGCGGATCGTCAACATCTGTTCGCTGGCGGCAAAGACCG
Organism: Rhodospirillaceae bacterium; assembly: GCA_018671895.1. Taxonomy (GTDB): domain Bacteria; phylum Pseudomonadota; class Alphaproteobacteria; order Rhodospirillales; family JABHCV01; genus JABHGV01. The sequence continues at coordinate 34,357 of JABHGV010000083.1, read as the reverse complement.
GCGGCCTGACGGCGGGCACCGCGTACACAACATCAAAGGGTGGCATGACCGCGCTGACATTTTCACTGGCCCGCGAAGCGGCCGGGTTCGGGGTTACCGCCAATGGTGTGTCGCCCGCCTATATAAAGACACCGATGGTCACCGAGCAGTTATCCGAAGAGCAACGCCAGAAACTGCTGAATGACATTCCGGTCGGGCGTTTTTGTGACGGCGAGGAAGTCGCCCATGTGGTCGATTTTCTGGTCTCGCCCTTATCCGGTTTTATTACCGGCGAGATCATTGATATCAACGGTGGCCTTCACCTGGACTAATAATAAGGAATAAAAAAGTGGAACAAATTGCACCCGTTATTGATTTTAAATCCGAGCTTTCGAACAGGTTTGCCCTGACCAACAAGGTGGCATACCTGCCCGGTGGGTATGGTGGTATTGGTGAAGCCATCGCATGGGGAATGGCTGTCGAGGGTGCCACCGTTGTCATCGGTGGGCGTAATGGGGATAAAGCCAGTGCGTTGGCGAAGGATATCAGCGACGCCGGGTTATCCGCATCGGCCTTAAGCGTCGATGTGAAGTCGGTCGGCGAGATCAAGGATTCGGTCGATGCCGTCGTCGATCAGCACGGCAAGATCGACATCCTGATGAACTGCGTCGGCATCCAGATTGAACAGCCGCTTCTGGACGTTACGGAAGAAGCCTATGACGAGGTTATCGAGGTGAATTTAAAGGCATCCATGTTTTTGGCCCAAGCCGTGGCGCGGCGTCAGATAGAAGCGGGCAATGGGGGCAAGCAGGTGCACCTGTTGTCAGTGCGTGCCCAGTTGGGCATTCGCAAGCGCGGCTATTCGGCTTATTGTTCCAGCAAGGGCGGACAGGTGATGCTGATCAAGCAGCACGCCATGGAACTGGCCCCTCACAACATTAATGTGAATGGGGTTGCGCCGACGTTCGTGTATACGGAAATGATCCGGCACGTCATGGAAAACGATGAGTTCCGCCAGGGGTTGCTCGACCGTATCCCGCTGGGGCGCATCGCTGATCCTAAAGACATCGTCGGCCCGGCCGTGTTCTTCAGTTCGCCCGCAGCTGATTTTGTTACTGCCCAGATCATGTATGTTGACGGCGGAATTACGGCGAGTCAGTAATTTATGATGAGCGAGATTATTGCGAAAGCCAAATTCCCGACACCGGTCGATCACGATGCGGTCGCCCGTGACTGGGCCCAGCGCGGTTATGGCTGTCATTTGTTTGTCGACCCTCCGGGCCAGCGATGGCTCGGTTTTGTGCATGACACCAACGAATTGGTCATGGTCACAGACGGCCTGCTGGAAGTCAGCGTTAACGGGCAAACCGCTGTTCTGGAGCCGGGCGACGAGATTTTCATTCCCAGACACGGCATACACGACGTGATCAATCGGTCCGATGGCGTTACCCGCTGGCTGTACGGATATGACTGATACCTGATCGGTTATGTCTGCTTATCGCCGGTGCAGAGACGCTAGTATGCGCCGTCTTCTTCACCGAAGGGCGGCTCCCTGTTGACTAGGGCTTCCAGCATGCGCAACTCGGCATTCGTGTGATCAATCACCGGTGCCTTGTCGATGCGTCGGGGCGCGCTTGGGGGGTAAATATAACGTGGGCTGTCATGATTGGTGGTTGTCACCGTTTCCAGTTTCAGGCCGTCTTCGGTGCCTGACAATTCCCCTCGACCATAACAAACGCAGGCGTAAGTTCGTTCGGACTCTGCTTTTACGTAGCACGCGGTACCGCGAATGCCGATGCTGGCAACGGGGGTGGTGATGGCGGTGTTGGTCTTGCCAAACACCGACAACATGGCGCCTGCCGCCAACGTGATAAGTCCGGACAATGCAGAGCCTGTCTCGGCTTCGAAATATTCCCGATAGAATTCCACTTCGGAATCTTCATGGATCAGGAAAACATGCTCGCTGATAACAATGACGCAACTGCCATCAGTGCCCGTGGTGACAACATCGCCGGGGTGTACTTCTTGTTTCAGTGAGGCTGGTTTCGTGTTGATGCGGACGTCGCCGCTCATTTCCTGAACGCCGGGGACTATCGGCAGTTTGGCGCTTGATCCAGCGCGTGTCAGCGCCAGCATCAGCGTCGTTGCAAAGCCGGATGCTGCCAAAACGCCCCAGATCATGGCTCGGCGCGTTGGATGGAATTCTGAAAGGTCCAAAAGGATCACTCCCCTTTATTCAGTGTTTTAATTCCACGGCGATAGATCACGTATCGTACCATCTTTCTTGCAAACGCTGAATTCCTTGCAAGTAAAAATAAACATCCTAGATGGTAACTTTGGGTATTATCGACAGGTGCTATGCGCACCGTGTAAAGAAATGACGGAAGCTTGGGGACTATTTGCGTTATGAGAATTGGCATCCGTTCAAAAGTTCTTTTTGCATTCGGCGTGTTGGCGTTTATCGGCGTTAGCAACTTCGGTCTTTTGTGGGTTTCCGAGAAGAAAACCGTAGAGCTGGAAGGCTGGGTCTCGCACACGCACCGTGTTTTGCAAACAAGCGAGTCATTTTTAGGACGTTTAATAGCCGCGGAAACGGGGCAGCGTGGTTTCCTACTGACCGGTGAAGATGAATATCTTGAGCCCTATAATGACGGCGTCGACAAGGCACGTTCTAACTTCAAGACGCTGCTAAGCCTGACCAGCGATAATGCCTTGCAGCAGTCCCGCCTGATGTCCATTGGGGCCAAGATGGACGAAAAGTTTTCAGAATTAGAGGAGACCATCAATCTGGCGAAAAGAGGGATGTCTGATAAAGCCCTTGGCATCGTTAAAAGCAACGTCGGTAAAGAAACCATGGATGCCATTCATGTTTATCTTGTGGAATTTCAGGCGGAAGAACAGCGCCTGTTAAAAATTCGAGTCAAAGAGTTCAGGGCTGAACGGGAAAGAATGCGTCTGATGTTAGCCGGCGAGGCGCTGTCGATGTTTTTCCTTATCATCATCATCGCCATTGTGGTTCAGCGCAGCGTTATAAGGCCGGTCATTCAGTTGACAAGTAATGCCGATAAGATGTCCCGCGGCGAACCTATGGATGACATCAAGATGTCGAGAGTTTTTGGCGAAGATGAAATGCATGTTCTGGTGCATTCCTTCAACGATATGTCAGAGAGAATTTCTTCAGCCATCAAAAACCTGGAGATATCCCGGGTCGAATCCGAGGAAAAAGAGCTCCGCTTGTCGGAGATTATCTGGAGTACAAACGTCGGCACCTGGGAGTGGAATCTGGATGCGGACTCAATCGATTTCAATAATCGCTGGGCAGAGATGATCGGCTATAAGCTGAATGAAATTGACCATTTAAATGCCGATACCTGGCGCGATACGATCCACCCGGACGACGTCCAACACTTTCGCGATCAACTTGAGCAGCATTTCTCAGGTAAGAGAGAATCCCTTAATTGCGAGACCCGCAGACAGTGTAAGGACGGAACCTACATCTGGACTCTGGATCGCGGCAAGGTGGTCGAGTGGTCGTTTGATGGCAGGCCGATTCGGATGTCCGGCACGATGGCAGATGTGAGCGAGAGAAAGGCGGCTGAAAAAGCCAAGGATGAATTTGTCTCGACCGTCAGCCACGAACTTCGCACGCCGCTGACCTCGATAAAGGGATCTCTGGGAATTGTTTGTTCCGGGGCCGTCGGTGAATTTTCCGACAAGACACAGTTGATGCTCGACGTTGCCCATAAAAACACCGACCGCCTGATCTTGCTGATTAACGACATTCTGGATGTGGAAAAAATCGGATCCGGAAATATGGAATATGACATGCAGCCAGTGAAGATTTCCGAATTGCTGGACGACGCCATAGAATCCAACAAGGGCTATGGCGACAAGCACGGCGTCACCTTTGATTTTTCAGGCTATGAGAATGACGTTCAGGTTCACGGCGACAGAGGCCGCCTGCTGCAGGTTTTGTCGAACCTGATGTCGAACGCCGCGAAATTTACACCCCAGGGAGAGCGAGTCGCGGTGTCGGCAAAACGCAGTAATGGCAGTGTCCGTATCGCCGTCGAGGATTGCGGGCCGGGCATTCCTGAAGAATTTCGCAAAGATCTTTTCAACAAATTTACCCAGGTCGACGCATCAGATTCCCGCCAGAAAGGGGGGACGGGCCTGGGTCTTCATATATCCAAGATGATTGTTGAACAACACGACGGGACCATCGATTTCGAGACCGAAGTTGGCACCGGGTCGACGTTTTTCTTCACACTGCCGGTACTGGAATGATCGCATTGGGATGGATTTATCGTGTGATTTCAATTTATAGGAATGCCAATTTTGCCTTACCCCCACCTTGACGGAAAGCAGGGGTAGCCTTCATAATTCTATTTCATCAATACAGATGTTCTTGTGGCGTAGAATCGCGCAAGCTGGATAGTGCTTTTAGAAAGAAGGCCAGATGAATTTTGTTTCGCGACAAAAGACCAAGTCCAAAGTCGTTATCGTCGGAATATACATGCCCGGAATCTATCCGGCTGCCGAGGACGATGTCGTTGCGCGCCTGTTGGCACCATCGTTTCTGAAAGCGGTTGCCGATGCTGACTCAGAAGTTGTTGCGAAGTACGACATTGAAATAATCGACATCCAGACAACTGAAGGTATCGAGGACATCGCGGCGCGCATTGTCGCTGCCGAGCCCGATGTTCTGGCCTATTCCGTTTACATGTGGAATTACGATCAGGTTGCTGACAGCCTATTCCGTTTACATGTGGAATTACGATCAGGTTGCTGACAGCCTGAAACGTGTTCGCGAACAGTTTCCAAACGTGCGTACTGTCTTTGGCGGACCGCTGGTCACCTACACGCCCGACGAAGTGATGTCGGAACACCCGGACGTCGATATCGTGGTTCGCGGCAATGGCGGTGAAATTCGTTTCAAACAATTGTTAAAGGGCGATTTCAGTCCTGCGGCCTTGCGGGAAATTCCGCAAATCAGTTTCCGCGATGAAGACGGTGCCCTTGTGCATACACAAGGCGAGGTCAAGGAAGACGTCAGTCAAATTCCGTCGATATATGAAACCGGTGTGCTCGACCTGAACGACGGGAACAAGCATACGGTATTCATCGAAACATTTCGCGGCTGTCCGTTCTCGTGCGGCTATTGCATCTGGGGTCCGGAAGAATCGGCCATTTACAAGTTTGACCTGGATCAGTTGTGCCGCGACATCGACACCATCTATAACAACCCGAATGTTCGCGCCGTGATATTTACCGATGCTTGCCTGTTCTATACCAAGAAACGGGCGCATGTAATCTGCGACCACATCGCAAAGGCCAAGTATAAAATCCCGACCATCTTCACGCTGGATGTGCATGTGATGGACGAAGCCATGTGCGAGTCATTGTCGAAGGTCAACCTGTATCACAATCAGTGGCATTTCGGCATTCAGACCACCAACCCCAAGGCACTGGATCTTTTGAAGCGGCCTGGCGGCGGCGAGCCGGAAAAGTATCTGCACAAGGTCGACTTGCTGCGTGACTACATTCCAGATGCTGAAATCAGTTTCGATTTAATCTATGGGCTGCCCGGCGACGACTATGCCGGATTCCGCGCATCAACCGATTTTGTGCTTGGGCTCAGGCCTGGGAAGGTTCACTTCTCGCCATTACTGCTGCTGCCGGGAACCCGTTTCTTTGATCAACGTGATCAACTGGGTTTTGTCTATGATGACCAACCGCCCTATATGGTGCGTGCCAATGAAAGCTTCCCACCGGATGAAATTCGCAAGGCCGAGGATCTGGTGCTGTGGGTAATGGCGGCACTTTATTTTCCCGCCATTCGTGATGCGCTTTATGAACTATGTTCCCGCAATGGCCTTGGTCACATCGATGTCATTGAAGACTGGGTTGAACGCCTTAGCAAAAAAATCGATCCGGTGAGTGAAGTTAAACTCGACTTCACCATTGAAGCCCAGAATCTGGCGCGGCGTTCTGTGATGAACATTTTGACCCAGCCGGAAAATGCAGTTCTGTGTTACGAAACAATGTTTGAAGTAATGCAGGCTAACAACGCCGTTGATCTGGCCGATGACATTCGCCTTGGAATCGATTATTACAAGGCGGTCGGAGAGGGTAAGCTGGCCCCAGGCAGCAGCACGGAATTTGAAGATGCACGACAGTTGGTTGACCAAGGCGTTTTCAGCGTCAAGGATGTCAACAAGATCAATCGTGTCAAAACAGTATGGGTTACTGCTGCATAAGGACAATGAGCCGGGGGCGGAACTTGACTGCTGAAAAAATACTTGTTGTTGAAGACAACGCCATGTTCGCCCGGATGATCAAAGCGGATTTGGCGAAGGAAGGATATGAGGTAACGGTGACGGAAACCGGGGCCGAGTTCCTCAACCAGGCCGATTCCGACTCTCACGATTGTTTGATCGTCGATCTGACCCTGCCCGATGAAGACGGTATTGTGCTGGTCCGCAAGATGCGGGCGCGATCGAACGTGCCGATTATCGTGCTGACGGGCCGTGAAGGCATCGACGACAAGATTGCTTGTTTCGAACTGGGTGCCGACGATTACGTCACCAAGCCTGTCGATTCCCGTGAATTGCTGATGCGTGTCCAGGCCGCCATTCGTCGTGGCGACGGGGCGGAGAAATCCCGGGGACGTCTGCAATTCGGGCCGGTTGAACTGGACCATGCACGACATGCGGCCACCCGTGAAAACGGCGATGAAATTGATTTGACCCCGGCCGAGTTTTCACTGATCTGGGTGCTGGCCCAGGCCGAAGGCCGGGTGCTGAGCCGCGAAGACCTGGTCGATGCCATATCGTCCGGCGAAGGACCGATGTCGTTTCGCGCCGTCGATATCCTGATCAGCCGGGTGCGCAAGAAGCTCGACAAGGACGCCATTCAAACCGTGCCGACGGTCGGCTACAAGGGCGGCTGGGACGTACAGACAAACCAATGACGGAAAAGCCTGTATCGACGAAAGCAACGCCCGACATTCTGGTTGTCGATGACAACGTAATGTCACGCAAGGTCATCCAGCACCGTCTGGAAAAAGACGGTTACACGGTGGTGCTTGCCGAATCCGGGCAACAGGCTCTCGACATCATCAAGACCAGTCCGGTCGGTCTTGTCTTTCTTGACATGATCATGGATGGCGTCAGCGGACTGGATGTTCTGGCGATGCTACAAGCCGACGAAAAATTCAGGGATATTCCGGTCGTTATTGTATCGGGCAGTGAAGATGCGGGGGTCGAGGGTCAATGTCTGGCCGCTGGGGCTCGTCGCTTTCTTCACAAGCCTGTTCTGGCGGCGGTATTGCAAGAAGCAACCGCCGACTTGATCGGTGCGGCCCCGTCAGCAAGTTCGTCCATGCTTCCGGTCCTTGATGAGACCTTTATCGACAAGCTGGTCGATGATTACGGCAAGGAAATGCTTGTCAAACTGATTGATGATTTCAAACGTATCGGCCCGGAATGTATTTCAGGCTTTATCAAGGCTGCCGAAGGCGATGACCAGAAAGCGATGATACGTTATGCCCATGACCTTAAAAGCAGCGCCGCCGTGCTGGGATTGAGGCGTCTTGCAGAACTTGGCAAGGCCATGGAAATTGCCTGCATGGAAGGCCGTCTGGATGATGCCAAGTCTTATAGCTCTGGGCTACAACCGGCCCTGGACGAAGCGCTGAGATCTTTGTAACGAAGCGCCTACCAAACGGCCGCCCCGGCCTGATGCTCCCATAATCAACACCTTTTTGAAGTTTTTTTGTCCAGAAACATCTGGGAAACCTTTTTTGCTGCGGCTGGGTCTACAAAGGGATCATCGCAATTCAAACGGTGCCATTGGGGGCCGTAACGCAGACAAACAAAAAAGGATATTTACCATGTTCAAGAAAATCGTATTGGCATCTGCCGCCGCCGCTTTGTTGGCCCTTTCCGTTCCCGCATCCCCGGCGTTTGCCAGCAAATGTTCGCCAGAGGAAATTAAAGAGTTCGATCATAAGCGCGAGGAATTGTTCAGGTATCTCGAGCATGCCAAGAAAGAACATAACAATGCCGCCGTGAAAAACATCGAACGGGACATGGACAAACTGAATAAGTATGTGCGCCAAAAATGTGAATAGGGGGAGTCCTCGGGATCTGGCGGTGCTTCTAGGAGCGCCGCCGGGTGCAGGGTCTCGTTGGAATACGGAGCTGCCTGTGAGGCAGTCGGCTCTGTGGCTCCGACGGGGCCTTCGCACGTGTCCGGGGTGCTCATTTGTCTGATACGGATTGTTTGCTATGGTGATGCGGACGATCAACAAGGGCCGGGGAGAACACAATGGGTGACGCCGACAACGATGGGGATATCGCCAGGACCGTTGCCGAGGAAATGTATGCCCTTGATAGTGCGGCCCGCGGGCTGGGCATTGTTATTGACGAAGTCGACAACAATTCTGCCCGCGTCAGTATGGTCGTCCGCGAGGACATGCTGAATTCCCACCGCATTTGTCACGGCGGCGTCATGTTTACCCTTGCCGATACGGCATTTGCCTATGCATGCAATTCCAGAAACGTCTCGACGCTGGCCCTGTCGTGTTCAATCGATTTTGTCGAAGCGGTGGCGCTTGGCGAAAAACTGACGGCGGTCGCCGAAAAGAAAATCCGCAAACGGCGAACCGGCGTCTATGACGTGACGGTCAGCAACGAGAACGGCGATACGGTGGCGATCTTTCGCGGCAATTCGTATCAGTTAAAGGCGGAATCGGTGCCTGGCCTGAACGACAAGCTGGGTCTGGATAAAACCTGAATCCGGGCATTGAAGCGATCCGCCGGATGCTTCAATATAAATACCCAATAAAAAAATGGATAAGGGGGGCGAGATATGCGTGCCACGGCACCATCGAAGGATGAACTGGATCCCATTGAGATCGCCAGTCGTGACGAGATAGCCGCCTTGCAGCTTGAGCGCCTGAAATGGTCGCTGGCTCACGCTTATGACAATGTCTCGCATTATAAAAAAGCCTTTGATACCGCCGGTGTCCATCCCGATGACCTAAAGCAGCTTTCCGATCTCGCCAAATTCCCGTTTACGGTCAAAGATGACCTTAGGCAGAGCTATCCCTTTGGCATGTTTGCGGTGCCGGAAAATAAAATTGCCCGGGTGCATGCATCCAGCGGCACCACCGGCAACCCGACCGTCGTCGCCTATACCAAGAACGACATTGATATGTGGGCCGACCTGATGGCGCGTTCGATCCGCGCCGGTGGCGGGCGCCCCGGTGACAAGGTGCATGTGGCCTATGGCTATGGATTGTTCACCGGCGGTCTTGGCGCCCATTACGGGGCCGAACGGCTGGGTTGCATGGTGATTCCGTTATCCGGCGGGCAGACGGAAAAACAGGTGCAGTTGATTCAGGACTTCAAACCGGACGTCATCATGGTGACGCCGTCATACCTGTTGGCCATCGGCGACGAGTTCGAACGCCAGGGCATTGATCCCCGCTCAACATCATTGAGAGTCGGTTTGCACGGTGCCGAGCCGTGGACCCAGGCGATGCGCGAGGAAATCGAGGCGCGCTTCGACATGGACGCCATCGACCTGTATGGCCTGTCTGAAATTATCGGTCCCGGCGTTTCGTGTGAATGCATCGAAAGCAAAGACGGCCTGCACATCTGGGAAGATCATTTTTATCCGGAAATCATCAACCCGGAAACCGGCGAGGTCGTCGAAGATGGCGAGCAGGGCGAACTGGTGTTTACCTCGCTGAGCAAGGAAGCATTTCCGATTATCCGCTACCGGACCCGCGATCTGACACGGCTGCTGCCCGGAACGGCGCGTTCCATGCGGCGCATGGAAAAGGTGACGGGACGTTCTGATGACATGCTGATTATTCGTGGCATCAATATTTTCCCGTCCCAGGTCGAGGAAATCATCCTCAAGGACGAGCGGTTGTCGCCGCACTATGTGTTGGAGGTTAGCCGGGAAAAGCGTCTCGACGAGTTGACCATACGGGTCGAACATCGCCCGGATGCCAATGGCGTCGATGATGCGTTCCTGAAATCGGCGGCCAAGGACCTGTCGTTTCAGATCAAGTCGCTGATCGGCATATCGGTGGAAACCAATGTGGTGTCGGTCGGCGAGATCGAACGCTCCATGGGCAAGGCCAAGCGGATCATCGACAAACGCGCACCCTCATAATCCCAGATAGGCTTGCTTGACCCGGTCGTTGGCGATCAGTTTCTCGCCGCTGTCGGCCAGCACGATGGACCCGGCCTCCAGTACATAACCGCGATCGGCGATAGCCAGCGCCATGTAGGCGTTCTGTTCAACCAGCAAGATGGTGGTGCCGCCGTCGCGCAATTTCTGAACGGTCTCGAAGACCTCGTCGACCAACAGCGGCGACAGTCCCATGCTCGGTTCGTCGAGAAACAGTAACCGGGGCCTGGCCATCAGGGCGCGCGAGATCGCCAGCATTTGCTGTTGTCCGCCCGACAGGGTTCCCGCCGCGCTGTGGCGACGATCCTTGAGCACCGGAAACATCTCGTAGACCTGATCCAGCGTCTCATCCCTTTCGGTCTGGCTGCGGGTATAGCCGCCGACCACAAGATTGTCCTCGACCGTCATCGGGGCAAATACCTGTCGGCCTTCGGGCACCTGAATAATGCCAAGCCGCACCCGCTTGTCAGATGACACACGGCTGATGTCGTGGCCGTTGAAGGTGATCGTGCCAGTACTGGCCGGAAGAATGCCGGACAATGCCTTTAGAAGCGTCGTCTTGCCCGCGCCATTGGCTCCGACCAGGGCGACCAGTTCGCCGTCATCGACATTGATGTCGATGTTGCTGATCGCCTGAATGCGACCGTAGTGACAATCCAGCCCCTTGACGTCCAGCAGCATCAGCGGTCCCTCCCGCTTTCGCCCAGATAGGCGGCGACAACGTCCGGGTTATTTCGGATATCGGCAACCGTTCCCTCGGCCAGCATGCGGCCGCCTTCCAGCACAAAGATGTGCTCAGATACTCCCATCACCAGACGCATGTCGTGTTCGACCAGAATGACGGTGATGCCGTTTTCGGAAATTTTCTGTATCAGGCCGTCGATGGCGACTGTTTCCGCAGGGTTCAGCCCGGCCGCCGGTTCATCAAGCATGATAATGCGGGGCTGGGTCGCCAAGGCGCGGGCGATTTCGAGCCGCTTCAGGGCGCCATAGGGCATTGAGTCGGTATCGGCGTCCAGATAATCGCCCAGATCGACAAACTCCAGCAGTCGGATTGCCTCTTCGCGTTTGTCCTGATCGCCCTTAACGATGCCCGGCGTGCGGAACAACGAGGTGATAAAGCGACTGTCGCTTTTCAGATGCATGCCGACCATGACGTTTTCGATGGCTGACATGTTGAAGAAGATTTGCAGGTTCTGGAAAGTCCTTGCCAGCCCCAGTTCGGCCAGCCGCCATATGGCATGGCCGGTGATGTCGGCATCCTCAAGCACGATGCGCCCGCCACCGGGCTTGTAGATTCCCGAAATCAGATTGAACAGGGTCGTCTTGCCGGCCCCGTTGGGACCGATGATCGAATGGATCGGCCCCGGCCTGATGGTCAGGCTAAGGTCGTCGATGGCTTTGATGCCACCGAATGAACGGCTCAAGTTTTCGACGCGAAGCAATGTCATTTTTGCCTCCCGTTAAACAGGTCGGCCAGCGTCGGCACCAGACCACGGCGCATGAAGATCATGGTGCCGATCAGAACAGCACCGAAAACCAGATGTTCGTAATCGTGAAAGACGGTCAGCAACTGTGGCAGGATGGTCAGGATGGCGGCCCCGGCGACGGCGCCGAAGGTCGAGGCCATGCCGCCCAACACGACCATGGTGACCAGTTGGATGGAATGAATGAAACCGGACGTGTCGGGCGTAATGAATCCGGTGTAGTGGGCAAACAGGCTACCCGCCAGACTGGCGATGATGGCCGACAGGACGAACACCAGAACTTTGTACTTAACGACGTTGACGCCCAGCGTTTCAGCGGCGATTTCCGATCCGTGCACCGCACGCAGGGCACGACCGACGGGCGAGGCAATCAGATTGAGCGACAGCCATACCGTCGCCACCAGTACAGCCGCGATGATCCAGTACCAGACAGTCTCGCCGTAGGGTTCCCATCCGAAAATTGAAAAGCCGGGCACCGGCATGCCGTCAGGCCCACCGGTCAGGTCGGATTCCTGGGTCAATACGATGGTGATGATGACACCTAGGCCGAGCGTTCCCATGGCCAGATAGTGACCCTGCAGCTTCATAATAGGCCGGGCGATGATGAACGACAGCAACCCAACTACAACCGCGCCAACCACCATCGCCGCCGTTGCAGGCCAGCCGTACGTGCTGGTTAGAATGGCCGAAAAATATGCGCCGATACCAAAGAACCCGGCATGCCCCAGGCTGATCTGACCGGCATAGCCAATCAGCAGGTTCAGGCCAATGCAAACGATGGAATTAAGGCCGATCAGGATAACGATGTCGAAATAAAACGCGTTGGGCAGCATTAATGGCAACACCATGATGGTGGCTATCAGGGCCAGCAGGCCGTTGCGGCCGGGCATGTTCAGCGGGCTCATACGCGTTCCGTCCCACCGGTGCTGAACAGGCCGTTCGGGCGCAGGAACAACACGGCCAATATAATGATGAAGGCGACGGCGTCTTTATAGGCCGACGATATATAGCCCGCCGTCAGGGCCTCGCTGATGCCGACGATCAGGCCCGCCAGAACGGCCCCCATGGGATTTCCCATGCCGCCCAGAATGGCGGCGCAAAATCCTTTCAGGCCGAGCATGATGCCGACGCCCGGATAGGCCAGCGAGATCGGTGCGATCAGAATACCAGCGATCGAGCCGAGCATCGCCGACAGCGCGAAAGACAGCAGCAGAATGAATTTCAGGTTAATCCCGACAAGCCGTGCGGCCAGCGGGTTGCTGGCGCTCGCCACCATCGCCTTGCCGGTCATGGTGCGGTTGAAAAACCACGCCAGCGTGATGACGATGACAATGGTGCCACCAACCACCCACAGGCTTTGCGGCAGCACCAGCGCACCGCCGATATTGATCGGATCGGACCCTGATATGGGCGGCAGGCTGTGGAAGTTTCGGCCCCACAGGACTTCGGCCAGACCGCGCAGGAAAATCGATGCGCCGATGGTGATGATAATCAGGGTAACGATGGAGGCACCTTTGGCCGGTTCGACGGCGAACTTTTCAAGTGCCATGCCGATGAAGATCGTCATCGCCACTGCCATCGCCATCGCCAGCGGCATCGGCAGCCCGGCCCCGTAAAAAAAGACGGTCGCCATGCCGCCCAACATGACGAATTCGCCCTGGGCGAAATTGATCACGTGGCTGGCGTTGTAAATGATAGAGAAGCCGAGGCCGACCAGAGCATAGGTGGCGCCGACGGTGATGCCTGAAAACAGAAATTGAAGGAAATCGGCAGACATCGGGTTTCCCGGTTATCGAAAAAAACAGGCTCCCCCACCAATTGACGGGGAAGCCTGTATGCTATCTGGAAAGATTTTTTATTTCAGCATTTTCCAGTCGCCGTTGCGAACTTCGACCATAACGAAGGACGCTTCGTCGAGGCCGAGGTGATCGCTCGCCGACAGGTTATAGATGCCGTCAGCACCGATAAAGTTGCTGGTCTTCTCGATTTCGGCCAGAACCTTGGCCTTGTCGGTCGAACCGGCACGCTTGATCGCTTCAACCGCAATCATCAGCCCGTCATAGGCGTGACCACCAAAGCTGGAGATGCTGTCGCCAGTCTTGCTTTCGTACATGGCCTTGTAGGCGCCGGCCACTTTCTTTTGCGGATGCGATGCTGGCAGTGCGTCAACGACGACCAGGGCCGCAGCAGGAAGACGGACGCCTTCGGCACCGCCCTCGGCGTTCTTGATGAAGCTTTTGGAAGCCGAGCCATGGGTCTGATAGTGCGGCATGGAAGCCCCGAGTTGCTTGTAGTTCTTGGCGACGATGCTGGTCGCAGCCCCGAACCCGCAATACATGAAGGCCTGAACACCGGCAGTGCCCTTGATCTTGGTGATCTGCGGCGTCATGTCGGTGTCGCCCTTGCCGTGGGTTTCATCGGCAACAACGGTCATACCGCTACCCGGTGCGAGGGTCTGCACCTGCTTTCGGCACGATTTGTCAAACCCGCCACTGCCCGACAGCAACCCGACTTTCGAGATGCCACGCGCCTTCATATCGGTAAATATTTTCTGGACGGCCAGCGTGTCGGTATGGGGTGTCTTGAATACCCATTTCTTGACCGGGCTGGTAATGACACCGGCACCGCCAAAGGAAATAAAGGGAATTCCAGCCTTTTCGACGAAAGGAATGGCGGCCATGGTCGAGCCTGTCGTCGACCCGGCCAAAAGAATATCGACCTTGTCGTCGTTAATCAGGCGTTTGACAAACGGCACGGTGTTTGCCGGATTTCCCTGATCGTCATAAAGAATGAGTTCAAGTTTACGTCCGATAACACCACCATCGGCGTTGATCTTGTTGACGTACATTTCCAACGTTTTCTTTTCTGGATCACCGAGAAATGATGCCCCCCCGGTAACGGCCAGGAACGAACCGATCTTGATCGGGTCCGCAGCCTTGGCATCTGAATTTGATACGCCGACGGCCATCGTAATGGCGGCAGCAGCGATAGTAAGATGCCTGAAGAGTCCTGGTTTCATTATAATTCTCCCTGTTTATTTGGCCTTTTTAGTATGGCTCTGCTTTGGATAGTATGCGCAAATCCACAAAAATTCTATGGGAAAGCGGAAGATGTGTCGCACTGCACAATAAGTCTTGACCTTGATGGATGAATACACGGAATATCATCCCTGCTAACGGCACCAAACAGTAGGGAGTGACTTCCGTGGGCAGGAATGCGACTACAGCCGCCAAAAAAATAGCCAACGTGGAAACCAAGCCACTGATGGGCAACGAGGCACTTGCTCGCGGCGCATGGGAAGCAGGCGTGCGCGTAGCGGCCGCCTATCCGGGAACGCCGAGCACCGAAATTCTTGAAAGCGTTTCAACCTTTCCCAAAGAAGACATCGTCGCCCAGTGGTCGACCAATGAAAAAGTCGCCCTGGATGTTGCCATGGGCGCGTCGTTTGAAGGGGTTCGCTCGCTGTCGGTAATGAAGCATGTCGGACTCAATGTCGCGTCCGATGCGCTGATGTCGATGACATACATCGGCGTCAATGGCGGTCTGGTAATCATCGTTTGTGACGACCCCGGCATTCACAGTTCGCAAAACGAACAGGACACACGGCTTTTCGCGCGTTTTGCCATGGTTCCGGTGCTTGAGCCGTCGGATGCCGAAGAAGCACTGTCATATATGAGTGCGGCGTATGATCTTTCTGAGAAATTCGACACCCCGGTGATCGTGCGTTCGACCACGCGCCTGTCCCACACCCGCAGCCCGGTAACGCTGGGTGAGCGGACCGAGGTTGCGCGCAGGGATTTCGACGACAATCCACAGAAAAATGTGATGATCCCGTCGCATGCCCGGATCAGGCATTCAACGCTGATCGAGCGTGAGAAGAACATCGCCGAATACCTTGAGACCAACGAGCTGACGCGATGGGAAAAGGCCGACACCAGCGTTGGCGTCATCACCAGCAGTATCTCCTATGGCTATGTCAAAGAGGTGCTGCCCAACGCCAGCGTGCTTAAGCTGGGTGGGTCGTATCCGCTGCCGGAAAAGAAGATCCGCGACTTTGCCGATTCCGTTGATCGCGTGATTATCGTCGAAGAACTGGAGCCGGCAATCGAAAACCAGTTGAAAATCTGGAACATCAAGGCTCAGGGCAAGGAGTTCTTTTCCAGAATGGGCGAGTTGTCGCCGGAACTGGTGCGCGATGGCTTTATCAAGGCAGGCGCACTGCCCGCCGAGGCGGGGATCGCCGATGTGTTTGAGATCGAGCCGGTGCCGCGCCCGCCAGTGTTGTGTGCGGGGTGCCCGCATACGTCCAGTTATATGGTCTTGCGTCAGGTCGAAGCCCGGGTCGCGGGCGATATCGGGTGTTATACGCTGGCTGCGGTGGAACCGTTGCGGGCCATCGATACCTGTGTGTCCATGGGATCATCCATCGCCAATGCCGTCGGCATGGCGAAGTCCGGCGTCGAGGAAAAACCGATTGTCGCGACCATCGGCGATTCGACATTTCTGCATGCCGGAATTCCGCCGCTGATCGATGCCGTCTATAACGAAGCCAACATCACCGTCATGTTGCTGGATAACCATACGGTCGCCATGACCGGTGGGCAGGACCACGCGGGCACCGGCAAGACCCTGCGCGGCGATGAAACCCATCGGCTGAATTTCGAGGATGTCTGTCGCGCCGTCGGCGTCAAATGGGTGCAGACGGTTGATTCATATGATCTGGGCGCCATGTACAAGACCCTGCGCGAGGCCATCGATTTCAAGGGTGTGTCGGTATTGATTTCAGACAGGCCCTGTGTGCTGGATCCGGTCAAGATCAAAGGCCCGGCGCTTGCCGTCATTGCCGATAACTGCACCGCGTGCCAATCGTGCATGAACGTCGGTTGTCCGTCGATTTCGTGGAGTGACGAATGGTTCGACGGTCGTCACAAGGTGAAAATTGATACCAGCACCTGCGTCGGCTGTGCGCTGTGCCCGCAGGTTTGCCCCAGTGATGCCATTCAGCCCCTGAATCGGTCTTAAAAGGCGGCATCGGTTAATCGATTATGGACAAGAAAATAACGCATAAGGAACCCGTTAATGTGCTCGTCGTCGGTGTCGGCGGCCAGGGCGTGATTATGGTTTCCAAGGTTCTGGCGACGATTTGCCAGGAACACGGCTATCAGGTCAAACAAAGCGAAGTCCACGGCATGGCTAAGCGGGGCGGTGGCGTGTTCAGCCACGTACGCTTTGGTGAACAAGTGTATTCGCCGACCATCCCGAAGGGTTCGGTCGATGTTTTGCTGGCGCTGGAATGGGCAGAGGCCCTGCGTTGGGTCAATCATATAAGGCCGGGCGAGGGCACTTTTATTTCCGACACCCAGCACATCGTGCCGCCGTTTGCGTGCCGCAACCGTAAACGCGGTGCCGAGGCAGGCTACGCGCGCGAAACGTCGGATCAGATTATATCGCGGGTCAACAAGGGCTTCGCGCTGGATGCCACCACCATGGCCCGCGAACTGGGCAACGAGCGGGCCGCCAACACGGTGCTGCTGGGGCTGTTGTCGACGACGCTGGAATTTTCCGAAGATGTATGGTGCGACGCTATTTCGCGGTTCGTGCCGCCGAAGACCGTCGACGTCAACCTTCAGGCTTTCGAGCAGGGCCGCGCCTGGGCAGCCATGGATCATGGGACCCCGGAACCGGTCGTCCATAACGACGGGCCGACGCCGGTCGTGGTTGGTCGCGAAGAGCACGAGATGAGCGATTTCGTGCAACTGGATATCAACCCCGCCTGGTGCAAGAGCTGCGATATTTGCGTCAAAATGTGCCCGGAACGGTGCCTGAAACTGGATGACCAGTTAAAGGCAGTGCTGACAGACCCGGACCGCTGCACCGGCTGTCGTATTTGTGAATGGTTGTGCCCGGACCTTGCCATTACTGTGCATCGCACGCCGGAGGCGGCCCGGGCAGCCGCACAAGGATAATTTCTGAAATGGCCAAAGCTTCAACCAAGACAAATGCCCAGAACCTGCAAGGCAACAACGCCTGTGCGCTGGCCGCGGTTGCCGCCGGTTGTCGGTTTTATGCCGGGTATCCGATTACGCCATCATCGGAAGTAGCCGAACGGATGTCGCTGGAACTGCCGAAAGTGGACGGCACCTTCATTCAGATGGAAGATGAAATCGCATCCATGGGGGCGATTCTTGGGGCTTCCATGGGCGGCGTCAAATCGATGACGGCAACCAGTGGTCCGGGCTTTTCCCTGAAACAGGAAAATCTGGGCTATGGCGTGATTGCCGAAGTCCCGTGTGTCATTATCAATGTTATGCGGGGCGGGCCATCGACCGGAATGCCGACCCGTCCGGCCCAGGGCGATGTCATGCAGGCCCGTTGGGGCACCCATGGCGATCATCAGATTATTGTTATTTCTCCGGCGTCCGTATCGGAGGTCTATGAACAAACGGTGCGCGCGTTCAATCTGGCCGAACAGTTCCGCACCCCGGTGGTGTTGCTGATTGACGAAGTCATCGGGCATCTGGTCGAAACCGTGCATGTTCCCGATCCCGCCAGCCTTGATGTGGTCGACCGCAAATGGGCCGATGTTGCCGCCGATAAATACCGTCCGTACGAGGCGGGCAAGGACATGGTTCCGGCGATGGCCCGCCCCGGTGACGGATACCGCGTACACACCACCGGCCTGACCCATGACGAAAGCGGCTTTCCGACGCAAGACCCGGAAACCGTTGACCGGGTGTCGAAGCGCCTGTTGAACAAGTTCGATCCACACCGCAAGGTGATCGATCATTTCGAAGAACTGAACGTCAAGGATGCCGAGGTGCTGATCGTTTCTTATGGCATATCGGCCCGTGCCGCCCGCGGCGCTGTTAAACAAGCGCGGGATGCGGGCATCAAGGCAGGGCTGTTCCGGCCGGTCACCATCTGGCCGTTTCCGGAAAAGGCATTGGTCAAGGCGGCGAAGAAGGCAAAGCGTATTCTGGTCGCCGAAATGAATGCCGGGCAACTGTCGCTGGAAGTCGAGCGGGTACTCGGGCGCGACCGTGTCAGCGGCGTCAACCGGATCGATGGCGAGGCGATTTCGCCTGCCGACATTATTGACGCAATCGGCAAGGGGGCCTGATATGGCAAAGAAAAAGCAATCCGCCGAGACCTCTGGGCCGAAAGAATTTGATGTCATGTCGTACTTGCGGCGTGACCTGTTCCCGCATTTCCTGTGCCCGGGATGCGGCCACGGCATCGCGCTCAGGGCCTTGATGTGGGCGGCCCATGAATTGGGGCTGGATAAAGACAAGATTGCCATCGTGTCGGGCATTGGTTGTTCCGGGCGCTTGGGGGCGTACGTCGATGCCAACACTTTCCATACCACCCATGGCCGTCCGCTGGCCTATGCGACGGGCCTGAAACTGGCGCGTCCGGACCTGCATGTCATTGTTATTACCGGCGACGGCGATTGCCTTGCCATCGGTGGCAATCATCTGATCCATGCCTGTCGCCGCAATCTGGACATCACCTGCATGATGCTCAATAACGAAGTCTATGGCATGACCGGCGGACAGGTGTCGCCGACAACCAGCCAAGACCGCTATACGACGACGACGCCGACGGGCAATACCGAAGCGACGTTTGATTCGTGCAAATTGGCGGAAGCCGCCGGGGCCAGCTTCGTCGGCCGCGAGGTGACGGTGCAGACGCCGACACTGAAAAACCTTCTGAAAGACGCCATCGATCACAAGGGTTTCTCGTTCGTCGAGGTAATATCAGATTGCACGGAAATCTATGGCCGCAAGAACGATCTTGGAAATTCGCCGGAAATGATCCTCAGCCAGAAAAGCCAGATGCGCCCGGATTCTTACGGCGGCGTTATTGTTGACGAGCCGTTCCGGCCAAACGCGCTGCCGACCGGTGTGTTGACCAGAAGCGACCGCGCCGAATATGGCGAGACCTATCGCAGCACCATGGCGTCGTCGAAGAAGGGGGCGTGAGGGTGGCCGCAAAAAAAGCACAAGACAACAAATCGCCCGAAGAGTTCGAAATTCGCCTCAGCGGTTCCGGTGGTCAGGGCTTGCAACTGTCGGCCAAGATATTTGCGCGTGCATTTTCCGACGAAGGAAAATTCGTTGCCCAGTCACAAAGTTACGAGCCGACATCGCGCGGTGGGCTCAGCCGTTCGGATCTTGTTGTCGGTCAGGGTGAACCGGACTATCCGTTGGCAACCAAAGTCGACTTCATGCTGATCCTGGATCAACTGGCGGTGAAGAAGAAAGATACCGCCATTGGTGACGGGGCGTTGGTGATAATCGATACGCGGCTGGTTACGGACCCGCCGAAAGGCAATTTCAGGGTGCTGGCCTTGCCATTGTCCGATACGGCCATTGGCCTGGGCAATCCACGAGTCGCCAATATCGTCGCGCTGGGGGCGATGGTCGGCGAAGGTAATCTGTGTTCGCTGAAGGTTATGGAAACGGCGATCCGGCAATGCGTTCCCAAGAAATTCACCGACCTGAACATCGCCGCATTTCAAGAAGGTTTGAAACTGGTGTCGGAAAAATCCACATGACCATCGATCGACTGATTGAAGGTTTCAAGTCCTTTCGCGATACCTATTACGTCAAGCAGCCGGATTTTTACCGGAACCTGGTGGAAAACGGGCAAAGCCCCAAGGTCATGATTATTGCGTGCTCCGACAGCCGGGTGAATCCGTCGATTCTCGCCAAGGCCGACCCGGGCGAATTGTTCATCGTGCGCAACGTCGCCAATCTGGTGCCGCCGTACGCGCCCGATAGCAATTACCACGGTACCAGCGCCGCCATCGAGTTCGCGGTGCGGGACCTGAACATCGAACATGTCATTATTCTTGGGCATTCCCATTGCGGGGGAATTCGTGGCCTTTGCGAGGGCCACGCCGACGGCAAGGGCCGGGAATTTATCGATGCCTGGATGTCGATCGTCGATGAGGCCAAGAACAAGGATCTTGAGGGTGAAGACCGGCACCGTCACGTGGAACGCGAGGCGGTCAAGATCTCGCTGGGCAATCTGATGTCATTCCCGTGGATAAAAAGACGGGTCGATGACGGGCGAATGAAACTGCATGGATGGTGGTTCGACCTGGAGGTCGGCGAACTGCTTGCCTATGCGCCCGAAGATGGCTGGAAACCCGCTGGGTAATGATTCCAGGGGCTGAACAAAAATAATTTCCCCACAAGGCAACATGCAATTATACTCATGACAGAGTGTGGGGGCACACCATTGAACCTTGTATTTAGCGGAGAGCCTGTGTAAACGGGCACGGTTTTTGGCATGCAGTTTCTGTCATCCGGCCAGGATTTATCTGTCGCTTATTTAAATACGTACAACATGCCGTTGGTGTTGTTGTCCGTATTGATGGCTGTATTCGCCTCGTTTACCGCGCTGCAACTGTCCCAGCGGATTGCGCGGGCAGAAACCGGTTACGATAAAATTGTCTGGCTAGTGCCGGGTGCGCTGGCACTGGGCGGTGGCGTTTGGGCCATGCATTTTGTCGGCATGCTGGCGTTCAGCTTGCCCTGCAATGTTTCTTACGACCCGTTCATAACCTTGCTGTCGATGATTCCCGGTGTTCTGGCCAGCGCCGTGGCTTTATGGGTGATCGGTCGTGTCAGGGTCACCCATACGATGGTTGCCATCGGCGGCAGCTTGATGGGCGCCGGTATTGGCCTGATGCATTATTCCGGCATGGCGGCCATGCAACTGGATGCCGTTATTTATTACTCGCCCGTCATGTTTTTCGCATCGATCATCTTTGCCATCGCTATGGCGATTCTGTCCCTGTACGTAAAATTTATTTTTGCAGATGAATTCCCCGGACTATCGGGTCGCGGGCTATCGCTGTTGGGCGGTATCTTCATGGGGAGCGCTATTTCCGGCATGCATTACATTGCCATTGAAGCGGCGTATTTTATTCCCATAGAAGGAAGCACGGCATCTGAATCCGGCGCTTCACCGACGCTTCTGGCAATCGGCATTGGGACGGCCACGGCCTTGCTGATCGCCCTTGCCCTTGCCGCATCGTTCATGGGCAGGCATTTGGAAACAATCAAGGTTCTGGAGAGGGAAGTCGATCTGCGCAAGCAGGTAACGAGGAGCCTGGAGTTCCAGAAACATGCGCTTGATGAGCATGCGATTGTCAGCATTACCGACGTCAAGGGCAACATTACCTACATTAACAACAAGTTTTGCGACATCAGCGGATATTCCAACGAGGAGTTGCTGGGTCAGAACCACCGACTTTTAAAAAGCAACGAGCACCCGCCTGAATTTTTTAAGGAACTGTGGCAAACCATTGCCAGCGGGAATACCTGGCAGGGGGATGTCAAAAATAAACGGAAAGACGGCAGTGAATATTGGGTCACGGCGACGATCGTGCCGTTCCTTGGCGATGATGGGAAGCCCTTTCAATATGTGGGAATTCGCACCGAAATCACCGAACGCAAGGAGGCCGAGCGGATTGCAGAGGAAGCCCGCGAGGACGCGGAAGTGGCCAACGAGGCGAAATCCCATTTCCTGGCCAACATGAGCCATGAGCTAAGGACCCCGCTGAATGCCATTCTCGGGTTTTCGGAAATGATCAAACTGCAGTCCGTTGATGAGGGGAGTAATAGAAAACACGTAGAATATGCCGAAGACATTCATGCCAGTGGCACTCACCTGCTATCGCTGGTTAACGATATTTTGCATATGTCAAAGATCGAAGCCGGGACGCATCAACTGCAACTGGAATCCATCGATATTGTTAGGCTTATAGATGAGAGCCTGAGCCTTGTTCAAGAACAGGCAAATGATAAAAACATTTCGTTGCTGAAAAATATAGCCGATGATTTGCCGCCTATGTTCGCCGATTACAGGGCTTTCAAGCAATGCCTGATCAACCTGTTGTCTAACGCGGTCAAGTTCACGCCGGAAAGGGGAGAGGTGACGGTATCGGTTAACGTTTCACATCAATGGTTCGATTTTAGCGTTTCCGATACGGGTATTGGTGTTGCCAAGGAAGACCTTGGCCGAATAACCCAGCCATTCACACAGATAGAGCGGATGCAGACATCGCGTGTTCATGAAGGAACCGGCATTGGACTGACGATTACGCGTAATCTTGTCGAGATGCATGGCGGGATTCTGGGGATCGAAAGTGAGCCGAACATCGGCACAACGGCGACGATTCGTCTGCCCAGAGGGCGCTCAGGCAACGGGCAAGACGCCTGACTGCAAATTTTTTTTAAATTTATTTCGCGCGATCCGATTCATGGATTGGGTCAGCACATCTTATGGAATAACCAACTAGCCCAAGGGGTTGTGGCTTGTTGATATATTGATAAATAGCAGAAAACAGGGGTTTTTGACTCGTGAAAACCCATCCTGAAGAACTTTTATCAGCTTTTTATGTTGACTTGTATATTAGGAAAACCTTATTAAGGTACATCTAATATAAAAAGCGATTGGCTAAACAGTCGCACCACAGACTAATCACACGAACTGGCGATCCCGTTTATCGAGACTTCCAGTTCAGACAAGGCAAACTTTTTAGACAAGGGATTAACATTATGAAGACCATGATTAAAGCTATCGCATTCGCCGGCATCATCGGTGCCACCGCTCTTTCCGCTTCCGACGCCTCCGCTTGGGGCTGGGGAAATGGTAACAATGGTTGGGGCAACGGTGCTGGCAACGGTGAAGGAAACGGTTCCTTCTCCATGAACTTCTCCGGCAACAGCAACATGCGTGGTAACGGTTACAACGGTTACAACGGCCACAACGGATATGCTCCTTACGGCTACGCGCCTTATGGTGCTCCGGTTGCTACCTCCGCTACCGCTACCGACTCCAAGGAATCCAAGACCGCTGCTCCGCTGAACGCTCCGGTTGCTCCGCAGTATGTTGCTCCGGGTTACTACCCTTATGGCAACAACGGCTTCGGCAACGGCTTCGGCAATGGCTTCGGCAACGGCGAAGGTTCCTTCTCCATCGGGTTCTCCGGTAAGTCCAACGTTTCTGGCAACGGTAATGGCAACGGTTACGGTTACAACAACCCGTACTACGGCCAGGCTCCTTACGGCTATGCTCCTTACGGCTATGCCCCGGTTGCTCCGGTTGCTCCGAAGACCGACGCCAAGTAAGTCGACTTCTCTCTCTCTTTATTCCTTGCACCCGGCCAATACTGGCCGGGTGTTTGGAAATTTTTTTAAAAATTTATAAGTCCCGTCCATATCCGGACACCGATTATTAATCGGAATTTTTAGTAACTTGAGTCCTCAGATTTAGACAAACAGACCAAGCATAGGAATTCACCCATGAGCAATACTTTGACAAACATCCCCGGCATCGGCAAAGCCGCCGCCGTTAAGCTGAACGAAGCCGGCTTCTCGAGCATCGAAGACATCGCCAAGACATCTGCCGCAAAGCTGGGCAAGGTTCCTGGCTTTGGTGCGGCTCGCGCTGAGCGAGTTATCGCTTCGGCCAAGTCCATCGTTGATGGCAACGCGCCGGTGAAACACCTTGATGCCAAGGTCGAGAAAGTCGCACCGAAAGCTGAAAAGAAAGCTGAAAGCAAGACTGCTGAAAAGAAAACTGAAGGCAAAACCGCTGAAAGCAAAACCGCTGACAAGAAAATGACCGACAAGCTGAAGATTGATCCTGCCATTGCCGCCATGGCCATGGGCAAGTTCAAGTCGGCAAAGACCACGGTTTCAAAGCCGAAGGTCTTGATTCCTGCAATCGCCGTCGTGCTGCTGGCCGGTGCCGCTGCTGCGAATACAAATGTCATCGTATCTGCCTATGACAGCACGGTTTCCAAGGTCGCTGAGTTGATGAACAAGGATATGAACACCGACGTCGTCGAAACGGCTGCGGCTCCTGCTCCCGTTCAGCAGTTCCCGGCAATGAGGCCGGTTGCTATGGCACCAGTGATGGTCCCCGCTAGAATGGCACCAGTGATGGTTCCCGCCAAGGTCGCCACCGTGGCCCCGAAGGCGGCCCCGAGAATGGTTGCAGTTCAGCGTCCGGTTGCACCGAACGGATATCGCCCG
This sequence comes from Rhodospirillaceae bacterium, assembly GCA_018671895.1. Taxonomy (GTDB): domain Bacteria; phylum Pseudomonadota; class Alphaproteobacteria; order Rhodospirillales; family JABHCV01; genus JABHGV01. The sequence continues at coordinate 9,627 of JABHGV010000083.1, read as the reverse complement.
TACTACCCGCGCAACACCTGGGGCAACGCTCCGTGGAATGGCAACGGTTTTGGTAACGGCTTCGGCAATGGCAATGGCTCATTTTCCATGAGCTTCTCTGGCAAGTCCAACGCTTCGGGCAACGGCAATGGGTATGGCTACAACCGTCCTTACTATGGCGCCCCGTACGGCGCCCCCCGTCCGATCGCTTACAAGCTGCCGGGCCAACCGCTAAAGACCAAATAAGCAGTCCCCACTTCGGTGGGAGTTCCTGTTACGACCTCGGCATCCGCCTGACCTAGTCAAGATGCTGAGGATTCCAAAATGGTGTGAAGAGGGCCAGTGTCAGGCGTGGCCACACCACTAAACGGTCCAAATAATTGCAGTGTATGCATTCGCCATAAGTTGCTAGACTTGGTTAACGGAAGGGATTCGTATTCCATCGGTCACACCTTGGTAAGCTGGGCGGGCAAAAGAATAAAATGACTGTGACAATATGACCGAGACGCTTGATTGCGATGACGAAGCCTATCGTCTTTCCGTCTATATGGCGGGACACGCCATTACGGCGTATCTGCTCGGGCAACAAATTACATCCATTATCATGCTGCCACGCCCGCCAATGATGTTGGCGGAAAAGGCCTTTGCCAGTCACAACTGGGATTCATTTATCGAGACGCTCGAGAACAGGGTGCTGGAACTATTCGGCGGGCAGACCGCAGAAGAAATGATCTGCGGACACAGTTCGTGTTGTTCCGGCGACATATCGCGGATTGACGAGATCACCCGCATTCTTGAAGCGCTGTACGGCGAAGACGATTACGATTCAGAAGAAATCCTGTTTGATCTGGAAGACAAGACCCAGGAAATGTTTGCTGACCAGCAGGTCCATGATGCGATCCTGCCGGTGGCCGAGTTCTTCTTCGAGCATGAAGAAGCGGGCGAGATGGAAATCGACGGCAAGGCCGTCACCCGTATCATCGAGCAGTATGTCCCGGCCCCGGAAAAGAAAAAACAGGGTATCCTGGAGCTGCTGAAACTGGCCTGATTTACTGGCCCATATTCCAGAAATAATTCATTGGTGAAGAGAACATACGCGACGAGCGACCGACGTCGTAGCCCATGCGCGACATGCTGGCATTCATATTCTGGGCGGAATTCTGCATGCTGGTGGTGTTCTTGGTCATCACGCCAATGTCATGAACCATCACCTTCTGCACCTGGGTCATGGTGTTAACGTCATGGCCTAGTCTGACCATGGTTTCGGTCATTGTGTGGATGCTTTGGGATATTCCGTACATCAGCCATGTGAAGATGCTCATGACCAGGACGATGCCGATAATGGCGACCACCATGCTACGGCTGTTGTTGACTCTTTTGTACACAATCAATCCTTATACGTATTCTTGTTGTTGCACCCGAAACGGGGCGTTATTCAGCCGATGCATTTACGGCTTGTGAATCCGGCATGGAAACGGCGGGTGCGGCAACCGGCACGAAGCTGGTTTCCATGTCGCCTTCGTTGGATGCATGCTTGCGCCCGGACGGGTCGGTGTGTTGATCGTTGAGACGCTGAATGTGCCCTTCGATCTCTTGCAAGATATCACCAATCATGGACTTTGTCGTCTTTCCCCATCCGGCGATGCCGCCGCTGAAGATTGACCGCCACGGGTTGGTGGTTTTAAGGAACGCGCCGCGCAGGTTCAATTCCTGATCGCCGAACCGTTCCGCAAGGCGGCTGACGACGAAACGGGCCGCCAGATTGCGCATCAGGTAATGCCACGAAATGCCGACGACACCAACGGCGGCGATAAGGGCCAAGACGCCGGTAATGTAGCCTTGAATGCTGTTGAACAGGGCTTGCAGGGCATCAATGCCGAACAATGTAATCGCTCCGTAAGCGAGTGCTGCGGCAGCACCGACACCGACGATGTTGCCGGCCAGGGTAACCTTGCGCCAGAACCCCATGGCTTTTTCAAGGGCCGGGATGACGTCTCGTTCGATACCGCGTGCGGCATCTTCCAGCGAACTGACGATGCGATAGCTGCGTTCGATCTCGACCTCGCCGATGCGGCTGGTGATTTCTTTCATGTCGATATCGCGCTTGCGCTGATAGCGTTCGCGGAGCGCCTCGTCGACGATGGGGTAGGCGGCTTCTTCGTTATAGATGCACAGGAAACGCCCGGCGGTCAGGCCGGCCTGGGCCAGTGCACGCTGCCATGCGGCGACCACTTCTTCCGGATTGTCTTCACGCGCCGTGGTGTCGATTTGATTGAGCACGTACAGGAACTTGTTTGAATCCGAACGGCCCGACGATGCCTTAACCAGATGCGCCAGTGTGTCCTGCATGGCACCGGGTTCCGGATGACGGGCATCGAAGAAGATCAGCACCAGATCCGAAATGTCGATGATGTGGTCGGTCAGCCGCAGGGTCGACCGCCGCTGGTCGTCGGCATCGAACCCCGGCGAGTCAATCAGGGTGCGGCCCTTGAGGGTTTCCGCCGAAGACGTCTTCAGTTGCAGGTAGTTGTCGATGCGCTTGCCTTCGCCAGAGGACACCTTGTCGATTTCCTCGCCGATGCGAAAGAACGGAAACCGGGGATCGTTGTTCAGTGCCGTGCCGGGCAGGGTGCGGGTGGCGTCGTGGTGGGAGTAACTGACAACGGTGAACTTATCGTCGACGGCCTGATTGCCGGTCTTTTGCAGCTTTTCGCCGAGCAGGGAATTGATGAACGTCGATTTCCCCGATGAAAAGGTGCCGAGGACACTGATCAATGGCCACCAGGTAATCTGCGTCGCCAGGGATTCGTCGGCATCGAGCAGGCCAAGGCGGTTTAGAACCTTGTCCATTTGCCGATAAGTTGGCAGCACTTGCAGCAGGTCAGGGTGTTCTTCCTGAAGGTGTTCCTGAAGGTTGTTCAGGCGCTCTGTCAGGGGAATATCCTGGCGATTGAAAAGCATTCTCTTAACAACTCCGTGTCGGGCGATTAAAATTCGCCGCTGGCGCCCCGTTTCAGCACATCAAGCATAATGGCTTTAACTTCAAGGGCCTCTGTCTTCAGTGCATCCGGCAGTGGCAGTCCGCCATGGATCATCGGGTCCATGTTCAGCGTGTACAGCCACATCCGTCCTTGTTTGTCTTCTATCAGCGAAACCCGGCAGGGAAGATAGGCACCATAGGCGTCGCTGTAATCAAGCATGCGCGCCGCGGTCATTGCATTGCAGAACATGTAAATCTTTGCATGTCTGTAAGGCTTTCCGCTCATAGACTCAACCTGTTTATACAGTGGCAGCTCGCCAACATTTTTGATGTTGTGTTCATTGGCGACGAACAGGATCGTTTCATTAACTTCATCAAAGCTGAGACCTTCCTCAACCTGCGCTTTCCACACAGTTGCTTCGGCGGCATTTCCCGTTTCCAGGATCTTCTGGAACATGTCGATGTAGGTATCCATGGCCTTGGGGTCGAACTGGTCCATACGGGATTTGACTTCAAAGATCGCCGGGCTGACGGCGGCAAAAAGTAAAATCGTGGCAATGCCGACAATGGCGAGAAGATTCCTCAGGAAGGTCATTTAGTGTTCTCCTTTATTTGGGCGGGTTCTGTATGACCACCGTGTTCTGTTTTGTGGTGTTCCCGGATTTTCTGACGGACCTGTTCGGCTTTTTCAGGATCGAGACGGCGCAGGGTGCTGATAACCTTGCGTGCGTGCATCGGATGCTCGCCACCAAGCAGCCTGTTCGCCGCTTCGAAGTACATGTCAGTAGCTTCTTTGGGGCGGCGCTGCATCAAGTAGATGTTGCCCAGTTCACCGGCGATGTCGGCTTCCTTGCTGGCCTCTAGCAGTTCTTTGTACAGCTTTTCGGCACCCGCCAAATCGCGACGCCAGAAAGCGGTACGCGCGGCGACCCATTTTGTCTTCACTGCATCGTCGATGGCGGGGGCGGACGCATGATGATTGCTCGATTTGTTTTTGTGCGATTTGTGATGTCCCTGGGACCTGTGCTGCATCATCTGTGCGGCTTGCTGCGGATGGGTCCGTTGAGTATGGGGATGCTTGCGGACGTTCGGTTGCGGGCTGTGCATGCGGGCCGGGGCCGGGGTCGGGGCTGGTGCAGCCACTGGGGCCGGGGCTGGGGTTGGAGCTGGTGCGGCAACTGGGGCCGGAGTCGGTGCCACAGCAACTGCCACTGGGGCCGGAGCCGGGGTCGTTGCTTTGGCTGCGGGTGCCGCCATGGCAGCAGATTTTTGCTCGCTCTCGGCCCTTACGAGTTCCTTGATAATGCCAAGCTCTTTCAGTTCTACCTGGATTTCATCCTTGTAGACGATTCCGGAAACCACCAGTACGGCGGCGAAAATGATCATCAAATGAGTCAGGATCCAGCGAATAACGGCCATTGTGTAATCTCCAGTCAGTAATCAGTTTTGCGCTCAGGCGAACAGGGCTTCGGCCAAAGCGTTCAATTCAATCGCCGCCTTGCCGCGCGGCTCCAGTTCGAATACGCCCATGCCTTCACTAAACGAACGGCGGAACGCCATGCGTTGGGAAAGCTTGTTGTCGAGCACGGTCATCCCCGGAATTTCTTGCAGGACACCCTGGGTTTCGGCGTTTTCCGTGGCCGCCGGATGGGTGTCGGCACGGTTCAGGAAGGTGATAACATCCGGACGCTTGCCGCCCTTGGTGCTGTCGTCGATGATGTCGAGGAATTGCTGGGTCGCCCATACGTCGGCCTGACTGGGGGTTACCGGAATCAACACCCGATCGGCACGGCCAAGCGCCACCCTGACAGCTTCCATGTTCGACAGGCCGACATCAATAATGACGTCGCCGTCGGCCTGTTTGGGAATCGAGCCAAAAACCGAGACCGTCGGCATGTGGCCTTCTTCGACCCGCACATCGACGGCATCGCGCAGGGTGTTTTGAGGATCCAGATCGCACAAGACCACGGGACGGGCCATGTTTGCGAGCCATAAGGCGAGATTGAAGGCAACGGTGCTTTTGCCTGTTCCACCTTTTAAATTTCCCACCACGGTTTTCATACCGGTCATCCTTGTCTGTCGTGTTTGTCGGGTTATTGCTTTTGTAGTGTTTCGGGCTTCGGCGGCTCTATCTTTTGATAGCCGTCGGGCACCGTGAACCATTCAGGCGAGGCGTTGACTGCCTTTAAGTCGCGCAGTTCACGGATCATTCCCGAAGGCGATTGTTCCTTGACGATAATGCCGAGTTCGACGTCGATCAGGCGCACGGCCCGCGCCATCGTCCGGCCCTGCTGGACGTATGAGATATCCCAGCGTTCGGTGTCACGACCGTTATAGGCGTCCTTGTTGGACAGCTGCATTTGCATGACGCGACCATCGGGGTATTCCTGACGCACGATCATTTTGCGTTTCGGGTCCCACCACAGTGTTGCTTCGCCCTTTAATCCGGTGATTGACTGGCTCCAGCGTTCGACATCCATGGTGCCGAATTTTTCATTGCCCAGTTTTCTACAGACCATGGCCGGAGTGGATGGACACGGCGTCGTTGATTTCGCAGCGGTGATGGGCGTCTCTTTCGGAGTCGTGGTTTCAATATAAAATTTATCAGCCGGAAACAGGACGCGCATAAGTTTCTTGTCGGTCAGCGTAATCTGCACGACGTCGCGACCGTATTCAGAAAATTCAAACCGGGTGCCGGTGTCGGAGACAAAAATTTTGCCACTTTGCGACTGTGTGTTCGGCGCCGTCTGTACTGCGGTTGCGGTAAAGGACTTGGCGCCTTTGGCCGCAGCCGTTACCGGGACAAGACTGAGGCCCAAAAGGATGGCGAGAAGGGGTCGCGTTAAGCGCATCGCTTGGTTTCCGTGTGGAAAGTCAAAAAATAAATGCCTGAATACGATGATGGATGGAAGCGCCGCGACCGTGCGGCACTTCCATGCACATCATTGGCTTACTGGGCCGGAGCCGGAGCCGGAATCGGAGCCGGAGCCGGAGCATAGCCGTACGGAGCCGGAGCGCCGTAGCCATACGGAGCCGGAGCGCCGCCGCCATAACCATACGGAGCACCACCATAGCCATACGGAGCACCGCCGTAACCGCCGCCGTAGCCGCCGCCGTTGTAGTTGTTATAACCGTTGAAACGGTTATCGGCATTGCCGCGACCCTTGAAGCTCATGGAGAAGTCTCCGTCGCCCCAGCCGCTGCCGTTACCCCAGCCGCTGCCGTTGCCGTTGCCCCAGCCATTGCCATTGTTACCCCAGCCGTTGTTACCCCAGCCGTTGTTCCAGGGTCCACCGCCCCAAGGCCCACCGCTCCACGGGCCGTTACCCCAGCCCCATGCGGAAGCATCGCTTGATGCGAACGAACCAACACCCAGGATTCCGGCAACTGCCAGAATCTTAAACAGTTTGCTTGCTTTCATTTTCAGCACTCCTTTTCGTGTCGTCATTTCCCCTGGTGAGAGAAAGAAGTTGGAGGGGGAGAGCTCCAACACCCTTAACCAGGCTTTCACCCAGAATTACGCAGTCCATCGTCGTATTCGTTGCCGGGGATTACCAAAACGGCATCCACGAAAATCGACCTGATAAACCATTCAGCCCGTTGCCACCCCAGCCGCCGGGATATCCACCCAGTCCACCTGGATAGCCGGGGTATCCACCCAGACCGCCAAGACCACCGGGATATCCACCCAGACCAAGACCACCGGGGTATCCGGGGTATGCGCCCAGACCAGCGGGGTGTCCAATACCTGCAACCAGCGGCACCGAGTAGCCACCGTATGGCGCGCCGTATCCATATCCGGGTTGCGTCCCCGCAAGCGGCATCTGTCGGGCGGGCCCTTGATACATATATGGGGTCGTTCTCGGCTTGGTGGCGTCGGTATTGATGGGCGCAAAGGTGTAGCCACCGTAAAGCGGCGGTTTCTGTTCTCTTTGCGGGGTTTCTGATGCGCCCGGACCGGACATCTGTACCGTTCCGTGTGCAGGCTGGACCACACGCCACGGATTGCTATCCGCCGCGACGGCGGGGCCAGCGGCCAGTGCCACACTTATCATGCCCAACAGTGCTAAACGGTTACTCATTGTCTCGGTTCCCTTGCGGCCTTTTTTGTTCAGTAAGCGGGTCTGGGTTGCGGTGCGTATCCATACGGAGCGCCGTACGGTGCACGATAGGGTGCGCGGTACGGGGAATTGTAACCGGGGCCGTATCCCGGACGAAATTGCGGTGCGCCATAGGGAGCACCATAACCACGCGGGGCATATGCGGGGGGCTGTCTCCTGGCGGCTTCGGCAAACTGTTTTTGCTGTTCGGCATAGCGCTTCTGTTGCTCGGCGCGATATTTCTCGACCTCGGTCTGACGCTTGGCAAGCCATTCCGGTTCTTCGGGGCGCTGCATTCCGGGTGCGGCTGCTGTCGGTGGGTTGCCTTTGAAAGGCGTGCCATAAGGCATGCCGCCGTAAGGCGTTCCAGAGGGCTGCCCATAAGGCATGCCGTGGACGACGGAATTATCGCCGCCCATACCCATACCCTGATGGGAGTGATTGTGGTTTTTGCCAGCCCCACGGGCACCGGCCCCTGACATCGGATCAAAGCCAACCGGCGGGAAGCCGCTGCCAGCAGGACCGCCGTTTGGCATCATGCGATGCGAGAAATAAGGGCCCATCGGTGCCGGCGGGATCATTTCCTGGGCCTGAGGTGCGTTGGCGCTATCGGCGGAAGGTGTCGGGGTTGATTTTGCGTCGTCTGCCTGAGCAATGGTCGGAATGGCCAACAGCAGGGCACCAGCGAACAGGTTCATGCGCATCATCGATTTCCTTTTATGGGTCTTGAGTTGAGACATTTAAGTCGTCCTTAATTTCTTAGGTATCGGTGTCAGGTTTTTTTCCCGGGTCGGCTTTTTAGTCGAATGCCCCGTCGCTTGCCTTTTGGCCTCGGTTTTGCGGTGGGCTTCGGGGGAGCCTGGACGGCGGGTTTCTTGGCGACCGGTTTTTTAGCAGGCGCTTTCTTGGCCGCGGGCGCTTTTTTAGCCGCAGGCGCTTTCTTCACCGGTGCCTTTTTAGCGACAGGCTTCTTAGCCGTAGGTTTCTTGGCCGCAGGTGCTTTCTTCACCGGTGCCTTTTTGGTCACGGGTCTCTTCGCCGGAGCCTTCTTGGCTTTGGGCGCGGGTTTGGGTTCAGGATCTTTCTTGGCCGCAGGTGCCGGCTGAGGCTGAGGCGTTGGCGTTGGTGCGGGCGCAGGTTCTTCCTTGGTGGTGAAGCGGTCGCGCATCCGCGATGCCGTGTCCTTGACGAACAACATGATGAAATACGGCAGGGCGCGTAGCGCATATCCGGTCATGGTCACGGCGGGAATGATTTTTTCCGTCATCAGGGAACCGGTTTTACTAAACAAGCCGGAACGGCCAACAAAGCTGAATACCGTTGATACGGCAGTCCACAGGAAGATGCCGAGCATTGCCGGGACTTTCCACAACAGCCCCAGGACCTTGAATTTGCGTTCATCGTCGTCCTGAATTGCTTCGGACTTGGTGTCGACACCGTTGGTGCCGTTGATGACGAGAGTGTCGTCTGTACCATTGCAGCTATAGACCTTCCGGGGGTCGGCATGAACGCATTTCAGCGGGATCACGACCAGCGTCAGCAGGGTCGAGACAACGACGCCGAACATCAACGTGATTGCCATACCCTGGAAGATCGGATCGGTGATAATCACACTGGACCCCATAACCAGAGCCAATGCCGTAATCAGAATCGGCCGTGTTCTCGCCCTGCACGCTTCGATAACCGCATCCTGTACGGTCATGCCCTCTTCGACCATGCGTTTCGAGAAATCGGCAAGCAGGATTGAATTTCGCACGATGATCCCGGCTAGCGCGATAAAGCCGATCATCGATGTTGCCGTGAATTCGGCATTGAAGATCCAGTGCCCCGGAATAATACCGATCAGGGTCAGCGGAATTGGTGCCATGATGATGGCGGGCAGCTTGAAGTTTCCAAACTCCCACATCACCAGCATATAAATCAGGATAAGGGCGACACCGAAGGCGAGCCCCATGTCGCGGAAGGTCTCGTAGGTGACAGTCCATTCACCAGTCCACTCGAATGCGCTGGAGAAGCTGTCATCGGGAGGCCCTATATAATGGGATTTCAGTTTCACACCATCGGGCGATATGTAGTCTGCGAGCAGATCTTCAACCGCGAACATGCCGTAAATAGGTGCCGCCAGACGCCCGGTCACGTCGCCGGTCACAAATTCTACCGGGCGCAGATCCTTGTGGAAGATCATCTGGTCCTGCTCGACACGCTTGAAATGCCCCAGTTCGGACAGCGGGATCATTTTGCCTTTGCCCGACGGGATCGGCAGCTGGCCCAGACGCGTGAACTGATTTCGCAACGAGATCGGAACCTGCATGACGATGTGGCGGGGCTCGAGAATATTGCCCAGTTTCAGATCACCCAGTTTGTAGGTGCCCATCACCATTTCAAGCTGGCTGTTGATGTCCTTGACCGAAACGCCGCGGCGAATGGCCTTGTCGCGATCAACGACGAAATGCCAGGCATCGTGGGGTTCCTGAATGAAGTTGTCTTCGTCAACCACATTGTCGGCCTCGGCAAAGGCCTTGGTCAGGTCTTTGGCAACCTGACGGCGGGTTTCGGCATCGGGTCCAT
>JABHGV010000007.1 GCA_018671895.1 Rhodospirillaceae bacterium | reverse complement strand
CCGGCCTCTCACGCCGGCAACACGGGTTCGAATCCCGTAGGGGACGCCACTTTTGCAACGCTTTGCAGCCTCTTGCAACTTACCCCGTTTCCTAAATTGCTCCTAAAGCCTTCGCCACTTTGTAACACCCCCTCAGAAACAAGAAAAAACCAATGGCAAAACTTGAGAATGCCGCAATTTGGAAAGCGGTGGCTCTAATTTTATCTGCCTTTCCTTGAGTGTTGTGGTGAGCGTGAAAGTAGCTTTGCGACAAATAAGTAAAGGCAAAAACAAGAGCTCCCATACCCGACTGACACATTCAGACGAATGCCCTCTTTCACGTCGTTCCAGATTTCATCTGCACGGATGCTATTCCCAAACCGCACCACGGCACGGCCGACACGGTCGGACGCTATTTCAGCACGTTCAATAACGCCGACATGATCGCCTAGATTATGGTCGACCAAGAGAGGCGCTCGACCACTATTGAGAAACGCCATATCGACGCTTTTCTTTTCATGATCGAGAACTTCAATACCAAAATACCGCTCAACCGGTTTCTCAGAACTGAAAGCGAGCGTAACTTGCCGCTTGTCCTTTGCGGTGCCGTCGACCTCAAGGGTCATTTTGCGGTGTAGGATTTCACCTTGTGCAGTCGTCATCTGGTTGCCTTTCGGATGCCAAAAGCGCCGCCACCATGGCGTTGCTTTCTTTGCCGAAAAACCAACCTTTCAGACCTGACAGGGTCGGGAGGTGTAAAGCGAGGTACGACCTCGCCCGGTATTTCAAGCGATCCAACGATTTCACCCTGTTTAGGCACGGCCTGTTCGGGTTCGTTGGTCGATTCAGGTACGACCTGAATACGTGTACTGTAATCAAAATCTTGTGGTTTGGCAAGAATACAAGTCAACATATTGCCCCCCTTGCCTTATCCAATACCTTGCCGACGGGGGTTTTTCCGGCCTGGCCGTCTTTATTCACGAGATCCCCACAAATAAGGGCGATTTCATCTTCGGAAATCGTCATATCTTCGTTATTCAAAGGGGTATATCCCTTGAAGCGAATGAAATCCTGTTGAGCGGCCCGGTCAGCCTTTTTCCTTAATGCGTTTTCAAACTGGTACTGAAAGCCCTTTTGAACGGCTTCCAACCATGTTTCTTGATTCTGGCGTTTCCAGTTTTCAATACGCTCTAACCGGCGCTTGTCTATCCAATTCCAATCTCGAATTAAATCACTATCATTGTTTGGTGATGACTTTTCTCGATGGCAATTAGCTAAAATATCGGCCGGTTTGGGAAAAGCGACTTTTGTATGCTCCCGCATGGTTGATTCCCACGCTGCCGCTAATATTGGGCCTTCAAACGGGCTAAGGATACTGACGTAAGCTTTCCCCCAGGACCGCCGCGATTGTTCGTTTGTGAACGCTTGAGGATACATAGCGTCAATATCTTGGAGGATTTCCCTAACCAGCATCGGATTGCCCCTCCTCGCTCATGTCGTCAATGATTTCGCCCCATTCACCTTCGGAGGCCGGTTGATCGCCGATATCGTCCTCGTCGAGCCATCTTTCGCCGCTTAGCCAATTCGATGGATGGATATAAAATTGTTTTGGAGTTGCTGCTGCTTTAACGCTTTCCGCATAGCGCGTGGCTCCATTTAACAAGACTTCAAATGACGAAACATTTTTGAGAGCCGCTTTAAAATTCTTTCGAGCGCGTCCCTTGTTCTTTTTGAGGGGATAGACCGCATACCAATGTTCGAACATTTCGTCGGAACTTAGTTTGCGTTCCTGGGGAATTCCCGGAAGGGGTATAATATTTTCTTCTATGGGGCGTTTAGGTGGGTCGTTATAAGGCTCAACCTCTGGCGTGGAAGCGGCCCGTGCAGATGGAGCTACAGATGAAGAGATTGCCCTTGCCGAAGCCGCTTATAATGCAGCCATTGCAGCTGGGGCAAGCCCGGAAGACGCCCTGCACGCAGCCGAAGCGGCGGTAGGTGTTACCGATGATTTTGACGATGGCGGTGGTTTCGGCGACGGCGGCCAGGATGGTGGCGACGATGGCTACATCAGCACCGAGGCCTTCCTCAGCGGCAGCGGAACCACCGGCGGCAACCTTGGCGGCTTTGGTGACGGCGACGGCTATGTCGATGACGGCGGTGGTTTTATTGACGATGGCGGCTATGTCGACGACGGCAGTCATATTGACGGTGGCGGCTACGTAGGTGGTGATGATTTCGACGGCGGCTTCGACTTCGGCTTCGACTTCGGCTTCGACTTCGGCGGCGACGAAGAAGGCAACGGCGATGAGGAAGAGTTCTTTTTCATCGGAGACCCCGAAGACGACCGCCCCATCATCGATTTTGACGAGGTTCTTTACGGGACCACTGGCACCGACGACCTGATCGGCGGCGCAGAAAACAGCAACTTTTACTTCGCCCACGACCAACTGTCGGGCACCGACACCGTCACCGATTCCGGCGGCTCTGACCAAATATCCTTCGACGCGCTGGACAATACCGTCATCAAGGTCATCGTCGACAACGCTGACGCGACGATCGGCACCATCGAAATCTGGTCGGATTATTCGACCGCCGACTACACCTCGTCCGCCACCTATACCCTAGCCGATTTCGGCGGAACCTTTGGCAACAGCACCAATAACGCAGCGACCGTCAATACCGCAACAAGAGCCTCGACCATCAGCTTCGAAGGCCTCGATCAGTACCTGTTCGCCGACGCCACCGTCCCAGAGTTGGCTGGCGGTTTCACCGAACAGAGCGAGGAAGATCTGACGGGAGATCCGGCGGACGCCGAGCACGGCGACGTCCTGGTGATGCCGGCGCTTGACGTTAATGATGTGGGCTATGTCGTCGCCGGTGGATCGGGTGCAGACATTTTCAATATTGATGGCACTCTGGACGGCATCATCGCCTACGGCAAGGGCCGCGGCGATACCTTCAATATTTCGGTGGCTACGGACGCCATAATAATCGGCGGCATCACCGCGACCGATAACAATGACAATGCAGGCAGCGACGGAATCCCCGACGCCGATCTCAATGTTTTCAATTATGGGTCCCTTGACCTGACCGGAACCAGCGGCATCTACGCGTCGATCTACAGCTACTACGACGATGTTGATATGAAATACGAAACCTCGGCGAACGTAAGGGATACCAGCGATTCGAACTCCGCGACATGGGGAAATGGATTGTGGGATGTCGGCGCCTTCGTCGGATCGGTGGATAACGACACCATCTACGGCACCGGCACCTATTTGAACTACCTGTACGGCGGCAGCGGCGACGACACCATTGTCATCAACGGTACATCAAAAATCCTGACCATTAATGGCGATGCCGGAAACGACACCCTGACCATTGCCCAAGGCGCGCTGACCGGTGAAACCCGGGTCCTGAATGGCGGCACCGACACCACATACGATACTTTGTCGATTACCGGCGGCGGCAGTCTGGATGACACGGAACTGGCCAGCGTCACGGCTTGGGAAGTGTGGTCGCTGGCGACGAACGCCACAACGTCGCTGACCCTGGACGACAACAATGTGACTTCTGGCACCACCGGGACATTCAGCCTGGCCAACGTCACTGCTGTGGGTGATCTGACCTTCAACGCGGCGGCGGAAAGCAATGGCAACGTCAGCGCGACGATTGCATCCAGCGTCCTCGGCACGGGCGGCGGCACGGCGGCGACCATCACCGGTGGTCAGGGCACCAGCGACACACTGACCTTCAGTGGCGGCGGCATCACACTGGATGCCACCGAACTGGGCAATGTCAAAGAATGGGAATCTTGGGTGCTGGCCACCAACGCGGCCTACAACATCACGCTGGATGTAGACAATGTTACCACCGGCAGCTTGACCATCAACGCAAGCGCCGTAACAAGCGCAACAGTGACGCTTGACACTACCAACGAAGCTACCCAGACCATCAATTACACTGGCGGAACTGGAATAACTAATCTGACAGTAAAGAAGGCAATGCTATTTTCGGCTGGCAATGCCACCCTAACAGGGGGCAGCGGAACCAGCGACAGCTTGACGATTTTCGGCGGCGGAACCCTGTCATCCGAATTGGCCAACATCAGCGGCTGGGAAACATGGACGTTAACCGGTGCCGGGGATACATTGACACTTGACGCTGCCAATGTCGCCGCTTCGGGGGCCCTAACCATTGACGCCAGCAACCAGTCCGGCGTCACGACGACCATTAATGCTACGGCCGAAACCAACGGCACACTCAACTACACCGGCGCCGATGGCACCGATTTGCTGACGGTATCGGGCACGATGCTGAATACCAGGACGGCGGCGCTGACCGGCGGCACCGGCACCAGCGATGTCCTGAATATCGCCACCGGCGGCATACTGGACGGGACTGAACTCGGCTCCATCAGCGGCTTTGAAACATGGAACCTGACCACCGACGCCAGCTATGACATGACCCTTGGTGCCAATAATGATCCGACCAGCGGCGCGCTGACCATCGGCGCAACGTCGGTAACGACGGCAAACAACCTGGCATTCACCGCGGCGGCGGAAGCATCGACCAGCATCTACATGGCCATCGCCAGCAGCGTCATCGATGATGACGCCGCGCATGTATTGACCGGCGGCGTCAGTGGCGGCGACACCCTGACCTTCTCCGGTGGTGCCACCCTGACTTCTACCGAACTCGGTTCCGTCAGCGCCTGGGAATACTGGTACCTGGACACCAACGCCATATATGACTTGACCACGGCAGCAGGCAACGTTGCCGCGTCGTCGACCCTAAATATTATAGCGACCAACGTCACCACCGCGGCGGTAACCATCGATGCGACGGCCGAAACCAACGGTACCATTCATTACACAGGCGGCAATGGCGACAACACGCTGACCGTTGATTATGCGGCGTTAACAACCGGCACCGTGGCGACGTTGACCGGCGGCACCGGGGCCAACGATATCCTGAATATCAACCTGCCATCATCGGGCGCCTATACGCTCAGCAACACCAATACATCCAGTATCAGCGGTTGGGAATCCTGGGTCTTAAAGAATGACTTTTATTCCGCCATAACAATTGATGATGACAACGTCGCATCCGGTGCGACACTTCAAATTGATGCGTCGGCACTGGTCAGCGTGTATTCCTCGAATCTGACAATGTATAGCGTGTCGAACGACAGGACGGTGGAATATACCGGCGGCACCGGAGCAGATTACATTCAGTTGCTGGCATCAAGCCTTGTTGGGAAAACGGTGACGATGACCGGCGGTGAATCCGGCAGCTACACCGACACCCTGCAAATGGTCAACTTCACCAGTTCTACGACCGTCACCCTTGATGCCAACGATTTGTCCCTGATCACGGGATGGGAGCGTTTCTATCTGCAATCCCTGAATGTGACGTACAACGTAACTCTCAATAACTCGAATGTCGCCAGCGGCAAAACCCTGACCATTGATGGTCAGAGCACAAGCGCCGCCACGACCCTGAATGTTAATGGATCAGCCGAAACAGACGGAGGAATCCTGGACATAAGCGGTGCCGGAAATGCCGACATCCTGACCGGTGGCAGCGGCGCCGATACGATCAGCGGCAATTACGGCAACGACACCATCACCGGCGGGGCCGGGGGCGACACGTTGGCTGGCGATGCCGGTGTCGATACTTTTATTACGGTCACCGCCGATGTCGCGGCGGCAGGACAGGCGTCTGTCGCCTACGACACTCTGAGTAACTTCACCGCCGGGTCCGGTGGCGACATTTTCGACTGGGATACGGCGCTAAGCAATAACAGTACCGCTATCGGTGCGTCCGCCGCCGACATGGGAACGGGGGATTATCTGTCGACGACAATCTCAGATACCGTTCTCACCGCCGCCGCCGATACCATCGGCATATTCGAATTTATGGGCTCAAGTTTGGGCGCCAACGACATCATCGTCGGCACCACCACGTCGGCGACTATCGAGGGCTGGGCGCAGACGGCGCTTGCCACCGTCGACCACATTGCGACTACCGACAACATGCTGTTCATCATGTACGACAACGGGGCGATCGCCAGCACGGCGGCGATTTTCGAATTTACCGCCGACGGCACGGCCACCGACATCGCAGCCGCGGAGTTGCAACTGGTCGCCGTCGCCGATGTCACTCAGGACACGATGACCTTCGATAATATCCTGTAATAATCAAAGTCAGACTTCCAGAAGCCGCGCCACGCAAAGCGTGCGCTATCCAAGAATCAACGCATCGTCGTCGATTTCCTCGCCGCGCACACGCTCGAACATGTGCAGCAGGTCTTCGACCTTCATGCCACGGCGTTCATCGCCCGCCACATCCAAAACCACTTTTCCTTCGTGCAGCATGACGGTGCGGTCGCCGTGATCAAGCGCCTGACGCATGGAATGGGTGACCATCAACGTGGTCAGGTTACCGTCGCCGACCAGCTTGTCGGTTAGCTCCATCACAAACGCCGCAGTTTTGGGGTCCAGCGCCGCGGTGTGTTCATCCAGCAGCAATACCTTCATCGGGTTCAGTGTCGCCATGACCAGGCTCAGCGCCTGTCGCTGGCCGCCCGACAGCAACCCCATGCGATCACCAAGGCGACCTTCCAGCCCCAGACCGATGGAGGTAATCTTCTCGCGGAACTGATCGCGCAAGTCCGCCGACACCGCCGCACTCAGCCCGCGTCTGCGCCCGCGCGACGACGCCAGCGCCAGATTTTCCTCGATGCTTAAGGCCTCACACGTGCCGGCCATGGGGTCCTGAAAAACCCGCGCTACCAGACCAGCGCGCTTAGGTGTCGGCCATTTGGTAACATCTTCGTCACCGATCATGATACGCCCGCTGTCGGGCGTTACCTCTCCGGCGAGCGAATTCAGGAACGTCGATTTCCCAGACCCGTTCGACCCGATAACCGTAACGAACTGACCTTCGGGCAAGCTCAACCCAAGCCCCCTCAGGGCACGGGTTTCAATCGCTGTGCCGGGGTTGAAAACCACATGCAGGTCCTCTGCCTTGATCATGGTTTCGCGGCCTTTCGCTTCTTCAGCCATTTCCGGCGCGCGCCGGGCGCAGTCATGGCGACGACGACCAGCACCGCCGTAATCAGTTTCAGGTCTTGTGCCTGTAGCCCCATGAAATCAGCGTTCAGGGCGGCTGCAACCGCCAGCCTGTAAACAATGGAGCCGACGATACAGGCCAGCGTCGCCAGCACGATGGTGCGGGTCGACATCACCGCTTCGCCCAGAATAACCGCTGCCAGCCCGACGACGATAACACCGACGCCCATGGATATATCGGCCCCGCCCTGAACTTGCGCGAACAAGGCACCGGCCAGCGCCACCAGCGCGTTTGACAAGCCGACCCCGGCCAGGACCATCACGTCGGTATTAATACCCTGGGCCCGTGCCATGCGCGGGTTGGCCCCCGTCGCCCGCATGGCCAGCCCAATCTCGGAATTCAGAAAAGCGTCAATCAGCCACTTGGTCACGACGACGACCACCGTCAGCAACATCAGGTTGGTCCAGTAAAATGGCAGGTCGAAGGCTTCCTCAAGCGGCGTGAACACGGTGACCTCGCCCAACAGCGGCATGTTCGGCTTGCCCATGATGCGCAGGTTGATCGAATACAGCGCGATCATGGTCAGGATGCTGGCCAGCAGATGCAGGATATTCAGCCGCACATTCAGCCAGCCGGTGACCACCCCGGACATGCCCCCGGCAATCATCGCGATCAGGGTCGCGATAACGGGCGGCACACCGGCGACAATCAGCGTCGCCGCCACAGCAGCCCCCAGCGGCAGGCTGCCATCCACAGTCAGGTCGGGAAAATCGAGAACCCGGAAGGTGATGAACACGCCCAGCGCCACCAGCCCGAACAACAGGCCGGCTTCAATCGCACCCAGAAACGCGATCAGGCTCATGGCGTGCCATCAACTCCGTTTATACGCCGCGCCCTATTTAACGACCTTGTCGGCGCGCTTGATGATGGCGTCAGGTAACGTCACGCCCATCTTCATCGCGGTTCCCGGATTGACATGCAGGTTGGTCTTGTCGATGCCCTGAACCGCAATATTGCCGGGGTTTTCACCCTTCAGGATACGCAGCACGACCTGGCCGGTTTGACGGCCAACGTCGTAATAATCAAAACCCAGGGCCGCCATCGCACCGCGCGGTACGGAATCCGTATCGCCCGCATATACCGGCAGTTTCGAATCCATGCCGACCTTAACAACGCCTTCCAGCGCCGAAACGACGGTGTTGTCGGTCGGCGTATAGATAACATCGGCCCGGCCAACCAGACTGCGAGCCGCAGCAAGAACACTGTTGGTGTTCGGTGCCGGAGCCTCGACAATCATCAGTCCGCGCGACGGTGCTTCCTTCTTCAACATATTCAACAGGCTGACCGCATTGGCCTCGCCGGGGTTGAAGGGAACGCCGACCCGTTTTGCGTTCGGCGATATTTCCTTGATCAGGTCAAGGTGCTTGCCGATCGGCGACATATCCGACACGCCGGTGACATTGCCGCCCGGCTTTTTCATGTTGTTAACCAGCTTGGCACCCATGGGATCGGTAACGGCGGAAAACACCACCGGAATACTGCCACGCGCGGCCGAAACAACGGTCTGCGCCGAGGGTGTCGCAATCGCCAGAATAACGTCCGGCCTGTCGCCAACGAATTTGCGGGCGATTTGCCCGGCCGTGCCCATGTCGCCCTGGGCGCTCTGGAATTCAACCTTCAGGTTTTCGCCCTGCTTGAAGCCGTTTTCCGACAACACATCAAGAGCACCCTTGCGCACCGCATCCAGCGCCGGATGTTCGACAATCGCCGTAATTTTCAAGACCTTGTCGGCGGCCGACGCCTGGGGAATAAATAAGCCAACGACCAACGCCGCCAGAACCAGCGCCGCAAAACGGACGCCAAAGGATTTGCCTGTCATTTTAAACTGCCTCCCTGATATAAACCCGTCACCGTTATCGATGATCGCTCTTATCTAAAGTCATAGCGCACTTCGAGGTATCACGTCCACAAGGGCTGGTTTTCCTTGAAACAGACGCTATATTAGTAAATACTAATTGATTGATCCATTCAGACAGGAAAAAATGGCTATGGCGACCATTGAACTAACTGATGAGAATTTCGAAGAAACGTTGACCAACAATGACATGGTTGTCATCGATTTTTGGGCCGACTGGTGTGGCCCGTGCAAGATGTTTGCACCAACCTTCGAAAAAATTTCCGAAAAAAACCCGGACATCGCCTTTGCCAAGTGCGACACCGAACAGCAACAGCAACTGGCATCGCAGTTCGCCATCCAGTCGATACCGACGCTTGCCGTCTTGCGCCAGAATGTCCTGCTGTTCAGCCAGCCCGGCGCCCTGCCCGAAAGCGCGCTTGAAGACATCGTCGCCCAGGCCAAGGCACTGGATATGGAAGAAGTTCACGCCAACATTGCGGCGCAGAGCGAAAGTGAAGGCGAAGGCGAGGCCTAGCCTTTCACCACCAGGTTTCGACCGATTTCGGTAATTCTGGCCTTATCAAAGCCAGCCCCGAAACGGGTTAGCTCAAGCCATTTATTGGCTTCGCATTCTTTCAGGGTGCTATACAGAAGCGTTCCGTTGTTAGAATCCGGCACGGCGATGTCGCCCGACATCATCAGCAATTCAAGAAGCAGTGTTTGTTGTGGAAGCGGTTCTGACACGGCCTCGACCCCTTATTATTATGGACGTTTCTGCTGAACTGCGCAGGGACATGCGATGTCCGTTATTTGTAACCTGTTAGAGCGGATTTACAGGCAGAGCGCAAGCCCCCTAAATCTGTCATCACGTGCCTTCACTTGTCCGTGAAAACCCGATTGTCTGCTTTTCCCCCGTCCATGAAGCGGCTATTGGATAAGCAGCACGCAATCAGAGGAAACAATCATGGCCCATGGCGCAATCAGAAGCGGCTTCGTGTTCAGCATCCTCACGGTCTTCATGTTGGCCGTCACGGCCCCGGCGGCAGCCGAACTGCCAATGCCGAAAATGGGTGCCGACAAAATGTATACGGAACCCTGGTTCAAGGCCCCGGCCTATGATTTGCAACAGGACCTGGCCGCGGCAAAAACCGACGGCAAACAGCTGATCATCATCTGGGAACAGGTCGGATGCACCTTTTGCCAGAAAATGCACAAGGTTCACTTCCGCAATCAAATCATGGTCGATTTCATCACCAATAATTTCTACGTCATCAAGCTGGATATGCGCGGCGAGAAAACCATCACGGACTTCGACGGCAAGACCATGAGCGAGGCCAAGCTGGCACGCCATCATGGCGTCAACGGCACACCGAACATCGAATTTATCAACGCCGATGGCGAAGAGGTCTTTCGCATGCCCGGATACGCCGAACCGTTAATTTTCTACGGTGTGCTCGATTACGTGGTCAGCGGCGGCTACAAGACCGCATCCCTGGGCGATTGGCTGAACGAGCGTTTCGCCGACGGCAAGGACCCATTAGCGGGCGGCTAATCCTTGGTGTCGTCCGCCGGATGGCCATGGGCGTCATGTTTCAGGCTCAGCGCCCACCCCATGTTGACCAGAATGCCCTTGGCGCGCGGCAGAATGACAAAAATCAAAGCGAGCGTTACCGGCAACCAGAACCCCAGTTGAATCAATGGCGACGGCGGCATCCAGTCATCGACCCAATACAGCAGCGGGCCAATAATCAAACCGACAATACAAATGGTGATGTAGGCCGGACCGTCATCGGCGCGGAAATCAGACAATTTCGTCTGACAGACGTCACAAATCGGCTTCAGGGTGGCCCAGCCCGTAAACAGCTTGCCGCGCATGCAGTTCGGGCAGCGCCCCATGAAACCGGTAGTACAGGCCTTCATATAGCCCCGATTGCCAGAGCCCCCATCAACGATTGGGGAAACCTTGTGATCATCAGGCGTCAACATCAGACCTTTTCATTATAAGTGGGAGTAAATGGTGCCCGGGGGCGGATTTGAACCACCGACACGCGGATTTTCAATCCGCTGCTCTACCAACTGAGCTACCCGGGCATCGCGAACAGGCAATGTCTTACTGCCGTTTCGAGAGGCGCTTATAGAAGAAATACCGGGGGCTGTCTAGCACCCGAAAGGCTTAATCTTCCTCTATCGGTTCTCCATCAAAGCCGGGCTGCTCGTCGCTCGGCATCCGGTAGTCCTCTTTTAGCCATTTGCCAAGATCACGGTCGGCGCATCGCTTCGAACAAAATGGCCGATAGTCGTCGACGGTCGGCTTGGCGCACATGGGACATGTGCTGTTTTTGGAACGTAAGGGAACGACCTTGTCATCCGTCATGGCTGGCTTACTCCGGCACCACATCGAAGCCATCGGCGGCCAGTTCTT
>JABHGV010000082.1 GCA_018671895.1 Rhodospirillaceae bacterium | reverse complement strand
CGAGGGCGATGACGGCGTAATCCTGATCGTACCGTGTGGCGCGGGAAATTTCCTTGTCCACGAGTTCATAAAAATGCCGACGATTATAGGTTTCGGTCAGGGAGTCGATGGTCGCCAATTCATTCAATTCGGCATTTTTATCGATTAAGTCGCGCCGTGCCCGGCTGTGTGAAAGGTAGTTTTTAACCTTTGCCTGAACGATTGAACCGACAACGGGTTTATACAGATAGTCGACGGCACCAAGGGAAAGGCCCTTTTCCTCGTCTTCGACATTATCCTTGGATGTCACGAAAATGATCGATGGAGCGTCCGGGCCTTGGGCCTCGACAATTTTTCGGCAAACTTCGAATCCATCGATGTCAGGCAGGGTAATGTCCAGCAAGACGACATCGAAGACGCGTGTGCGCATCAGGTCCAGGGCCTCGTTCCCCGACGCCGCGACGATGACAGGGGCCAATTGGGAAACGGTCTTGGCCAGAACCTGAGCATTAAACTCAGAATCTTCGACAATCAGAATGCATTCGTCGTGGTCCGGCATTTCCCCTCCCTTGAACGGATACGGATTTTAACGTGCATCACCTCCGATGGCATTAACTATTAGTGCTCTTAAAAAGAACTAACGCTGAAACTTCGCTTATATTTAAATATGTTGCAGGAGTTGGGTTCGTGGAATGTTCTTGACTTTACAGCCCAAAGGTTTACATGAACTGCGTTGCTACGTTGCACAGTCGTCTTGTTGTGTGTCCTGATTGAATCCGTGATTAAGCGGTCGACCAAGTTACTTTCCTGACATTGTGGGCGTTAAACCGGGGTTCTGGCATGTTGTCAGGCCGCGTATTTTTGTTTGTTAAAGGAAGTAAATACTATGGTTAACGGTACCGTGAAGTGGTTCAACGCCACCAAGGGTTATGGTTTTATTGAACCGGAAGACGGCGGCAAGGATGCTTTCATCCATATCTCTGCTCTGGAACAATCTGGCATTGCATCGCTGAATGACGGACAGAAGGTCAGCTATGACCTGGTCCCCGGACGCGACGGCAAGGAAGCCGCCGAAAACGTTCAACTGCGCGACTAGATCAAACGGCCATCTAACGATGGCTGATAATTTGATCGACTCTGAAAAGTTGGAGCAATTTTGCCGCCCTTGAATAAAAGGTGGGTTGTTCCATGCAGAAGAATTTAGGTTCGGGGGGTCTTAAATGGCCCCCCGGTACCACCCCCACCTATATCGCCATTCATTTGGCTTAAACAAAGAGACATAAACTTTATGAATAATTTTTCCGGGCTTGACTTGGTCAAGCCCTTGCGGCGTGCAATTGACGCCGAGGGCTACGCGGCGCCAACGCCGATTCAGGCCCAATCCATACCGCATTTGCTGGCGGGCCGTGATCTTCTTGGTGTAGCGCAGACAGGTACCGGAAAAACTGCCGCCTTCGTTCTGCCGATGCTGCAGAGACTTGAGGCTTCCGCAAATGGCAGTCCCGCTTCGGGCCGTCCGCGCGCCCTTGTTCTGGCACCGACCCGCGAGCTGGCGGTGCAGATCGGCGACAGCGTTCGGGCCTATGGAAAATTCATGGGACTAAAGTACGTCAATATTTTTGGCGGTGCACCCATTGGCAAACAGATCAGCACCCTGAACCGGGGTGTTGATATTGTTGTTGCGACGCCGGGTCGCCTGGTTGACCTGCTCAATCAGAAAAAGCTGCGTTTGAGCGAGGTCGAAGTGTTTGTCCTCGACGAAGCCGACCGCATGCTCGACATGGGCTTCATCAACGATGTTCGCAAAATTTCCGATCTTGTCGGATCGAACCGTCAGACCCTGCTGTTTTCGGCGACCATGCCGAACGCCGTGGAGAAACTGGCCGCTGGCATGCTCAGTGACCCGGTCCGCATCGAGGTTGCACCCCAGTCGACGACGGCAGAAAGGGTTCAACAGCGTGTCCTGTTTGTTGAAAAGCAGCAGAAGCGAGGCCTTTTGAGCGCCATTTTGAAGGACGACACCATATCGCGCGCACTGGTTTTTTCGCGCACCAAGCACGGTGCCGACAAGGTTGCCCGGTATCTGGAAAAGGGCAATGTCAGTGCTGGCGTTATTCATGGCAACAAAAGCCAGAATGCGCGCCAAAAGGCCCTGAAGGGCTTCAAGAATGGTAACTTGCGGGTCCTCGTCGCCACCGACATTGCGGCGCGCGGCATCGATGTCGACGGCGTCACCCATGTTATTAATTTCGACCTGCCCCAGGACCCTGAAACCTATGTCCATCGCATCGGTCGCACGGCGCGTGCCGGTGCCGATGGTCAGGCCATTTCGTTCTGTGATCTGACCGAGCGTGATTTCCTGTTCGACATTGAAAAGGTGACCCGCAATACGGTCGAGGTCGACGCCGATCATCCCTTTCATGCGCCTGAAATCGCCAATGCGGAACCGTCTGGCAGCAAGGCTGCCAGGAAGTCCCGAAACGGCGGAGGACGCAATGGTGGTGGCGGACGCCCACCCCGGGCATCAAAAGGTGGCAAGCGCTTCAAGCCCGGTGGGCAGAAGGGTCATCGCCACGGCCAGAGACGTGGAAATTCTCGCGCCGCCTGAGGCTTTTCGCGTTCAGGTTCTTGCCGACAATGTTGTATTGTGACGGACGGGGCGCATGGAAGTGCGTTGCCCGTTGTCATGGTGACAGGGTTTAGAGGCAATACATGAAGCTTCAAAAAGGATATCAGAAGCTGCTTGAAGAAGCAGAGAAGGTCGTTGAGGCCGTCGACGTCAATGACGCGATGGAAATGCTTGGCCGTGACGATGTCGTTTTTGTCGATATCAGGGAAATTCAGGAACTGCAACGCGAGGGCATGGTGCCCGACGCCTTTCATGCGCCGCGCGGACTGTTGGAATTCTGGGTCGATCCCGATTGTTCCTATTACAAGGAAGAACTGACAAGCGGCAAGAACCTTGTCTTGTACTGCTCGTTGGGCTGGCGTTCGGCACTGGCGGCGAAAAGCCTGATGGAAATGGGCGTTGCCAACGTCAAGCATATGGCAGGCGGCATTAAGATGTGGAAACAATTGGGCGGTACCGTTCAGGAAAAGAAAAAGAAAAGCCCGAAATGACCGATTCAACACCGAACCAGATTCATCGCGCATCGTCCGGCAGGACCTATAAAGGGGTGCCGGTCCATGCTGCGCCGGGATTGCATGAATCCGTGATCGAAAAAATCAATGCCTCTGATGTGTCCGGAAAAAAAGTGCTGGAACTGGGCTGTGGGTCCGGAGCCCTGACCCTGCGCCTGTCAGATAATGATTTTCAGGTGCGTGCCGTCGACCTGACCCTGGATGGCTTCCAGCCGCAAGCGGAATCCCTAGCCATGGATTTGAACACGAATTTTTCAGAAACACTGGGCGAGAGGGAATATGACCTGATCGTCGCAGTTGAATTGTTGGAGCATCTGGAAAATCCGCACCATTTTTTGCGTCAGGTGGCGTCGATGATGTCATCCGATACCCGGTTGTGGCTGTCGTTCCCCAACCTGCACCTGTATTTAAGCACCTGGAAATTTCTGGCCGACACCAGTTTTATTTCATGGAACGTGCAGCAGTATTGGGAAACCGGGCACCAGACCGTGTTGCCCGGATGGTTGTTCGAACAACATCTGAAAAAGGCGGGGTTGGTGATGGAGGAAAAATTCTTCGTCGCGCCAGTGGACCTTAAGGAGGCCCATCCCAACCCGGTCAAACGCTTGATCAGCCGCGCCGTGTTGGCGCTGATCCGCATGGTGACGCCCAATGTGACCCAAAGCCAGCGTTTGGCCAACTGTGTGCTCTATAAGGTCCGTCTCGCGGAGTCTTAAGTCGCCTTGTTGTCGCGAACGTGCACGTCCATTTGCGGATAGGGCAGGGAAAAGCCTTTTTCATCGATTTTCAGCTTCGCCGTTTTGGTCAGATCGAACAGGGTCGACCAATAGTCATCGGTCGTGGCCCAGCAGCGAAGCGTCAGATTGACGGAACTGGCCCCCAATTCGCTGACTATGACTTGCGGTTCAGGGTCCTTCAAAACCCGGTCGTCATCCATCATCAGGGATTTCATCAGCGAGACACCCGCTTCCAGATCGTCGTCATAGGAAATGCCAACGACCAGCTGAATACGACGCAGCGGATTGCGCGAGAAGTTGGTGATCGTCGCCCCCCACAACGTCGAATTGGGAGCCGATATATACAGCCCGTCGACGGTCTTCAGCGTCGTCGTGAACAGGCTGACTTCTTCGACGGTGCCGGCAATGCCGCCGGCATCAATGGCTTCGCCGACGCTGAACGGACGCAGGATCAACAGCATCACACCAGCGGCGATATTCGACAGGGTGCCCTGTAATGCCAGACCGATGGCCAGACCGGCCGCGCCGAATACGGCGATGATACTGGTTGTTTCGACCCCGAAGCGGGCGAGCACGGCGATGGCGACAAACAGCAGCACCACATAACGCACCATGTTCGCCAGGATTGGCTTGATGGTGGCGTCCATGCGTTCCATCCGTCCAAGGCCGCGCGCCGTGACGCGCCGGGCCCAACCAGCGATGGTCCAGCCGATGATCAGGATAACGATGGCGCCTATGATATCGAGGCCATAGCCGATGGCGACCTCCCTCAGGCCTTCAAGCAATTCCAGCGTTTTGTCGTCCATGGTGATTTGTCCCTGTCATTGTCGATCCATATTGGTGTGATTTTAGGCTTTGGTGCGGAAATATTCTAACCGAAACGTGAACGGCCCCCTTTACCTGCCTATGTATAATAATGAGATGAACCTTTTTGAAACCCTTTTGCATCCTGACCAGGAAGAGAAAGAACTGGGCGAGCGAGCGCTTGTTGCCAAGGCCGCCAACATATTGCAAGTTGGCGAGTTCCAGATATTGCAACTGGCCTATCAGGATTGGTACGGCTACCAGATGCCGGACCCTATGGAAATGAACCTTTTTCGTAGCTATATGCTGAGAAACGACGTCCCGCACTGGGCTAGGCATTACGCTCGCAAGATTTTATTTCAAGACAGCCGCGGCCAGATTGATGATTCCAAACCCTCGTATCACGTCTATGACAGCGAATATCAGCCGGGTGCACAAAACGGCACGCGGAATTTCTGGTCGGCGGTAGTGATGTTGACGTTGGGTATCGGCGGTGCCTTGGCGCTGGCCGATCTGTCCATATCCAGCCCGGCGACTCAATTCCCACCTTATCTGGAAACCACGGATCTGAAACAGCCCGATCAAAGGCCATCTTTCGGGCGCGCCGATTCGGGCATTGAACAGCCCTCAAAGACCCGTTAGTGTCCCACCATGTTTGATTTCGCTGGCGATAATGAGCAGCTGCTCAACTATATTTTCCTGACGGCAACGGGCTTCATCGCCTATCACGGCATTCGATTCCGTGACGAAGAAGGCAAGATGGATTTTGTCCGTCTGTTGTTCGGATCAATCGCCGGCGTGTTCTTCTTTATGGTGCTGTTCCAGGACGTGCTTGGAATCGTCAGCTTTTAGCTTTACGGCTTGTACATGCGCTGTTCGGCATCCATTTCGGGATGCTTCAAACATTCACCATCTTTCAGGTTAGCCATATTTTCGTGCAGGAACCGCGCGCGCAAACGTGCCGTGGACGGATCTGGCGTGCCATAGATGATCTTGTCGACGATGCCCGGCCCATCGACCGCCCCTTCGTCTATCTTGATCGCCTGAATATAGTCATCGAAGGCCATCTTGTGACGACACTGGCGGTCATACAGGATGCCACGGTTATTATAGGCGGCGGCCAGGGTGCCGATGCCGGTACGATCATCCGGCTCGACATTTTTGGTAAGGTAATTGATCAGGTAGGTAAATTCGGCTTCGGCCTCAACCGGGCGATCCGACATCATAAACGCCAGGGCACGGCCCATCAGGGCACCTCGATGATTGGGCTGAACCTTGAGCGCCTCGTCGAATCGCTCTAGCGCTTTGTCAAACTTTCCATCGCCGATGAAGATGTCGCCCTGGCGCACTTCATAATCGCCGTCCGGGGTCAGGGAATAGGACCGCACGACGGCCCAGATGCTGAACATGACGAAGGTGGCAATGGCCATCAGGATGACGAAACGCCGGGTTACCTTGGGGTCGGAAAAGGGATTCATCTAAGAGCCTTGAAATAGGTTGTTCACATAAATGACGGAGAAGAGGAAGCTCAACAGCCCCGCCGTAATCCCGGCTTTGCGCTTCAGGGCCAGACGGGTGGCATCGTCGGCCTGCCCGTTCTTGGTTTCGAAACGCCTGATAGACAGCACCCAGATCAACTGGCGCATGGGCCAGAACAGGGACAACCCCAGACCCAGCGTCCAGAGCCATTGATATTCAGATGTGAAGAGTGCTTGCATGGGTGTCTGTTTATTTAATTTTTGTGCAGAAAACCAGAAGAAAAAAGGGGAAGGGCGTTTAGGCCCTTCCCCCTAGATCGTGTCTTGATAGAAGTGTCTAGTTACTCGGTGTTTCCATAGTCGTATCACCGATGTCTTCAACCAGAGCCTGAACCTCAGTATCAGGCACGGTAGACATTTCCATCTTGTAGGCTAGGAACCACATCATTCCGCAACCCAGGATCCAGAACAGGATCTGCCAGGCCCAGATCGACGGCATGCCGAAGGTCCAGCCCTCGACGCCGGCGTTCGGTGCACCGAAGATGTCGTTACCGATAACCGCTCCAGGTCCGATTCCAAAGAACATCCACGCAAGCGTGATGCCCCAGGCGATCGGCTTCAGGCCCTGTTTGGCGGCCGGAAGAGAAGCATGGTCACGCAGGAAGTTGTGATACTTCATACGATGAGCCATGTCTGAGTCGTTCTGCGTCATTGCAGAAATCGGCAGACAGAAAGCAAGGTTAACGAACATGCCCCAGAAGGCTGAGTGCATGGTCAGCGGCCAGCGACCCCAAGGCAGTTCACCACCGAAGAACTTGGCAATCGAGATGCCGAAGGATTCGGTGAAGATAACCGCCAGAAGACCGAAGAACAGGCCAGCCGTGGCACCCTGACGGGTAATCCACGGGAACCATGTCACCGATGCTAGCGAAGGCCACATCTGGAAGCCGAAGGCGACGGCCAGACCACCAAGAAGGACAAGAGCATCCTTGGAGTAGGTAGCCACCAACAGCGCCGAAATGACGATGAAGGCAACGCCCATACGACCGAACAGCTTCTGCGTGGTGTGCGAGGCACCTGGGTTCAGGTAGCGCTTGTACAGATCGCGCGTCAGCATACCGCCAGCGGTTGACATGTAGGCGGCACCCGTCGACTGCATGGCGGCAAGCGCACACACGGCCAACAGACCAACCAGCCACGGATACTCATCTCCGATGGAGTTGAAGTAATGCGGCACAAGACCACCCTGCTTGTTCGCAGTCAGGTCAGGCAGAATGTTGTTCAACGCCAGACCTGCTTCGGTCACGGCACCGTTGCCACCCAAAAGATGGGCACCCATGCCCTGGAACGCCGTGAAGAAGAACAGGATGAAGCCAATTCCGACGGAAGAGGCCCAGACCTGTTGCGGCGCGAAGGGTTTCGGGCTGTTGTTGGCGAACGACCACATGGTGAACGCAGGAGCCGACTGAATACCCATCAGGGCAAACATGTAAGTCAGGCACATGACGCCGGTCCACAGACCGCCGACCGGTGTTTCCTTGCCCAAACCAGCAGTCCACTGGATGACACCAGGAATGGCCAGATAGGCGTTATAATCGCCACCGCCATAACCTTTTGTCGAACCCCATTTACCGATATCGGTTTTGCCAAGTGCGGCGAGGCCCTGTTGCAGGTTATCCCAGCCACCGGCTGCGTTCAGGGCGATGAAGCCCGTGACGACGATACCAAGTGCCAGAAGGATACATTGTAGTGTGTCCACATAAGCAACAGCACGAAGACCGCCGGTTGCCACATAGATCAGCACAACTGCTGACAGAACCCACATACCAACGTTGGCCGAAATGGCGCCGTCAGTGAGGACGTTGAACAGGAAGCCCGAAGCACCAAGCTGAACGCCCAGGTACGGGATCGAGAACAACAGCGCCACGGCGACGACCAGGATGCGAATGGCATCGCCCTGGAAGTAATCGGCTAACATTTCGCCCGGCGTCACATAGCCGAAGCGTTTGCCCAGCATCCATTGGCGCTTAAGGAACAACACGCCGGTGAACGGAATGGTAATGGTGTAGAACGATGCGTAGGCATACTGGAAGCCATCGCGATAAACCAGTCCCGGATGGCCCATGAAGGTCCAGCCTGAAAAGGATGTTGCAGTGGCTGCAAGAACGAACACCCACATAGAAATCTGACGCCCGGCGATGAAATAATCAGTTGCCGTCTTGGCTTGCTGAGAACTCTTGATTCCCCAGAAAATACAGTAAGCCCAGTAAAGCGCCACGAAGGTGTAAAGCCATGTGACTTTATCCACGGTACTTCTCCCCTTGTCTCATGATCCCTGTCGAAAGACGTGATTACCGGAAACTCAATTTTCCAACGTTCACATCAGGATCGTTTCAAAATAAAATACAACCCGGAAAACCCAATGAACGGATTTCCGAGCCGAAACGTGGGATAACGCATAACATTTCCCGTTGCTGTTCACAATGAAGTATTCATTTATTTTTTGCTGTGAAATAACCATTCTTTTGCTGTTGAAAAATACTTGACAAATTGAGTTGGCGGCCTTGGAGTTTTAGCGACACAAAGCCATCTATCTTATTGATATTGTTTGATTTATGATTTTTTGGGCCGCATAATTACGGGAGATTCGCAGGGTTTGGCGGAAAAAAGCCATTTGGGTTATATTTGGTTTTTATTATATTAGATTATAGTTATATTTTAAGGACGAGTGGGTATCACCGAATCGGAGGCGACGGTAAGTGCGTTCACAAACAGCGATCTTCAGCAAACTGGTCAGGGACTTCATGCGTCCCTTGCCGTTGACCGTGAGTGGCGAGATGCCGCTTGTGGAAGTCGCCGGGAAGATGGCGTCAACGGATGTTTCCAGCGCCCTGATCGTCGATGCCAAGGATCGTCTGCAAGGCATCATCACCGATCAGGATATGACGCGGCGGGTTGCCTTTCAGGTGGACGCCGAAACGCCAGTGTCAGAACTTATGACCAGTCCGGTGATGAGTATTGATGGAGATGATTACCTGTATCACGCCATCGCCCGCATGCGCCGTCACGAACTGAAGCACATGCCGGTCGTCGATGGCACCGGCAAGGTCGCTGGTATGCTCGACCTGATCGACACCATGGCAGTTGCCAGCAATGCGATGATGGCGCAAATCGATCGTCTGACCCATGAGGGTTCAATTGAGGGCCTGAAGGGGGTTAAGGACGCCCAGGTGCAGCTGGCCCGCGAACTGCTGGACGACACTCTGCCGGCCCCCGACGTTCAGGCGCTGCTGACGGATATTAACAAAGACATCTATCGGCGGGTTATTTCGTCGGCCTTGACTGACATGAAGGCCGATGGCCTGGGTTCCCCGCCGGTCCCGTTCGCCGCTATTGTCTTTGGTTCCGGCGGGCGCGGCGAGAATTACCTGTTCCCGGATCAGGATAACGGCTTCATCATCGCCGATTATCCAGACGAAGACCATAACCGCATCGATGGCTTTTTCCGTGAACTTGCGGAACGGATGACCCTTGATCTGGATGCCGTTGGCTTGCCCTTGTGCAAAGGCTATTGCATGGCGACCAATCCGTTGTGGCGCAAAACCCTGTCGCAATGGATTGACCAGATCGGTTTGTGGAGCCGCAAACACAATTTTGTCGCCATTCGCCTGTCCGATATCTTTTTCGACTTTATGCCGGTCTATGGCGACATTGCGCTGGCGACAGACCTGCGCAAAAGGGTTGCGACGATGATCGCCGGAAATCATTTTTACCTGTCCGCCATGTTCCACGAAATCGCCGATCACAACGTCGCGTTGGGGGCGTTTGGTGGCTTCTTCGGCGGCTTTGTGACGGAAACGGAAGACCCGGATTACAAGGGCTTCGTCAACTTAAAGCACACAGGCACCCTGCCGATGGTCGAAGCCATCCGTCTGTTGTCCCTGCGCGAAGGTATTATTGAGGCGGCGACGCTGGCTCGCATTCAGGCGCTGCACCGCAAGGGTATTCTCAGCGATGACGAAGTCGAAGAGTTGACGGTGGCTTTCGAACTGCTGACCGACATTCTGCTCAATGGTCAGGTGACGGCCTTCGAGCATGGCAAGCCGATCAATTACTATGTGGATCCGGAACGTTTAAGCAAACACCGCCAGAAACAACTGACCCGGTCCCTACAGGCCGTCGACTCATTGCGCAAGCGGGTGAATATGGAATTTACGGCGGATATTTTCTAATGAGTATTTTCTAGAACTGTTCCTGCTGTTTGCGGACTTCGACCATTTGATTAGAAGCATCAATGGCTTGGCGCAGGGTGCGGATGCCGCGTGCATTCATCATGTCGAGCATGCGCAGGAACACACCGGCAGTCACGAACGAGTCGCCCAGCGCCGTGTGGCGGCCTTCGATCTCGACTCCCATTCTCTCGGCGATGGCATCCAGCGTGTGCTTCGATGTGTGTTCGTCGAGAAACACCGACAACAGCAAGCTGTCGAGCACGATCTGGTCGAAGAAAACGCGCGCAGCATCTTCCTTTAATTTCAGAAATTTCATATCGAAGGCGGCGTTGTGGGCGACCAGTACGGAATCGCCAACGAAAGTTTTGAAATCCGGCAGCACCGCGAGAATGTCGCGTTCGCCCGAGACCATGTCATCGGTAATGCCGTGGAAGCGGATCGACGCTTTGGGGATCTCGCGCCCCGGATTGACCAGTGATGTAAAAACATCGCCGCGGTCCATCTTGCCGTCGCGAATGCGGACCCCGGCGATAGAGATGATTTCGTCGCCAAAGGACGGACGCAGCCCGGTGGTCTCCGTATCGAAAACCACATAGGTCAGCGACTGCAGTGAACGCCCGCCCAGTTCTTCAAGATGCATCGGTTGATTAAGTAGGTCATGGTCATAGAACTCGGGCCGTTCGGGCAGAGCGCGGTGGTCGTGTTGGCGAGAAGCGGTAATCTGGTCGAGAACGATCCAGCCAACCACCAATAACCCGCTGGCGATCAAGGCCCCATAGGCGGCGCTGGCACCGAACATGGACCACGAAAAACCGGCAACGGCCAGAGTCAAGGCGATCAGGCCTGCAAATACAGCGGCGATGATGGTGCGCATGCTGGTGGCGTGATGGTTGATCATTGGGGAATGTTAGCACGCACACCGGTCAATTCCAGTGTCTTGGATAATCACCGCGAAGCGGTTTGGATAAATCGATGGGATGGGGTACAAAGCGCCCCAACATTTTCTCATTGTCCAGCGGAGAGCCAGATGGCGTCGTACCAGTATTCCTATGTGATGAAAAACCTGACCAAGACTTTCCCCGGCGGCAAGGAAATTCTGAAAGGCATCACCCTGTCATTCCTGCCCGGCGCCAAGATCGGCGTGTTGGGGCCGAACGGCGCCGGCAAATCAACGCTGATGAAGATTATTGCCGGTATGGATACCGACTTCGGCGGCGAGGCATGGGCGGCTGATGGTGTACGCATTGGCTATCTGGCGCAGGAGCCGGAACTGGATGCGTCGAAAGATGTTGAAGGCAACATCATGGAAGCCATGGGCGATACCCGCGACTTGTTAGAGAAATTCAACGAGATCAGCGCCAAGTTCGCCGAACCCATGGACGACGACGAAATGAATGCGCTGCTGGCGGAACAAGGCGACCTGCAAGAAAAAATCGATGCCGTCGATGGTTGGGAGATCGAACGCACACTGGAAATCGCCATGGATGCACTCAGGTGTCCGCCGGGGGATTCCGACGTCACCACGCTATCGGGCGGTGAACGCCGCCGTGTCGCGCTATGTCGGTTGCTTCTGGAAAGACCCGACATTCTGATGCTCGATGAACCGACCAACCATCTGGATGCCGAGTCGGTGGCTTGGCTGGAACGGTTCCTGTCGGATTATGAAGGCACCGTCATGATCGTTACCCATGACCGGTATTTCCTGGATAACGTGACCGGCTGGATTCTGGAAATTGACCGTGGGCGCGGCATTCCCTACGAGGGAAATTATTCGGCCTGGCTGGAACAGAAATCCAAGCGCCTGGAACAGGAAGAAAAAGAAGAATCGGCGCGCCAGAAGACCCTCAAGCACGAACTCGACTGGATCCGGTCGTCGCCGCGTGCCCGGCAGGCGAAAAGCAAGGCCCGTATTACGGCTTACGACAACCTGTTGGCCGAGGCCGGTGACAGAAAAATGGACCAGTCACAGATCGTTATTCCGCCGGGGCCGCGCCTTGGCGATTTGGTGGTCGAGGCCAAGGACCTGCAAAAGGCGTTCGGCGACAAGCTGCTGATCGAAGATTTGAACTTCAAGTTGCCGCCGGGCGGCATCGTCGGCGTTATCGGCCCCAACGGTGCCGGTAAGACGACCCTGTTCAAGATGATTACCGGTGGCGAAGAGGCCGACTCGGGCAGCCTGCGCGTCGGCGACACGGTGCAGTTGGGCTATGTCGATCAATCGCGCGACAGCCTGGATGATAAAAAGACTGTATGGGAAGAAATCAGCGACGGCGACGATGAAATTGAACTCGGCAAACGATCGATTGCCAGCCGGGCCTATGTCTCGCGCTTTAATTTCAAGGGCGCAGATCAGCAAAAAAAGGTCGGCCAGTTATCGGGTGGTGAACGCAACCGGGTGCATCTGGCCAACATGCTGAAGTCCGGCGGCAATGTTCTGCTGCTTGATGAACCGACCAACGACCTTGATCTGGAAACGCTCAGCGCGCTGGAAGATGCGCTCGCCGAATTCGCCGGTTGCGCCATTGTCATCAGCCATGATCGCTGGTTCCTGGATCGGCTGGCGACTCATATGCTGGCGTTTGAAGGCGACAGTCAGGTGGTCTGGTTCGAAGGCAATTACGAAGACTATGAAGCCGACCGTCACCGCCGTCTCGGCACCGACGCCGACCAGCCGCACCGGATCAAATACAAGCCTCTTAAGAGGTAGTTTCTGCCCCTCAGTCGCCGGGCGGGGCTACTCGCCCCTTTGGCTCACGCCGAACGATCGGCGGCCCGCAGTCGCGGGCTTGTAAGAAGCTAATTCCTGTCAAAGCTTAAGCTTGGCTTCCAGAGGCCGCGCCACGCAGTGCGCCATTTATGAGCCCTTGGCACGCAGGGTGGCGGTTTTTTCGCGCAAGGCCTCGATCAGGCCCGATACCTTGTTGCCGCGTTGACGGATGATTGAGCCGAAGTCGGACCTGAGCGTGTTGCTCATGGATGTTCCTTCGACGACGACATCGACGATCTTGTACATGGCGTCCTTGCGCGCCACCCGCCAGTTGACGCGTACCGGTGGTGCGCCCTCGTTCTGGTGAATTTCAGAAAACACAGTGGCGTTGGTATCGTCCACGGCCAGGGTCTTGATGATCTTTAACGGCTCGCCGGCATAGGCCGCGAAGCGGTCAACGTAAGACACCACCATCAGGTCTTCGAACAGGGACAGGTACTCTTCGCGCTCAACCTCGCTCGCCTTGCGCCAATGGCGACCGAGGATCCACTTGCCGATGCCGCTAACCGCGAAATGGGTGTTGAAAAATTCACGGAAGCGCATGATCCGTTTCGATCTTGGGACAGTCTTGTCGGTCAGGTCGCGAATGGCCTTGTCGGCCAATTTGCTGACAAAATCGCGGGCTTCATCTTCGAATGTCGAAGCTTGTGCGGGGGGTATCTGGAAGGTCAGGGTCAGGAAGACGGCAATACCGGACAGCCCTAGAAGAAAACGGCGTCGCCCGGTGCTGGAAAACAGGGTCATCAGTTGGCCTGTGATACCTCGTCAGTGTCGTCGTCGGTATGTTCTTCATCGTCGAAGAACTGGCCGATGCTGGGAACCGATGTGCCGGGTTCAACCGTGCCGTTATTGATTTCATCGGTGCGGCGCTGGCGATACAGGCTGCGCACGGCTGCATAGAAGTCCAGCGACGAGCGTTCCAGGTCTTCGATGGTGTCATAATGACGGGCCCGGAAGTCGACAGCGTCGGCGGCCGTTTCAGACGGCGGCACCCAGTCGTTGCCGCTGTTCGCCGCCCACATGTTCAGCGGATCAATCAGGAAGTCGACGACGCGTCCGACCGCATCGCGCGGATTGGACGGCCCGAATACGGGCAGCATGATGTAGGGGCCTTCGGGAATGTTCCAGGCGGCAAGGGTTTGGCCGAAGTCTTCGTTACGGAATTCAATACCCAGATCGGCGGCGGTATCGTTGATGCCGAAAATACCGGCCGTCGAATTGATCAGGAACCGGATCAGCGTGATCAGGGCGTGATCAAGGTCGCCTTGCAGCACATCGTTGAAGAAGATCACCGGCGTGCGCAGGTTGTTGATGACGTTGTGAATGCCGAGGCGAAGCTTTTCCGGGGCCATATCCTTGTAGGTTCTGGCGACTGGTTTCAGCAGCGCCCTGTCGAGCCCCTGGTTGACCGAGAAGATGGCGCGGTTGGTCGGTTCAATCGGGTCGTTGATTTCGTTGTGTTCGGCGACGGCTTCCGGGTCCGATGCGTCGGGCGCGGTGGCGCATCCGCTGAGCGTCATGACGCTCAGCAACAACACAACAAGACCCGCTCGGGGCATGCTGTAAAACTTGTTTGTTAAGGCGTTAACGTTCATCTGTGATCGTCTGTCCCAAACCGACCCCGCGACTGCCGCGGGCCTCCCGTTTCCCTGTCCGCTTCGCACAACACTCACGGCCGCCAGAAACACGGCGTGAACGCATGAAATCAAGTAACACAGGCGATACGGAAAAACCAGTGACGTTGTGGTCTATTTGTACCACGTCCCGTTGCGTGTTGCAGATTTACAACACTCGGGGTGTTTGGTCTGTTGGATTATTGGCGATGCCTGTGGACAAAACACTGGACAGCCATCCGATCTATAATATAAATATATCTTTATATTGTAATTATCTGTTGGAATTCCCTTGTTTTCAGGGAAATACCTTATGAGTATGGATAGCATTGACCCGCTTCTAGGAGCCCTGCGTGCGGCGGCAGAACCAAGCCGACTGCGCCTGTTGGCGCTGTGTGCCGAGAGCGATTTATCGGTCAGTGAACTGGTTCACATCCTTGCCCAGAGCCAGCCCCGCGTCTCACGTCACCTGAAGGTGTTGACCGATGCCGGTTTGTTGGAGCGGGTTCGGGAAGGAAATTGGGTGTTTTACCGACTCGTCAGTGACGGATTCGGTGTTCCCGTCGCGGCCAGCCTGCTTGGGCTGATACCTGAACATGATGCCATCATCAGCGGCGATCTGGACCGGCTGGCCGAGGTCAAACGGCAGCGCGAACAGGCGGCGGCGGATTATTTCAGCGCCAACGCCGAGGCCTGGGACAAGGTGCGCTCGTTGCATGTGGATGATGCCGAGGTCGAACAGGTGATGATCAACCTGATGCCACAGCATGGGGCGCAGCGCCTGCTCGATATTGGCACCGGCACCGGGCGCATGCTGGAAGTGTTCAGCTCGCGCGTCGGAACTGCCGAAGGCATTGACGCATCCCTCGACATGCTGGCTGTGGCCCGGGCCAATTTGCAACGTGTGAATCTAGGCAATTGCGCCGTCCGGCAGGCCGACATTTATCAGCTGCCGTTCCCATCCGGACAGTTCGATGCCATAACCGCCCATCAGGTGCTGCACTTTCTGGACCGTCCGTCCCAGGCCATTGCCGAGGCGGCGCGCGTGTTGAAACCCGGGGGCTGGATGTTGCTGGTTGATTTTGCTCCTCACACATTGGATACATTGCGCGACGAACACGCTCACCGGCGGCTTGGTTTCGATGATGACGAGATCACCAGGTGGCTGGACGATTGTGGTCTTCAATGCACGGCCGTCGAACACCTTGGCGGCACACCGCTGACGGTCACCATCTGGCTGGCAAACAAGAACGATAATAATACAGAAAATTTGAGATAGGTTGGATCAATGACACCAAGAGGAATACTGGAAAGTCCTGCGCCGCGACCCCACGAGGTCCGGGTTTCGTTCGAGTTCTTTCCCCCGGCGACGGAGAAGGCAGAGGCGTCTTTGTGGGCGGCTATCGAGCGTCTGGCCCCGGTCGCGCCGTCGTTTGTTTCCGTCACCTACGGGGCTGGCGGCACGACGCGTGAACGCACCCACGACACGGTCGTCAAGATTGCCCGCGACACCGACATGGAACCAGCGGCCCATCTGACCTGTGTCGGGGCCGACAGGGCAGAAATCAATTCTATTGCCGAGCGTTATTGGGAGGCCGGTATTCGCCATATCGTCGCGCTGCGCGGCGATGCGCCCGAAGGCGAAGGTCCGTACCAGCCCTATCCGGGCGGTTATGCATATGCGTCTGATCTGGTCGCGGGACTGAAGAAAATCGCCGATTTTGAAATCAGCGTCGCCGCCTATCCGGAAGTCCACCCCGATGCCGCCAATGCAGAGGCCGATCTGGATAATCTGAAACGCAAGATCGATGCCGGTGCCAGCCGCGCCATCACCCAATATTTCTTCGACCCTGAAATTTATCTGCGCTTTATGGACCGCGTCCGTGCTGCCGGTATCGATGTGCCGATCGTGCCGGGAATCCTGCCGGTGACCAATTTTGCACAGGTGAAAAAATTCTCAGGCCTGTGCGGAACTTCGGTGCCCGATTGGCTTGCCGATTTATTCGAAGGGCTTGATGACGATGCAGAAACCCGCAAGCTGGTGTCGGCGTCCATCGCTGCCGAGCAGTGCCGGGTGCTGCACGAAAACGGCGTCCGCGACTTTCATTTTTACACCATCAACCGGGCCGACCTGGCCTATGCCATTTGCCATATTCTAGGCGTCCGACCGGTTGCTAAATAAACAAGAATTGAGAAAGACAATGACCAGCGATTTTGAAAAACAGTTACAGGACCGCATCCTCATTCTCGACGGGGCCATGGGCACGATGATTCAAGGGTACAACCTGACCGAGGAAGATTACCGCGGTGAGCGTTTTGCCGATCACAGCATCGACGTGAAGGGCAACAATGACCTGTTGACCCTGACCCGTCCCGATATCATTAACGATATTCACACGGCGTACCTGAACGCCGGGTCCGATATTGTCGAGACCAATACGTTCAATGGGACGGCCATTTCCCAAGCTGACTATGGGCTTGAGGGCATTGTCCGTGAGCTGAATGTCGAATCGGCCAGATTGGCGCGCGCTGCCGCCGATGCCGTGGCGACCCCGGAAAAACCGCGCTACGTCGCAGGCGTGTTGGGGCCGACCAATCGCACGGCATCGATCTCGCCCGACGTCAACGATCCCGGTTTCCGCAACGTCACCTTTGATGATCTGGTCACAGCCTATCGCGAGGCAGCAGAAGGGCTGGTTGAAGGGGGTGTCGATATCCTGCTGATCGAAACCGTTTTCGATACGCTTAACTGCAAGGCCGCTATCCATGCGGTTCTGGATTATTTCGACGACACCGGCACCCGCCTGCCAGTGATGATGTCGGGCACCATTACAGACGCATCCGGCCGCACCCTGTCGGGGCAAACGGCGGAAGCCTTCTGGTATTCCATCGCCCATGTGAATCCGGTCAGCGTTGGTTTCAACTGTGCGCTGGGCGCCAAGGACCTGCGTCAGCATGTGCAGGCCGTCTCGAACGTCGCCCCGGTTCGCATCAGCGTTCACCCTAATGCCGGGATGCCCAATGAATTTGGTGAATACGACGACACGCCTGAGTACATGGGCGAGGTATTGGCAGAATTCGCGACCAGCGGTCTGATTAATATTGTCGGCGGGTGTTGTGGCTCACAGCCGGAACACATCGCCGCCATCGCCAAGGCCGTCGAGGGCATTGCCCCGCGCGTCGTTCCCGTCGCTCCGGCGCATTGCAAGCTCAGTGGGCTGGAACCGCTGGCCATCGACGATGTTACCGGGTTCGTCAATGTCGGCGAACGCACCAACGTCGCAGGCTCGGCCAAGTTCGCCCGCCTGATCCGCGAGGGCAGTTATGAAGAGGCGCTGGATATCGCGCGCAATCAGGTCGAAAACGGTGCCCAGATTATCGACATCAATGTCGACGATGCGATGCTCGATGCCGAGGCGGAAATGAGCACGTTTCTGAAGCTGGTGGCGTCGGAACCGGATATCAGCCGTGTGCCGGTGATGATCGATTCATCGAAGTGGCCGGTCGTCATCGCCGGGTTGAAATGCATTCAGGGCAAGGGCGTCGTTAATTCCATCAGCCTGAAAGAAGGCGAAGATGAATTCAAGGCCCATGCACGGGAAGTCCTGCGCTTCGGGGCCGCCGTCGTGGTCATGGCGTTTGATGACAAGGGCCAGGCGGATTCATACGAACGCATGATCGAAATCTGCACCCGGTCGTACAAGATCCTGACCGAAGAGGTCGGTTTCCCGGCGACGGATATTATCTTCGATCCGAATATCTTCCCGATTGCCACCGGCATCGAAGAACATCGCAATTTCTCCGTCGATTACATCAAGGCGACGAAGACGATCAAGGAGACCCTGCCGGGTGCCATGGTGTCGGGCGGTGTGTCGAACATGTCGTTCTCGTTCCGCGGCAACAATCCGGTGCGCGAGGCCATGCATTCGGTGTTTTTGTATTATGCCGTCGAGGCTGGCATGACCATGGGCATTGTCAACGCGGGCCAATTGGCGGTCTATGCTGATATTCCTGAAGACTTGCGCGAACGGGTCGAAGACGTGGTTCTGAACCGGCGTAATGACGCCACCGAACGGCTGCTCGAAGTCGCCGACGAGGCAAAGGGACTGGGCTCGAAAGACACGGCACCTGACCTGACCTGGCGTGAAACGAGCGTCGCAAAGCGTCTGGAACACGCACTGGTCAAGGGCATCACCGAGTTTATCGTCGACGATACGGAAGAAGCCCGGCAAGCATCCGGGCGCGCCATCGAGGTTATTGAAGGCCCGCTGATGGACGGCATGAACGTCGTTGGCGATCTGTTCGGGTCAGGCCAGATGTTCCTGCCCCAGGTGGTTAAATCAGCCCGCGTCATGAAACAGGCGGTCGCCCATCTGCTGCCCTTCATCGAAGCGGAAAAAGAAAAAGCCGGCGTCAGCTTTGCCAAGGGCCGGGTGCTGATGGCGACGGTCAAGGGTGACGTGCATGACATTGGCAAGAACATCGTCGGCGTGGTTCTGCAATGCAATGGCTTCGAGGTCATCGACTTAGGGGTTATGGTGCCGTACACAAAAATTCTGGAAACGGCGAAGGCAGAAAATGTCGACCTGATCGGCCTGTCGGGCCTGATTACGCCGTCGCTGGATGAAATGTGCACGGTTGCGTCAGAACTGCAGCGCGAAGGCTTCGACATACCGTTGTTGATTGGCGGGGCGACCACATCGGCCGTCCACACGGCGGTCAAGATCGCGCCCAATTACGACGCCCCGACGGTTTACGTTACCGATGCGTCGCGCGCCGTCGGTGTCGTTACCAACCTGACCAGCGATACGGCGCGCGAAGATTATGTTCATTCGGTCGCCAGCGATTATGAAAAGATTCGTCACGACCATGCCGGACGCACCGGCAAGGGCAAGGCGCAGTCGCTGGAAGCGGCGCGAGCGGCAAAGTTCAGTATCGACTGGGAAGCAGCAGCCCCGCCGAAGCCGACCTTCACCGGCACCAAAGCCTTCGATGATTACGACATTTCCGAACTGGTCGATTACATTGACTGGACGCCGTTCTTCCGCACCTGGGAAATGAAGGGCGTTTATCCAGCCATTCTGGAAGATGAGAAAACCGGCGAGGCGGCACGCAATCTGTTCAACGATGCGCAAGCCATGCTGGGTGATATCATCTCGGGCAAATGGCTGACGGCGCGGGCCGTCATTGGCTTCTTCCCGGCCAACTCCGTCGATCATGATGATCTGGAAGTCTATTCTGACGACACCCGCAAGACGGTTAGCACAAAGCTGCACTTCCTGCGCCAGCAGATGTTGAAGAATTCGGGTCGGGCCAATTTCTCGCTCGCCGATTTCGTCGCCCCGAAAAAATTCGGCGTCCACGATTACGTCGGTGGCTTCGCGGTGACGACAGGGCTAGGCATGGCGGAACGGGTGCAGGCATTCAAGGATGCGGGCGACGATTACAACGCCATCCTGTTGGAGGCGCTGGCCGACCGGTTGGCCGAAGCCTTTGCCGAGCACATGCACGAGCGGGTGCGCCGGGAATTCTGGTCCTATTCGGAACACGAAGATCTGGAAAACCACGACCTGATCAAGGAAGAGTATCAGGGAATCCGCCCGGCACCGGGCTATCCGGCATGCCC
Organism: Rhodospirillaceae bacterium; assembly: GCA_018671895.1. GTDB lineage: Bacteria > Pseudomonadota > Alphaproteobacteria > Rhodospirillales > JABHCV01 > JABHGV01. The sequence continues at coordinate 29,599 of JABHGV010000082.1, read as the reverse complement.
GGACCACACCGAAAAATCGACCCTGTTCAAGTTGCTGGATGTGGAAAACCAGACCGGCATCAGCTTGACGGAAAGCTTTGCCATGCTACCGGCGGCATCGGTCTCGGGGTTCTATTTCTCGCACCTTGAATCCCAGTACTTCGGCATTGGCAAAATCTCGAAAGACCAGATCGAAGATTATGCGCGTCGCAAGGGCGTCTCGCTGGCTGAGGCCGAACGCTGGCTGCGCCCAAGTTTGGATTACTGAGGGGCGGGGGGCTTAAATGACGGAAAACGTCCGCGTTTTTGATCCCCATTTTCTGATTACCCGGATCGGCGAGATGGCGATCCAGTTGGGCAATTTCGTGCGCATGCAGCAGATGGGCTGGATGGAGCCGATGACCGGCGTCGTGCTGGCCCCGGTCCAACATGTCGCCAATTCCTATCTGTTGGATTATTTCGCCCGCTGGGTCACCGTCGAGCGCAACGACTGTTCCGACCGTTATCCGCCCTATGATGCGACCCGCATCACCTTGCCCAATGGCCTTGTCGTGCCGCACGACCGCGCCAATGTTGCCATTTCGAAGGTCTGGGAAGAACAGGGCCGCGGCCCGTTGTTGCAATTGCACGACGAGCACAGAGAGGCTGGCGAAAACGCCTTGCTGAGGTTGGGCCTGCCAACCGGCGCGTGGTTTGTCGTTTTGCATGTGCGCGAACAGGGATATGTCGAGGCGCAAGGCCACATGGCCGACGATCACAACGATTCCCGCAACGCCGATATCGAAACCTATCGGGACGCAGCCAAGGCGATTGTCGATGCCGGCGGCTGGGTGATCCGGTTGGGCGACGAGAAAATGACGCCGCTGTCAGCAGACATGAACATGGATGGCGTTGTCGATTACGCCCATCAACCGCTGCGCAATGAATGGATGGACGTATACCTGATGGGCGCGGCGCGGTTCATGATAGGCACCACATCCGGCCCGGCGGCGGTATCACCAGCCTTTGGGGTGCCGGTGATCATGACAAACGGGGTGCCGTTTTTTGAGCGCCCGGTGACGTCGCGTGATTTGTATATCTGCAAGCGGCACCTTGATGCGGACGGTCAGCCGATCCGTTTCGATGATTTGATGCGCCCACCGCACCTGTCATACGAAGAGCCGCCGCCGACCACCGTTGTTGACAATACGGCGGAGGAAATTCTGGCGGTAACACGGGAAATGCTGGGCCGCCTGGACGGCACGGTGGCTTATTCAGACGAAGACGAGACTTTGCAGGCAATCATCACCGGCTTGTCAGATGAATTTGAGAGTTACGGGGTGGCGAGCCGTATGGGTCGGGATTTTCTCAGCAACAACAAAGACTTGTTAAGCTGACGCTCAGGCGGCTCCGGTGATCATGTCGTTGATGTCGTCAACGGACATTTGCGACGTTTTCAGGGCCGCCAACAGATCGACTTCCGTGGCCACGACTCCGCCGAGTTTCTGGGAAATGGCCTCGCGGACGAAATCTTTCAGGCGTTGGGCGTTGGCAGATCCGGTCAGGATGTCGGTCAGCAGTTCGCGGCGGATGGTCGCGGGAAACCCGAGCAGTTCGGAAACCAGGAAGCCCTTCGCTCGCATCGGGATATTCTCGTTGCCGAAAATGCGGTCCAGGCAAAAACTGTAAATGCCGAAATCGAGGCGTCCGGCCACCGCATAGGTGAATTCCAGAAATTCGTCGCGGAACAGTTGCGGTGTGATCTTGCGGTCAATCAAATGGCGAACGATTTCCAGAAAGGCGCGATAACGGGTGCGTGCCGGATTTATCTTGCCTTCCAGCGTCGCCTCGATCTCGCGGATGCGGGCCTCGCGGAAGCCGGATTCCATCATCTCCCGGGCCGAGGTCCGGACCTCGGTATCCAGTGTCTGGGCTTCGATCAGGGTGAACAATTCTTCGTATGATTCACGCGCCTTGTTTTTTGACCCGGCGGCCTTTCCCAGCGGCAGCAACGCCGCTTGCGCGACCAGTGGGTCTTTCGAAAATATGGAGGCAACGGCAGCCGCTGTGCGGTTGAGCTTGCTGGGGCCGCCGCTGTTGAAATCATCGGTAATCACGAACCGGCTTTCATCGAACACGGTCAGATACCGGCCTAGCTTGGAACAGGCGACAAAATGGTCCGCCAGATCCTCTTTGCGAGGTATTTTGATCGATGATGTGAAGGGCTGTCCGTTGCTCATAGAATCCACACTAACCGAAAAAAGAGTCGATTTAGAGTCAATTTCACGACTCTTTTATATCGCTACGTAAATGGTCGAGCCTGAGGCGGTGACGGTTGTCGCTGAGGCGGCGGGTGGCGAAGACGACGGCGGCCAAGGTGCCTAGTGCGGTCGAACCGGCGATCAGGAACATGATCAAAATTTGGTATTTGACTGCCTCGGTCGGATCGACACCGGCCAGAATCTGACCGGTCATCATGCCGGGAATAGATACGACTCCGGCCACAGACATGGCATTGATGATGTTCATCAGCCCGGCCCGAACGGCGTTGCGGACCAGTGGGCGAAAGGCGCTGGCACGGTCGTGACCAAGGGCCAGACGGGCCTCAACGGCGACTTTTTCGCGCACCGCCTCGCCCAACAAACGATCCAGACCAATTGAAACGCCGCTCATGGTGTTGCCCAGAATCATCCCCAGAATAGGCAGCGCGAAGCGCGGGTCGAACCATGGTTCGGGCCTGATCTGGGTGGTCAGGGCAAGCACCGTGACCAGGGACCCGGCCAGCATCAGGCTGGATGTGCCAAGCCCATAGGTCCACCAGCCGGTGAATTTTCGGGTTTGCCGCGCCGCCGCTTCGCGCCCGGCGATGGCGATCATGATGGCCGCGGCCAATCCCGTCCACAGGGGCGAGACCATGGCGAAAAGGATTTTCAAGACCATGCCAATCAGCATCAACTGAATGACCATACGCAGGGCGGCGACGCCGATCTGGCGTTCCATGTTCAGCTTCAGGCGCATTGACAGCAAGCCGCTGAACAGCAACAGCAGCGAGGCCAGTGTCAGGTCTTCATAACCAAGGGCGATGAAGTTCATGTCGTCCCTCCGTTATCAACAAGGCGTCCACCATCGATAAGATAGATGCGCGCCCCCAGACGTTTTGTCTGGGCCGCGTCGTGACTGACGATCAGCACCGATAAACCTGCGGCGATGCGTTCGGCCAGTAAGTCTTCGACCATTGTCCTTGAATCCGGATCAAGCGCCGATGTTGGCTCGTCCAGCAACAGCACTTGCGGATTCTGGATCAGTGCGCGGATCAGCGCCAGCCGCTGTTTCTCGCCGGTCGACAGGCGGGAAACCGGCCAGCCCAGCGCGTCGTCGTTCAGGCCCAGGCGCCCCAACAGGCGGGACGCGGCTTGTGTTTCGCTGAAATGCCCGCCGACGCCGTCGGCCCACCAGCCGGACTCGGCAGCCAGATAGGTCACGCGCCTGCGCCATTGGGGCGCGCTCATGGTATCGCGGTTGACGCCATCAAGCAGCACCTCGCCGGAACATTCATCCAGATCGGCAATGGCGCGCAGCAGCATTGACTTGCCCGCACCGGACGCCCCGGTGACGGCGGCTACAGAACCGCCCGCCAATTGCAGGTCGATGGGGCCTAATCCGGGGGACGTAAGGCCAACTCGGGACAGGGCGCGAATGCTTAACATGATAGGGATAATTCTATTGGAATTGCGCCAGTTGATCGTCGAAAAAATTCTTCTCGATCATGCTTTTGATTTTTTCCGCCGTCGTTGTTTCGATCCCCATTTCGATAATTTTTGCGGCCATGCTCTTCAGGGCGGCAATACATTCGGGGGTGGTAAGTTGGGTTTCCATGAATTCGCGACCCAACAGCGCCCACAGGCCATCCATGATGTTGACCGTGTAAGCGAAGGGCAATTCCGATAGGGTGGTGATGACCTCGCCATTGATATAGGCGACGTGAAACTTGATCCGCTCGATCTCGTCTGCGGTCCAGTCTTCCGCTTGGTCGATAATATCGGGTCCGCTGTTAAGAAGAATGCGGAATTCGCTACCAAGGGCCTCGCGCACCGTGCCGATGCGGGTGACATAGGTTTTTCTTTTCCCGGTTTTTTTGTCGTTGACCATCGTTTCCTTAATCGGCCAGCGGCCAAGGGCGCGGATGATTTCGGCATCTTCGATATCCAGAATGTTCCTTCCCAGCGCGACGATTTTGGCGCTGTGGTCAAGGCCTTCGGAAATGGCGGCGAAGAACGCCCCGTCCCAATCGAGGATTTTCTTGAAATCCTTGCCCAGCACCTTGGCCAGGGGATGGACAAAATTCTGCGGTTTGCTGTCGCGAAGCACGACGAAGAACTGCTCATCGCAGTCGAACAGCTTGCCAATATTGTTGCCCAGCCCGTTTTGCAACGCCGACAGGGTGGCAGGGTCGAAGCGCACCATCATTTCCAGCTTGTGCAGCATTGACGGGTCTTCAAATTCTTGCATCCCAAGAAGCTTATCCAGTTTCTTGGGGTCGTGACCGGCATTCTCCATGATACGTTCTGCCGCCCCGCGCAGGAAAAAACTGCGCGCCTGTTTCAAACTCATGCCACAACTGCCGACCGGGCCTTTGCCTTTCGAGCCTGCAAAGGTCAGCAGTTTCTTGGCCAGTGCGATGTCGAGCAATTGCAGGGAGAATACGGTCAACGGGATATCGTTTTCGATATCATCAAGCGAGCGCCCTTTCAGGTGGGGCAGACGGGATTCTTTAGGTCGAGGCACCAGGGCTTCTATTTGCCTGAGTAACGGTAGCACCTGTTCTGACACCGTCCGGCGCAGTCGGATGCGCTGCAAGGCAGTAACCTTTTTCCACAAGGCATCCGGAAATTCCCACCATGGGCCCCCTTTGGGGTCAATTACGACGGGTTTTGGTCTGTCGTTAGCCATCAAGTTTTCGTGTCGCCCCCCCACAGTATGTTCAATAGGCATGAATATAATAGCTCGTCTTGGATGGTGGCGTCGCAAAAAATTATCGATGATGGTCTGTCGGCTGTGGCGTCCCTATAATTCGCTTCCATGTCCGATTCCCCGTCCATCAACGAAGTTTTGGTTCCCGACGCGCCTGCGGTTGTCGTCGGGGTGCGGGGTGCGGTCTGGCTGACGTCGGACGGCGAGGTCGAAAGCCTGAGTCTGAAAGAAACGGCCGGGCGTCTGCACCCGGGCAGCCCGCCGATGGTCTGCCACGGTGGCAGTTTTTTCAAACGCCTGCGGGCGAAACCGTTTCAGGTCTATGACCTGCTTGAACTGTTCGCCTTTGTGCGTCCGGCCCGTTTTGCCTTGCCGATGCCGCGCGGTCTTGCCGCCGAACTTGATTTGGCGATGCCCGGCAGTCACGAGAAAGAGGCCGAGTGCTTGTCGCTCGCCGCCCGGGCCTTGCTGGGGGAACTGGCGGCCCTGCCATCCGATAGAAAAACCACGGCTATTGCCTGGGCGATGCAGCGGGGCGGTTGGCCATGGGCCCAGGCGGTGCTGGCGGCCCTTGGCGGAGCTGACGAACCCCATTCGGGCAACGTTTCAGCCGGGCTTGCCGTGTGGGAGAGGATGCCGGAATGGCAGGACAGGGCCGAGCCGACACCGCCGCGGGACCTGCCGGTGGAAGCGGTCGAGGCACGGGCACAACTGATGAAACTGTTGGGGCCGGGTGCCGAGGAAAGACCGGAGCAAATGACCTATAGCGGCGATGTCTCGGCGGCTTTTCTGGCCCGGCACCGGGCTGGCGAGCCGAATATCGTGCTGGCCGATGCCGGAACCGGCGTCGGCAAGACGCTGGGTTATATTGCGCCTGCCAGTGTCTGGGCTGAAAAGAACGACGGCGCGGTCTGGGTCAGCACTTTCACCCGCAACCTGCAACGTCAGCTGGATGGTGAACTGGACCGCCTGTACCCGGACCCGGAAGAAAAGGCGGCCAAGGTGGTTATACGCAAGGGCCGGGAAAATTATTTCTGTCTGCTGAATTATCAGGAAGCGGTTGGACGACTCGCGACCGGGTCCGGCCAGGATGCCGTCGCGCTGGGCCTGATGGCGCGGTGGGCGATGGCGTCCAGGGACGGCGATATGGTCGGCGGTGATTTTCCGTCATGGCTAATTGATTTACTGGGCCGGGCGGTGACGGTCGAACTGACCGACAAGCGCGGCGAATGTACGTATTCAGCCTGTACTCATTATGGCCGATGCTTTATCGAACGCACGATTCGACGTGCCAAGTTGGCGAAAATCGTCGTCGCCAATCATGCGCTGGTGATGATTCAGGCGGCGCTGGGCGGTGACAGCGGCGACCTGCCGACACGCTATGTTTTCGACGAAGGTCACCATGTGTTCGGTGCCGCCGACAGCGCCTTTTCCGCCGACCTGACGGGATACGAATGTTCGGACCTGAGGCGTTGGCTGGTCGGTGCCGAAGACAACAAGCGTTCGCGTTCGCGTGGGCTGAAAGCGCGTGTTGGCGACCTGATTGCCGGAGACGACGATGCCATGCTGGCGCTCGATGAGGCAATGCGGGCGGCGCGTGCCCTGCCGGGCGCTGGATGGCGACAGCGCATCGGCGGCGGCGAGCCCATCGGCCCTGCGGAAAATTTTTTCACCGCCGTTCGCCAACAGGTCTATGCCCGCGACAAGGGGCCGGGTTCGTCATACAGCCTGGAAGCCGGAACCGAGGAACCTGTCCCCGGCCTGATTGATGCCGCCGGGGCCTTTCAGGCGGCGTTGTCACGTTTGGCCCGCCCACTGAAAGACCTTGTTCAGGCATTGATGCGGCTGCTTGATGTCGAGGCCGATACGCTCGACAGCGCCACCCGCAACCGGATTGAAGGCATCGCCAAGAGTCTGGAAAGGCGGGGTGTGCAGCAATTGTCGGCATGGACGGCGATGTTGAAATCCCTGCATGACGAAACCCCGGAAAAGGTCGTCGACTGGTTTAGTGTCGAGCGCCGCGACGGTCATGAAATGGATGTTGGCCTGCATCGTCACTGGGTCGACCCGACGGAACCCTTTGCCGAGGCCGTGCTGGAACCAGCCCATGGCGCACTGATAACATCGGCGACATTGCTCGACAGCCTGCCGGAGAGTGATCCGGCGGACCCGACCAGCGACGATATCTCTGACCAATGGGGCGATGCCAAGGCACGCACCGGTGCTTCGCATCTAATGTCGCCGGCGGTGCTGTCGACGGTATCCTCGCCCTTTGATTATGCCGCCCGGACCCGGGTGCTGGTCGTTGGCGATGTCGATAAAAGCAATACCGAACAGGTGGCGGCGGCCTATCGTGAACTGTTCATGGCGTCCGGCGGCGGCGGGCTGGGCTTGTTTACGGCGATTTCGCGATTGCGCGGCGTCTATGACCGTATCGCCGCCCCGCTTGATGAAGCCGGGGTGCAGGTGCTGGCTCAGCACATGGACGACCTGGATACCGGCACCCTGATTGATATCTTCCGGGCCGAGGAAAATGCCTGTCTGCTGGGAACCGATGCGGTGCGCGACGGCATCGATGTTCCGGGGCGCTCGTTGCGCATGATCGTCTTCGACCGGGTGCCGTGGCCACGCCCCGATATCCTGCACAGGGCCCGACGTGAGGCTTTCGGCGGACGTCACTATGATGAAATGCTGACACGGCTTAAACTGAAGCAGGCCTATGGTCGGCTTTTGCGCCGGAAAACGGACAAGGGCATCTTCGTCATGCTCGACAGGGCACTGCCGACCCGCTTGTTGGGCGGGTTTCCTGATGGCGTCAGGGCCGAACGCATGGGACTGAAAGATGCCATCGCGGAAGTGCGGGCGTTTTTGCCGGATGAAGAGGACGATTGAAATGACACTCAAGGGACAGACAATCGGGTTTATCGGCCTGGGGCTGATGGGACGTCACATGTGCCGTAATTTAGTGGAGGCCGGAGCTGGCGTCGTTGCCTGGAACCGCTCGCCTGACCCCCTGGCGATGGCAGTGGCCGACGGAGCGATCGCCGCGGGCAGTCCTGGCGATGTGGCGCGTGATGCCGATGTGGTCGTTATTATGGTCGCCGATACCGATGCCGTCGGCGCGGTGCTGAATGGCGACGATGGTGTGATCACGGCGATCCGGCCCGATAGCCTGATCATCGATATGGGAACAACGGCGGTGATGGCGACCCGCGGTTTTGAAGCAGACGTTACGCAAGCCGGTGGCGCTTATGTGGACGCGCCGGTATCCGGCGGCACCCTGGGGGCCGAAGCCGGGGAATTGACGATCATGGCTGGCGGCGCAGACGGTGATATTGAGCGCGCTCGACCGGTATTGGAGGTTCTTGGCAAAAGCCTGACCCATGTCGGGCCGACAGGCACCGGACAGGTCGCCAAGGCCGCCAATCAGGTTATTGTCGGCCTAAACATCGGGGCCGTCGCCGAGGCGCTGATGCTGGCCCGTCATGCCGGGGCCGACCCGGCAAAGGTGCGTGACGCATTGCAAGGCGGCTTCGCCGATTCAAGAATTCTGGAAGTCCACGGCCAGCGGATGATCGATAATACTTTCGCACCCGGCGGCAAGGTGACGACCCAGCGCAAGGATCTGGATCAGGCGTTGAATCTGGCCTCTGAGTTAGGCATCGAGATGCCAGCTACGGCATTGTCGCGGGATTTGTATGACCGGCTGATCGACATGGGCGGTGGCGACCTGGACCACGCCGCCCTGATCAAGGCGCTGGATGCGGATTATCCGGGCGAGGGCCAAGACGGTAATTGATTGTGGGAGTCCCCTCTTTTATGGTGGCATCTTGCCATCTGGGAGAAGTTATTTGTGACCGATACGTCCGTTAAAGTTTGTCTGATCCGTTCGCCGATTGTCGTTCCGGCCAACAACCAGACATCCATGTTCACACCACCGTTGGGCCTCGCCTATGTTGCAGGGACTCTGCGCGATGCAGGTCATGGTGTCAGCTTCATCGATGCTGTTGGTGAGGCACTGGATCAGCGCACCGAAGCAGCCAATGACTGCTTTTTGTATGGCTTGACACCGGAAGAGACCATTGCCCGTATTCCTGCCGACGCCCAGGTCATAGGCGTCGCGTGCGGTTTTTCCTTCGAATGGCCGACCTGTCGCGATTTGATTGCCGGGATCAGGGAAAAATTCCCTGACGCCCTGATGATCGGCGGCGGCGAACACGTCACGGCGATGCCAGAACAAAGCATTACGGACAGTGAACTGGATGTCTGCGTACTTGGCGAGGGAGAGGAAACGGCACTTGCTGTCGTCGATGCCTTTGGGAAGGGGCAAGTGGATGCATCAACTATCGAAGGCATTGCCTATGCAGGCGATAATGGAGAGGCGATTATTAATCCTCGTCGTGCTCGCAAGCGAGACCTGAATTCCATTCCGGTGCCAGCCTGGGATGTAACGCCGATTGAAAACTATCTTCAGCGCGGCTTTGGATTCGGCGTTGACCGCGGCCGTTCGATGCCGTTGATGGCGTCGCGAGGTTGCCCGTACCAATGTACCTTCTGTTCGAACCCATCCATGTGGACAACCCGTTGGCTTGCCCGCGACCCGGATCTGCTGCTTGACGAGATCGAGCATTATCAGAAAACCTATCAGGCAACCAATTTCGATTTTTATGACCTGACGGCCATCGTCAAGAAAAAGTGGATCGTCGATTTTTGTCACAAGATTGAAGAACGGGGGCTGACTTTCACATGGCAGTTGCCAAGCGGCACACGCTCGGAAGCCATCGACGATGAAGTCGCGGGGCTGTTGTTCAAGTCGGGCTGCCGCAATTTGTCTTATTCGCCGGAAAGTGGTTCGCCCGGCGTGCTTGCGCGAATTAAGAAAAAAATTACGACGGACTCGGTCATCGAGTCGATCACCAGCAGTTTTTCACAAGGCATGAACGTCAAATGCAACATTATCTTTGGCTTTCCTGGTGAAACCCTGAAAGAGGTGTTCGAGAGTTATCGTTTTATTATCCGTATGGGGTTTGCCGGGGCTTATGACATCAGCGTCTGGGCGTTTTCACCCTATCCGGGATCGGAACTATTCGAGCAAATTCACAAGCAACGCGGCTTTGCCATGGATGATGCCTATTACGACAGTCTCAGATCGTATGCCGATGCTTCGCGGACAATTTCCTACAGTGAAAATTTTAGTGATGGTTTGTTGAAAAAATTACGCTGGTTCGGCGTTGCTCTGTTCTATGGGTCAGCATGGTTGCGTCGTCCGACGCGCCCGTTCCGGATGTTGATCAATATTTATCGGGGCACCCAGGAATCCCGATCGGAAATGGCGCTTGCCAACATGCTTCGGCGCAAACGTCTGGATCAATCCTGATCGGCGAACGGCCACTCCTGAATGATCTGCCAGCCACCGTGACCGTCGCCCTTCACCAGATAGGAACGGCTTTGTTGAAGCTTCATTCCCACGGCTTGTTCAAGGTCAGGCGATGTTGAATGAATGAGGGCGTGGCTATAGACATCGCCTGAGAAAATCTTGCGCCAGCCTTCCGGGGTCATCTTTTGATAAAAGGCATGATAGCTCCGGTAAATACCGATACCACCCATCTCGAAACGGGCGATCTCGCCTGATTCACCGCTACCCAACGGGTCGGCCACGGTCAGGCGATCGCCGTCACTCAGTAGGTCATTCATGGAAGCGGCGACGGCTCGGTAATGGGGCAGCGGCGGGTGCCTGTCGAAGCGCAGCTTGTTGGCAAATATGAAGGGGGCGGCCAGCATCAGGACGATTGGCAACCAGGCGACTTTGCGAATCTCGAACCTGTCCCGACCGTATTTTTTCCAGGCGATACTCAACCCATAGGCGGTGAATACAACACCGAGCAGGCCGAGCTGCATGTTGTAGCGCCACAGGGACGCCACCCTGAGTGCATCGGCCTTGCCGAATGTGGAAACGTAGACGAACAGCAAAAAAGCGTTGTGAACCAGAAATGCCGAACCGACGATCACCGCCAACCGGTCAAAGGAGGTGCGCATTCGGAACAGCCCCCGGATGGCAAATCCGGATGCGATGACCATCAGGACCAGATAGGCACCCTTTTTCGATAGCACCACCAACATGTTCCAGAGGATCTGCGGAATATCAGTGATCAACCATTCTGAAACGGGACGGATGGAGATTTCACGCGAGGGAAGCTCCATCAGAATGTAATAACGCCATAACGCAAAAATGATGATCGACGGAATGACGATCCGGGGCAGGGTGGCGATCAACTGCCGGAACCGAATTTTAGGATCGACGAGGCCAGCCAGCATCACCGCCCCGATGACGATAGCTGCCAGCGCCACCGTCGATTGCTTCAGATTGACCAGCAACATCATCAGCAGACCGAATTGCAGGGCCAGATGGCGGACTTCGTCGCGTTTTTTCTTGGCCAGCGCATCCAGCATATACCAGCCGATCACGGCACCCATGGCGGCGGCGGCGGCGGTGGCGATGTCGGCATAAGATGTCAACGCGACTTTTTGTGCGAATGTGGTGTTGAGCAAGGTTGCCAGCAATCCGCCGAGTGCCACCAGTTGCCATCCGGGGGGGCTGGCGTAATCACCTCGGCCCAGTCCGGTGCGGATCAGGCGCACTGCCAGCAAGCCGAAGGTCAGCAGGATAAACAGGTTGGTTATCGCACCCGCGTTTTCCACCAGTCGTCCGGCGAGCAGACTGCTAAGGAAGGTGACGTAATGCCAGCCGAAGGGATAGGCGGCGAGCACGCCGCTCAAGTGGACCGTGTCGGCGTTGGGGAACGCATCGGTATTCAGCAATTGCCGGGGCGTCATCAGCCAGTCGGAGAACTCGTCCCATTGCGAGCCAACCATTGCCGATACCAGCAACAGCAGTGGGGCGGCCATCAAGACCATGCGCAGGGTGCCTGTTGGCAGGATAGGCTGTTGGCGCCTGTAGGCGATGACGCCGCTGGCGACGGCAGCCAGCCCGGCGGCGGCCCCAAGGGTGGAAAACGGAATAAACTTCAGTACACCCAGGGCGGTCAGGGCGAAACTGACCACCGCCCAGCCATACAAGGGGACGGCCTCGATAATTTTATCGCGTCCCAGAAACAGGCTGCCGATAGCGGCGAACGCGATCCACACGGTGGTTGCCGCCAGAAAAGAGTCGATTTGGCCCGAATGCTGGATGAAATTTTCGAAATAACGGTTCATGTGGGTTCTTTTAAAAGGTTCCGTGCATCAAAGCTATATTCAATGGATTATATTGATCGAATAATGCTCCTCTGGTAGCGTCCGGCCAGCCTGACGGGTGCAGAATTAACTGGAAGTCGACAAAGAGATATGTGTGGAATTTTCGGCCTTATCGCCGCCAAGGGTGCAACCTGTAACAAGACGGCCTTTCATGGTTCGTTGACAGAACTGTTTCGGTTATCGGAACCACGTGGCCGCGAGGCCAGCGGTCTGGTCATCGCCGCCGGTGGCGAGGCGCAAGTGTTCAAGCGTCCGATCGCACCGTCAAAAATGTTGGCATCCCCTGATTTCAAGGCGTTCGTCAAATCCAGCGAGGCCGCCTATGAAACCGATGCGGAAGGCAAGGTGACGGAACCTTTTGCCGCCATCGGCCACTGCCGACTGGTCACCAATGGAACGGAAACCGTGGTCGGCAACAATCAGCCAGTGATATCGGAACATTGTGTTGGCGTACACAACGGCATTATCACCAACGATGAAGAATTGTGGGCCGCCAATTCGGAGTTGGCGCGATCTTTGGATACGGATTCTGAAATTGTCTATCGATTGATCGACAAACATATGGCCGATAGCGGCGATTTGTCGAAGGCGGTTGGACAGGCCTTCGGAGAGATGACGGGAGCCGCATCCATCGGATTTTTCCGTAACGACACCCGCGCCATGACTGTGGCGACCAATACCGGGTCGCTTTATACGCTGCATCTACCTGACATGGGCATCTTTGTTTTTGCGTCCGAAGGATACATTCTTGAGCAGTTCATCAAGCGCAGCCCGCTTGGGGGTGCTGCCGCCACGGGGAGTGTCCAGCGATTGACTGCTGGAACCGGGATGATTGTTGGCTTTGATGACGCAATTCCAGAAGTTTTTTCTTTTGATGCGCCCAATGTGGAAACACCCGTGTTACCTGACAGTCTCACCATTCGGGATTTGACTGACCATCTGGCCGATATGCAGCGTTGTACGAAATGTATTCTGCCGGAAAGCTATCCGTACATTGAGTTCGACGACGATGGCGTCTGTAATTTTTGCCATGACTATGAACCACAGAAGCCTGAGGGGCAGGAGTCACTGAAACAAATTCTGGAAAAGCATCGCAGCACGGATGGCTCGCCTGATTGCATTGTCGCCTTTTCAGGTGGCCGCGATAGCTCTTATGGGCTGCACAAGATTAAAACCGAATTGGGTATGAACCCCATCGCCTTTACCTACGATTGGGGCATGGTTACAGATATCGCGCGCCGCAACACGGCACGCATGTGCGGACAACTGGGTGTCGAGCACATCCTGCGCGCCGCCGATATTCCGGCCAAGCGCCGCTATATTCGCAAGAACATCCAGGCTTGGCTGGCGCGTCCGAAACTGGGAATGATTCCGCTGTTCATGGCCGGTGATAAAATGTTCTTTCACTATCTGCGTGAACTGCGCAAGGAAACCGGCATTGATCTGGTGCTGTTCTGTGCCGGCAACGAGTTTGAGAGAACCGATTTCAAGGCCGGATTCGCCGGGGTGAAGGAAAATGCCCACGGCAATCGCCTGTTCGGGCTGTCGCTGGCCAACAAGGTCGGGCTGTTCGCGTGGTATGCATGGCAGTACGTACTGAACCCGCGATATTTCAATGAATCGTTCATCGATACCATGTGGGCCTATTTCTCGACCTTCATCGCCAAGGACGACTTCACCTATCTGTATCACTACCTGCCGTGGGATGAACATGATATCAACAAGACCCTGATCGGAACCTACGACTGGGAAACGGCCAAGGACAGCGATAATACGTGGCGTATTGGCGATGGATATACGTCGTTTATCAATTATATCTATTACACAGTTGCTGGATTCTCGGAATACGACACCTTTCGATCATGTCAGGTCAGGGAGGGGCTGGTCAGTCGCGACGAGGCGCTGGCGCTAGTGGCGAAAGACAATGAACCGAAGATGGATGTGCTATACGATTTCGCCAAGCATACGGGGTTCAATCTGGAAGAGGTCCTGACCCGGATTAATTCCATCGAAAAACTATACTAAGTGGGGATGGGGGAAATGCCGGACGGCAAATTTCGGCTTGAATCGAAATTCCTGACCGACACCGCTTGGAATTATGGCGCCTTCGCGGTAATGGCGGCCAGTGGCGTTATTCTGAATTTCTTTATCGCGGTCAGCTTCGGCGTCGAGACGCTGGGCGTCTTCAACCAGATTTATGCCGTCTATGTCATCAGCGCCCAGTTCGCGGTTATGGGGTTTCATGACTCGGCACAAAAACACACCGCCGAACTGGATGACGATACGGACCGTCGCGATGTGGTCTCGGCCGCCGCGGTGGCGTTGGCGGTTGCCTTCGGGTTTCTGGCGGCATTGGTGCTTTATGTCTTAAGCGGTCCGATAGGACGCCTGTTTGACAGTCAGCCGGTGGGGATGGGGCTGGCGCTGGCGTCACCGGGATTGATGTTTTTCGCCGTCAACAAGGTGCTGATGGGGGTCCTGAACGGTATTCGCCGGATGCGCGCGTTCGCGGTGGCACAGGCCTTCCGGGTAACGGCGATCCTTGTTGTGTGCCTCGCCATTGGGGTGATGGACAAGCCCGGCTATATGCTGGGGATCAGTTTCACCATCGCCGAGGTTCTGTTGCTGCCGATGCTGTTGATGATGGTTCGACCAAAGGCGGAGCATTTCGCCAACGGTGAGGAATTCAAGCACTGGCTGAAGACGCATTTCAATTTCGGCAGTCGGGCGCTGATCAACGGTTTCCTGGCCGAGTCTTACATCCGTATAGATATCGTCATGTTGGGCATCTTCATGAGCGATCAGCACGTTGGTATATACAGTTTCGCCGCCCTGTTCGTCGAAGGTCTGTACCAGTTGCCGGTCGTCGTACGCACCATCGCCAATCCGGTGCTGGTGCGATTGCTGGGGTCCGGCGACAAGTTGGAGACGACTCGCTTCTGCCGCCGTGTGGCGGGGATGAGCGGCGCGATATTCGTTGCCGTCGCCGCCGTGGTGCTGCTTGTTTATCCCTATCTGGGGCCGTATTTCCCGGACGATCTGGTGGCGCTCAGTCATCCGTTGCTGATGGTTCTGGCCGCCGGACTGGCAGTCTATTCGATCATGATTCCACTTGATCACATTCTGCTGCAGGCAGGACAGCCGGGACGCCAGAGCCTGCTGATGACGGTGAATGTCGCGCTCAACGTGATTCTGAATTTGACGTTGATTCCGGTGTTCGGTCTGTATGGGGCCGCGGCGGCAACGGCCATTGCCTTTGTTACAGCCAGTCTGCTGGTCAATGCTGCGACATGGCAATGGATGGGATACCGGGGCGGAGTGCTGTTCGCAGGAACCCGCTGGATGCCACTCAGGTAGGGCGCCCCTCAATCGCCGGGCGGGGCTACTCGCCCCTTGGCTTTTTAGGTCTCTGGAAATCAGGTTAAACTTTCAACAGGAGCTAAATCCTCGAAAACCTGACTCCCTTAGAAATTAAAGTCAGACTTCCAGAGGCATCGCCGCGCAGCGCGCCCAAAAAAAAGGGGCCGCACCAGTGAAGGCGCGACCCCGATTTTATAGCCAGGCAGATGTGCCTGAATGGTCAGAGGCTTAGAAGCCGCCCATGCCACCCATGCCACCCATTCCGCCCATTCCGCCCATGCCACCCATGTCCGGAGCGCCGCCCGCCATAGCGGGTTCGTCCGTGACCGGTGCATCAGCAACCATGGCTTCCGTGGTGATCAGCAGACCGGCGATGGAAGCCGCGTCCTGCAGAGCTGTGCGAACGACCTTGGCCGGATCGATGATACCAGCCTTGATCAGGTCCTTGTATTCGCCGTTCTGAGCGTCGAAGCCCATGCCGCTGCCCTTACCTTCGAGCAGCTTGCCAGCGACAACGGCACCATCAACGCCGGCGTTTTCGGCGATCTGGCGAACCGGAGCCTGAAGGGCGCGACGCACGATGTCGACGCCGACCTTCTGGTCGTTATTGTTACCTTCGATCTTGTTCAGGGACTTGGTCGCGTACAGCAGCGCAACGCCGCCGCCCGGAACCACGCCTTCTTCAACCGCAGCACGGGTCGCGTGCAGGGCGTCATCAACGCGATCCTTGCGTTCCTTGACCTCGATTTCGGTCGCGCCACCGACACGCAGAACGGCAACACCGCCAGCCAGCTTGGCCAGACGTTCCTGCAGTTTTTCGCGGTCGTAATCGGACGACGTTTCTTCGACCTGGGCGCGGATCTGGTTGCAACGGGCCATGATGGCCTTCTTGGCTCCAGCGCCTTCGACGAGGGTGGTTTCTTCCTTGGTGATCAGAACCTTCTTGGCGGTGCCGAGCATATCCAGGGTGATGTTTTCCAGCTTGATGCCGAGATCTTCGCTGACCACCTGACCGTTGGTCAGGATCGACAGATCTTCAAGCATTGCCTTCCTGCGGTCGCCAAAGCCAGGAGCCTTGACGGCGGCGACTTTCAGGCCACCGCGCAGTTTGTTGACGACCAGGGTCGCGAGCGCTTCGCCTTCGATGTCTTCTGCGATGATCAGCAGCGGACGCGATGACTGAACGATGCTTTCCAGAACCGGCAGCAGCGGCTGCAGGGTGGACAGCTTTGATTCGTGGATCAGGATGAACGGATTTTCCATCTCGCAAGTCATCTTTTCGGCGTTGGTGACGAAGTACGGCGAGGTGTAGCCGCGATCGAACTGCATGCCTTCAACGACGTCCAGTTCGGTTTCGATGCCTTTCGATTCCTCGACGGTGATGACGCCTTCGTTGCCGACGCGTTCCATGGCTTCGGCAATCTTGTCGCCGATGTCGGTATCGCCATTCGATGAAATAGTGCCAACCTGGGCCACTTCGGCACTGGTCGAAACCTTTTTCGAACGCTTTTTGATGTCAGCGATAACGGCTTCAACAGCCATATCGACGCCACGCTTCAGGTCCATTGGGTTCATGCCGGCGGCAACGGCCTTGGTGCCTTCGCGAACAATGGACTGGGCCAGAACGGTCGCTGTCGTGGTGCCGTCACCGGCTTCGTCGTTGGTTTTGGAAGCGACTTCCTTGACCATCTGTGCGCCCATGTTTTCGAACTTGTCGGCCAGTTCGATTTCCTTGGCGACGGTAACGCCGTCCTTGGTGATGCGCGGTGCGCCGAACGACTTGTCGAGAACGACGTTGCGGCCTTTCGGGCCGAGGGTCACCTTGACCGCATTGGCCAGGATGTCGACACCGGCCAGCATACGGGTGCGGGCATCGGTGCTGAATTTAACTTCTTTAGCTGCCATTTTTTTAGATCCTTAAAATTGGGCGAACGTTATTTCTTTTTCTTCTTCTTCGGCGCTTCGATGATGCCGAGAAGATCGCTTTCCTTCATGATCAACAGGTCTTCGCCGTCGATCTTGACTTCGGTGCCGGACCACTTGCCGAACAACACGCTGTCGCCAGCCTTGACGTCGAGCGGTTGCAGTGCGCCAGCTTCGTTGCGAACGCCGGAACCGACGGCAACAACTTCACCTTCACTGGGTTTTTCCTGGGCGGTGTCGGGGATAATGATGCCGCCAGCGGTCTTGGTATCCTGCTCAATGCGTCGAACAACGACGCGGTCATGCAGAGGCCTGAATTTCATCGTACATACTCCGTGAACGTATTGTGGTGTAACAATAAATCAGAGTCTGTTAGCACTCTGATCATTCGAGTGCTAACGATCTAAGGGGGTTAGGGGGTCCTGTCAAGGATTCCCGGAAGAGAATTATTGGCGGATGTCGAAAAAGTCCGGGTGGGCAAGGACCTGAGGGATATCAAATACAGCGATATTGCGACCCCTGAACGGCACCTGCACCAGCGGTTCCAGCCCTTCTGGCCAGCGTTTCCTTACGGCGATGACGTACCCGTCCGGGTGGGCGGCTATCCAGTTCTGCATGTCAGGACGTTGCAGTCCGACAATGGAGATCGGCTTTTCAAGTCGCCCGAGGTACTGGAACTGGCCATGATACTTGCCGATGAAGGCAAGCGGGATGTCCTGGCGCTGCCAATCGCCGATCTTCATGGAAATCGGCTGCAGATCAAATGTTTCGCTGAGCAGCGGTCGGGCCGCCAGATGAATGGTGACAACCAACGCAGCCGCGAGGGAGGCGAGCGTTACCAGTCGGGCCTGTAAATCGAGTCCCCGGCCAAAATGAAAGGCCCCGGCAGCGGCGATTGCCAGTGCCAGCCCCCACAGAGTGTTCAGCCGTCCGGCCCAGGCTGGCAGGTCAACCAGAAGATCGGCGATGCCAAGTCCAAACAACGCCAGTCCGGGAAGGAAAAACATCAGTGCCGGGAGTAACAGGCCGGTGCGATGCCATGCGTCTGCATGGGGTGATACCGATGCCGTCGTCAGCAGCCGTGCGATGATCAGGGCGATGGCCGGGAAAACCGGCAACAGATAATGAAACTGTTTGCCGCTGATGACTGAGAAAACCAGCAGCGCGGGCAGCAACCACGCCAGACAGAAGCGCATGCCGCCGTCTGCTTTGGCAAACAGGCCGCCAAGGGAACGCCACAATGCGGGCCAGATGGTCCAAGGCATAAGCAGCACCGGCAGGGTGGCTGCGAACCACCACCAGGGGCGGCCATGGGCGAAGGAATTGACCATTCGGCCCGCCGACTGTCCCCAGAAGATGGCGTCGCGATAGTCATCACCGCCGTTGATTGCTGCCGGGATCGCCCAGATAAGGCCGATGACGATGCCAAGCAGTAGTGCCCAGCTGATCTCGGCGTACCAGCGTTTCCAGCCGCGATCCCAGATGTCTCCGGCGAGGACGGGTGCCCAAAACGGGGCCAGCAAGGCAACAGGCAGGGTGGTTAGCAGGATCGCCGGTCCCTTGGTCAATGCCCCGATGCCAATAGCGAGGCTCAGCAACCATAAGCCGTTCGGACTGTTCGTCTGTCGGGCGCGGACAATGCCGTGCATGCCGACGAGCGCGCAAAAGGTCAGCATCATGTCGAACATGGTCAGGGTCGTGAAAAGCGCCCAGAAGATACTGCCAAAGGCGATCAACGGGGCGGCATTGGCAGCAGCAGGGGCATCTGGCCATAACCTGCGGGCCAGTCCCGCCGTCAGCCACAAACTGGTCAGTCCGAACAGCGGCGCGACCAATCGCGGCCACCAGTCATTGAGCCCGAATACCGCCCATCCGGCATTGATCAGCCAGAACAACAGCGGCGGCTTGTGGCTATAGGTCTCGCCATTCAGGTGCGGCACCAGATAGTTGCCGCCATGCCACATTTCCCAAGCGACGGCCAGATAGCGGGTTTCATCAACGGGCAGAAACGGGCGGGTGGCGATTGCTGCCGCCATGACCAACAGCCATAGCGCGCTCGCGGTAAGTGAGCCGCCGCGCATTATGCGTCTGCCCCATCAATTTGCCGTTCGACGGTTTCATCGAAACTCTTGCCGTGACGGTGCTTGCGATACAGGTGGACGCCAAGGATGCCGGAAATAACGAACAACACGACACTGATGCCGATGCGCAGTGTTGTATCAATGGTAATGCCACTGCCGATCAGGGCAAAGATAACGGTTTGCGGGATGTAGCCGATGGCAGAACCACTGACGAAGGCGACAGCCCCAACGCCCGAGACACCAGCGGCAAGATTGGTCACCAGATTGGAGCCCGCAGGCAGCAGGCGGATCAGCAGGGTCATGGAAAACGGATTGTCTTTCAGAAAGTCGTCGATTTTACGCACCCGGTTCGGGAACCGGGAAACCACGAAGCCACGGCCCAACAGCCGGGCATAGGTGAAGGCCGCGATGCAACCGAAGACCGTCGCCGTCAGCGCCAGGGCCGAGCCTTCGGCAAAACCGAAGGCATAACCGCCGAGAAAGGCGATGACCTGTCTGGGCATACCGATGGCCGTAGCGATGGCCCCGACGGCCAAAAACAGCAGGTCCCCGGTAAGGCCTTTGCCGCGAATGTCTGAATCGATCCATGTCTTGTCGATGGACGACCCCAATCCACTGGCTTGCAGCGCATAGCCAAGGGCGACCAGTGAGGCGATCACCAGCAGTCCCCTAAACAGGATTTTCAGATTCATGGTTTCAAGCTCATGGAGCGTCTCTGTCCGGGGTGACGTCCTGGGCATCGGGGTTCAGCCCGCGCCGTTGCAGCCAGATGACGCCGAACAGGTCGACAATGCCGACGGCGAGACGGTCCAGGGTGCCGTATTTCGACGCCCCACTTTCACGTGGCCGGTGATTGACCGGAACCTGCACGACCTTGCCACCGGCGCGTATTATCAGGGCTGGCAGGAAACGGTGCATGTGATTGAAATGGGGCAGACGCAAGAAAGCATCCCGCGAGAATACTTTCAAGCCGCATCCGGTGTCGGTGGTGTCGTCGCCCAGCAATCTGCCGCGAACACCATTGGCTATTCTGGATGACAGGCGCTTGACCCAGCTGTCTCGGCGTTTTGCCCTGAGCCCGGCAATCAGCAGGCCATCTGGATTGTCGCCGCCATCGAAGGCGGCAAGCAGGGCCGGAATGTCGGCCGGGTCGTTTTGTCCGTCGCCGTCAAGGGTGGCGATTGCCGAACCCCGAGCGGCGCGAACACCGGTGGCGATGGCGGCGCTTTGTCCTGAACAGGTCTGATGGCGCAGGATTCGCAACTCCGGGCAATCTGCCGCGACCTTGTTCAGGGCGTCTGGCGTATCGTCGGTACTGGCGTCATCGACATAGATAATTTCAAAGGTGATATTACCCTGCAGGGCGGCCCTGATCTCGGCGATCAACGGGGCGATGTTTCCGGTCTCGTTGTGGACGGGAACGACAACCGCAAGGCGCGGTACCGGGGGGCTGTTCTGCTGGAGGTTCATTCCGGTTTTCTACACCGCTATCAGGCGTTAGGCAAAGGTCTTTCGGTTTCCCTGTGTGGCGCAGGACAAGGCATTCGCCGGATTTTTCCTTTCGCGAGCAGGGTCCGGGCGTCTATGCTCGGTTATATAGCCAACTGGGGCATTATCGGAGGCGGTTTTGGACTACACAGAATCTGTTGATCAGGCAGCCGAGTATGCGAACTCGGCGCTGGCCAAGATGAAGGAGATGGGTATCCCTTCGAATCCGACCAATTTCATGGTCTGGTTCAGCTATTTTTCCGATAATATTCCAGACCTCAAGCGGGCCATCGACATTCTGATCGGCAACGATCAGGAATTTACCACCGAACGCAACGACGAAATCTACAGCCGGTTCTTTACCTACGAGCAGGAAAGTACCGATATCAGCGAAGCCGCGCATAGGGCGGAAGCTGAACTGACACGCATTCTCGAGCACCTTGGTTTGGCGGGGGATGGAACGGCTGAATACGGCAAGGCACTGGAAATGTTCTCTGGTGAAATTACCGATAACCCGACGCCCGATCACCTTCGGTCAGCCTTGACCAGCGCGCTGAACGCAACCCGGGCCATGGAGCAGCAGAACCAAGATCTGGAAGAAAAATTCAATGCGTCTTCCGAAGAAATAAACCGTCTGCGCGAAGATTTGGAGACCATGCGTCATGAGGCGATGACCGACGGGTTGACCGGGATTGCCAATCGTAAACAGTTTGATTCGGAACTGCGCAGGGAAGCGATGGAAGCGATGGAAGGAGGCACCTCCATGTGCCTGTTGATCCTCGATATCGATTTCTTCAAGAAGTTCAACGACAACTATGGTCATCAGGTCGGCGATCAGGTGTTGAAATTGTTGGCTGTCACATTGACCTCCAGCATTAAAGGTCAGGATACGGCTGCCCGTTTTGGCGGCGAGGAATTTTGCGTCATATTGCCGGGGACAAGCCTTGATGGTGCGGCCAAGGTCGCGGAAATTATTCGCAACAGTATCGGTAAGAAAGAAATCAAGAACCGCACCACAGGCGAGACCATGGGGCAGATTACAATTTCCACCGGGGCGGCGGAATTCAAGTTTGGCGAACCTCTGTCGCAATTGATCTCGCGGGCCGATGAAGCGCTGTATGCGGCAAAGAGCAATGGCCGTAACTGTGTTGTGACAGAGTCAATGGTGGCGACGTCGCAATTGGCTTTTGACAGTTAATAATGAAGCCGCCCCGTTTTTCCAAGAATGGTCAGATAGCTGTATCGATACTGGCGTTTGTCGTCGGCGCGGTAACGGCGGTCGCGATCATTATATTCCGTGAATCCATCGCCATGATTCAGAACGTCGCCTATGGCACCAGCAGTGAACGGCTGTTCGCCCACATTGAAAGTATTCCCTGGTGGCAGGTTGTCCTGGCACCAACCCTGGGCGGACTGTTGATCGGGATTGCCATTAAATATCTGTTGCCTGACGAACGTCCGCAAGGTCTGGCCGATGTTATTGAAAGTTCGGCCTTGCGCGGGGGACACATGTTGGGCCGGGTCGGGTTTAAGGCGGCAGTGATCAATGCCGCATCCATCGGTTTCGGTGCCTCGGTTGGACGTGAAGCACCGGCGGTGCATTTTGGTGCCGCCCTGGCCTCGTCGATGTCGAAATATCTGCACCTTACCCAAAGCGTGTCTAGAACCCTGCTGGGGTGTGGCGCGGCGGCGGCAGTCGCGGCATCGTTCAATGCACCGATTGCCGGTGCCCTGTTCGCCAGCGAAGTGGTGATCGGACATTATGCACTGAGCGCCTTTGCCCCTATCGTTATTGCCAGTGTCACCGGGACGGTCATATCGCGGTATTACTTTGGTGACTATCCGGCCTTTGCGATTCCGGAACACATAATCGAATCCATGTGGGAATTCCCGGCCTTCGTTGTGCTCGGTGTGATTGCCGGGCTGACCGCCATGGTATTCATGCAGGCGATCATGACGGCCAATGACGGCGCACAGAAGATGCCCATTCCGGGCTGGATGCGTCCGGCTGTCGGCGGCCTGATCGTCGGCATCATGGCGCTGTGGTTCCCCCAGGTGCTGGGTGTCGGGTATGGCGTTACCGAGGCCGCAGTGATGACGGCCATTCCCCTGTCAATGTTATTGGCAGTGTTCGTTGCCAAGATCTGCGCCACCGCCATCAGTATCGGCTTTGGCTTCGGCGGCGGCGTATTTTCGCCATCGCTGGTGATTGGGGCGATGCTGGGCGGGGCCTATGGCACCATTTTCACCCAAATGTTTCCAGACATGTCGACGGGGACCGGGGCCTACACCATTCTGGGTATGGGGGCGGTTGCCGCTGCGGTTCTTGGCGCGCCGATTTCAACGGCGCTGATTGTTTTCGAGATGACCAGCGATTACGCTCTGACGCTGGCGTTGATGGTCTGCGTCGTTATTTCGTCGATGATTACCAAGCAGTTCCATGGCGGCTCATTCTTTACCTGGCAGCTTGAGCGTCGGGGCCATGACTTGCGCGATGGCTACGAGATGGCGTTGCTGAAGAAAATTTCGGTTTCCAGCGTTCTGTCCGATGCCATCGAGACCATTGGCTTAGGCGTCGACTTGCCTGAAATCAGAAACAGATTGCAAACATCGAAAGTCGGTGAGTTGTTCGTTGTCGATAATGAGGGACGCCTGTTTGGCACCATTACCCTGGCCGACATGAGCGAGTTCGCGTTTGATCCGGAACTGGATCATCTGGTCGCGGCGTGTGATGTGGCGCGTCGCCAGCCGCCGATGCTGGCCGGAGACGACGATCTGGATGTGGCCTTGCAGGTCATGCGGGAAAGTGACGAGGACACCATTGCCGTTGTCGATGATCGCGAGGAAATGAAATTCCTTGGCTGCGTTCGCGAGGGCCGGGTGATGGCCGCCTATAACAAAGCCTTGCTGGATTATCGGCGTGACGAACGGGGCTAGGGCAGTTCCGGGTAAATGAATCACCTTCGGTGGTTCATTTACCCGGAAAAACTGCCCGACTTTTTTATATGTCGAGCGGATTCACAGGATTGATAGAGCCTCCTTGGTGGGCTCAATCAATCCTGATCCGATCTAAAGCGGGTCTGGCACTTTGATCCAGTCGCGCCGGTCGAGAGATTCTATAAGGATGCGTCGGATTTTCAGGTCGTAACTGTCATGGGCCAGCACGTCCAGCGCCACGGAATCCCCTGCGCGGCCCTGTTTGCGGATTTTCCGGTACATGTCGACCTGATTGCGAACTCTGTGACCGCCGACACCGATGATAATATCCCCTTCTTCGACACCTGATTTTTCCGCTGGCCCGCCAGTTGACAGCCGGGTGACGATGACCCGCCCTTCGGCTTCATCGCTGAAAAGTCCTAGCCAGGGTGCCGCCGGTACAGATGGCCGCCCTTTGGCAATCAGGTCGTCGAGGATCGGTTTTAGCAAATCTATGGGAACGAAGACGTTGCCGAACATCGGGGTGGTGTCGTCAAGGGCGTCATTGACCATCAACGAGCCGATGCCGAGCAGTCGTCCGTCGTTGTCGATCAGCGCCGCGCCGCCGTATTCCGATAACGGCGGGGCCGTGAAAATGGCCTTTTCCAGAAGGTATTCCCAGTATCCGACAAATGGGCGTCGCGAAATCACCCGGGCCGGGATTACCGGTTCGGGGCCTTCAAAGCTGACGGCCAGCACCGGACTGCCGGGCAGTAATTGCGCCGATGAGCCAAAGCCGATCGGTTTGGCGTTGATCGGGCCTTTGGCGCGCAACAGGCCGAAACCGCTGTCATGGTCATAGGCGACGATATCGGCGGGCAGGCTTTCACCATTGATGCTGACGATACCGGCCCGTTCGGCCTCCAGAATCAGGTAGCCGACGGTCAGTATCAGTCCGTCATCGTCAATCAGCACACCGCTGCCTTGCCTGCGGGTGCCAAGTGAACGGGCCGAGTGGGCATCGCCGGGGATGTCGGCATAAATACCGACAATGGCATTGATGGCCTGCTCAATAGGAGCTACCTCGGCCTCGGCGGTGTTTTTTATGGGTCCCGCACAGGCGGCAACGAACAGGATCCCGCTTAAGGACGCCGCAAATGCAAGCCGCTGTAAAGGGCTCTGTTCCATGAAAATCATTATAGGGGTATAAGACGCGTATGTCCGCGCCTTCACAACCCACGACAGCCCAACCGGTGTATCTCGACAGCCTGAACGAAGACCAGCGTCATGCGGTCGAGGCCGTTGACGGGCCGGTTTTGGTGCTTGCCGGGGCCGGTACCGGCAAGACCCGGGTGTTGACGACGCGGCTGGGTCATATCCTGATGCAGGGCAAGGCCAGTCCTTGGGAAATCCTTGCCGTTACCTTTACCAACAAGGCGGCGCGCGAAATGCAGAACCGGGTATCGGGGCTGCTGGGCAGGGAAACGGACGGTTGGTGGGTCGGCACCTTTCATGCGTTGGGTGCTCGTATCCTGCGCCGCCATGCCGAGGCCGTCGGCCTGAAATCAAATTTCACCATTCTTGATTCCGATGATCAGATCAGGCTGCTGAAACAGTTGATGGCGGAAAGCGGTATTGATGAAAAACGCGCCCCGGCGCGGTCATTAATGGCCATCATCCAGCGCTGGAAAGACCGGGGCCTGATGCCGGACAAGGTATCTGACACCGAGGAATCAGAGGCCGCGGACGGCAAGATGATGGCGCTTTATGGAGCCTATCAGGAACGCCTGCAAACCCTGAACGCCGCCGACTTCGGGGATCTTTTGTTGTTGCCGGTGGAATTGTTTACCCGCCAGCCAGAGGTTCTGGAGCAGTATCGCAACAAGTTCCGCTACATTCTGGTCGACGAATATCAGGATACCAATGTCGCACAGTACCTGTGGCTGCGCCTGCTGGCGCGGGTCCATGGCAACATTTGCTGTGTCGGCGATGATGACCAGTCGATCTATTCATGGCGCGGGGCCGAAGTAGGTAACATTCTCAGGTTCGAAAAGGATTTTCCCGGGGCCAAAGTGGTGCGGCTGGAGCGTAATTATCGTTCGACCCCGCATATTCTGGCCGCCGCATCGGGCCTGATCTCCCATAACGAGGGACGCCTCGGCAAGACCCTGTGGACGGACCTGAACGATGGCGACAAGGTGCGTGTGCGCGGTGTCTGGGATGGCATCGAGGAAGCGCGCGTCGTCGGCGACGAGATCGAGGCCATCCATCGACGCGGTGAAAAACTGAACGAGATGGCGGTGCTGGTCCGGGCCGGGTTTCAGACCCGCGAGTTCGAAGAACGGCTGATCACGCTGGGCGTTCCTTATCGGGTGCTTGGCGGGGCGCGGTTCTATGAGCGCATGGAAATTCGCGATGCCATCGCTTACTTGCGTATCATTGCCCAGCCCGATGACGATCTGGCGTTCGAGCGCATCGTCAACACGCCGAAGCGCGGCCTTGGCAAGAGCACCATGCAGGCCCTGCATCAATATGCGCGAGGTGCTAACATTCCGTTGTTGCAGGCATCCCGCCAGTTGATTGAGACCGACGACCTGCGCCCACAGGCACGCAAGGCGCTGGCCGGGCTGCTTGGCGATCTGGATCGATGGCGTGGGCTGGCCAAAGAGGTCGACCACACGGAGCTGATGGCGCGGGTCTTGGGCGAGTCCGGATATGAAGATATGTGGCGCGCTGACAAAACGCCGGAAGCCCCCGGACGGCTGGAAAACCTGAAAGAACTGCAAACCGCGCTGGAAGAGTTCGACGACCTGGCCGGGTTCCTGGAACACATCAGCCTGGTCATGGAAAATGAATCATCGAGCAGCGATGACAAGGTCACCCTGATGACCCTGCACGGGGCCAAGGGGTTGGAATTCGACACCGTCTTTCTGCCTGGCTGGGAAGAAGGCCTGTTCCCGCACCAGCGTGCGCTTGATGAAGGCCATGGCAAGGCGTTGGAAGAAGAACGCCGTCTCGCCTATGTCGGACTGACCCGGGCGCGCAAGGCGGCACATGTGAGCTTCGCCGCCAACCGGCGTATCTATGGCAACTGGCAATCGGCGATCCCGTCGCGCTTCGTTGAGGAACTGCCCGCAGACCATGTTGATGTCAGTGCCGAGCGCGGCGTTTATGGCGGCGGCTTTGACAACGAGAAGCCCAGATTTCGTTCATCGGGGCGCAGCCATCGAACAGAACCTACATGGGCGACGACGACGAGCAGCGGATCCGGCGATTTCGAAATAGGTCAGCGGATATTCCATCAGAAATTCGGCTATGGCGCGATCCGCGAAATCGACGGCGACAAGCTGGAAATCGCGTTCGAGAAAGCCGGCACCAAGAAGGTCATGGCGGGCTTCGTCGAGGAAACCTAGAGTCTTGATTCATCCTTTGAGTCCAACAGATTAACACTTCTTTTACGAAACATTCTTAATCTCTTCACATAACTAAGGAGAGATTACTCGTGCCATTGTTTCTGTCGATGATGTCGTTTTTGCTGTCGGTGACCGCCATAATTATTGGTGCCGCGGCACTGCGTCGTATCAACGGCCAGAACGAGGAATTCATGAAATCCTACGTCCTGCAGATTCGCGAGGATCTGCTGAAAAAAGACGAACAGATCAGCACCCTGATACAAGAAGTGCAGGCGATCCGCCGTGGCCGCCTGCAAAACAGTGACACCCTGCGTGCCCTTGAAGAAAACAATATGCGTCGCCGCAAGGCCGCCGAAGATGCCCAGATCAGCCCACCCGTCGATCCCGAAGCAGCGGCCTTTGCGCCGAGCACCGGAAAAAAAGGCAAACGTCGCGTCGCCTGAACGGGTAATCTGGGTCCATGAAAAACCAAACCGGTTTATGGCGGGTCGAAGTCGCGGCCACCGCCGACAGCGTTAATGCCTTTGAAGATGCATTGGCGCCTTTTTGCGAGGCGGTATCGTGGTTCGCCACCGACAGCGAAGGCGAGTGGCGCATCGAAGGTTTTACCGAACAATGTCCCGACGGTGCCGATCTGGCCGACGCCATGACCGCCGTTGCGACAAGTTTTTCCATTACCGTTCCGGAAGTCACCGTGATCCCGGTGAAGCCGCGAGACTGGGTGGCTGAAAGTCTGGCGCTGTTTCCGCCAACCGAAGCCGGACGATACTTTATTCACGGCACTCACTATGAGACTTCGCCGCCGCCGGGACGCATCGATATTTGCCTGAATCCCGGCCGCGCCTTTGGGTCCGGCGATCATGCGACGACCCGGGGATGCTTGTTGGCGCTCGATGAACTGGCGCGGTCGCATACCTTTAAGACCCCGCTGGACATGGGCTGCGGGTCCGGCATTCTGGCCATTGCCATGGCGCGCACATGGATGCGACGCGTCGTCGCCGCCGATATTGATATCAAGGCGGTGGTGGTGGCCAGGGAGAATGTCCGGCGCAACCGGGTCGCCCGTTTCGTCAGACCCCTTCGCGGCAATGGTTTTCGGGCGCGCCGGGTTGCGGCGTCCGGCCCGTACGATCTGATTGTCTCGAACATCCTTGCCAATCCGCTGTGTCGGATGGCCGTCGACGTCGCACGGCACTTGCGCGGTGCAAAGGATGGCGGTGGCTTTGTGGTTCTTTCTGGCTTTTATCAGAAAGATGCAGGCCGGGTATATGCTGCCTATCGGCGTCAGGGGCTGCGGCTGGTGCGCAGCTATGACATTGGGAAATGGCGGACGCTGGTGCTGGAACGACGCCCTAGATAAGACGCGCGGTGATGTCTCCACCCGCAGAATATTCGACGCTATAGGCCTTTTCACCACAATCAAATCGCAACGACGATTCAAGGTCGAAGTCCGTCGTGGCGTCGGGGGCAGGCGTTGATTCCATGTACGCCCCATAAGCCATATCGAACAGCCCGCGCATGGATGCATTCATGCCGTGGTCCAGGGTCTTGAAAATGCGCCCGTCCAGGGCGGCCTCGTCGATTAACGTCAGGCTGACAGTCATCAGGCCGTCGGCAAGATTTTGAAACTGGATTTTTTCTTCGGTCGGCGCGACCGTATCGCCAATCGGGTGATAGCAGTAATAGTGCGTGTTGCTGGCCTGCATGTGACCGGGGGTGGCGAGATCGCGGATCATGGCGTGATGGCTGTTCAGAAAATGCGGTGATTCAGGATCCGTGCTCCACATGCCTTTTTCCAGCACCTGAATACTGACGCCCAATACGTTCAGGCGCGCCGGGCGGCTCATGTCGTTGATGCCATAGACCGAGCCGGTGATTTTGGTAAAGCCGGAATTGTCGACAATCATGCGGAATGTATTCGGCGCCAGCTTGCCCATCAGCAACCCGATGTAGCCGCCATAAGACGTGCCCAGCACATAAAGCCGTTTCTTGTTGATGGCGTGGGTTTTCAGGACTTCGCCAAGGACTTGCAGGTGATCCAGCGCCGGCAGAAATCCGAAAGACGGATACTCGTCTGCATTGTCGTCGAGCAGCATGTAGTTTTCGTCCAGTTCGGTGATGCCGGCTGCGGCCAGTGCGGTGCAGGTTTCGGCCAGCAGACGGCTGACGTCGGTGCCGGGTGGCGCTTCGATTTCCAGCCCGTACTGTTCTTTCAGTTTAGCGAAAA
The DNA here is from genome assembly GCA_018671895.1 of Rhodospirillaceae bacterium. Classification (GTDB taxonomy): domain Bacteria; phylum Pseudomonadota; class Alphaproteobacteria; order Rhodospirillales; family JABHCV01; genus JABHGV01. The sequence continues at coordinate 8 of JABHGV010000082.1, read as the reverse complement.
AATCCGGG
>JABHGV010000006.1 GCA_018671895.1 Rhodospirillaceae bacterium | reverse complement strand
AGCCGCCGCAGCCGCCGATGGTGACCTTGATCATTTTTCGTCCGACATAAACATCGCCGTTGTTCATCTCGGCAAAAGCAACGACGTTCTGAGTCCTGAGCAGTCGTATTCTTAACGAGACCTGCGCCTTGCCGTTCTGGGGTCCAAGGAAATAACTGGCGACATCAGGAAGCGGGTTGCCGTCGGTAAAAACATGTATCGCCTTGACGTAATCATCAGTTGTCATCGGGCTTTCGACTGAAATCTTGGTCGAAACGGAGCTGCCGTTCTCGGCAATTTCAGGTAGCACCAGCGAAACGCGTCCCTGCTTTTGTTCCTTCTCGCCGATGATTTTCTTGATTTGCTCTTGAACACTATCGGGCGTCGCCTCTGCATCTTGCGGGCTGGTCAGCAGGACTGCCGAGCCGGCCCCGGCGGCTTTCAGGAAATCACGGCGATGCATTTTTCTCGTCGCGATGGTCTTGTCGTGCATGGATCATCTCCGTCAGGAGTTGAGAAAGAGCTTAAGCAAATCAGCCCCGACACCAGATGTTCGGGACTGATAAGCTTCAAGCATTCTTGCCCTTGTCAGGACTTGGGTTACGGCTTGATGTAGGTGTAACCCTGGGCCTGCAAGTGGGCCAGTTCGGCAACGCCGGACGGCACGATATCTTCATCGAAGACTTCATACAGTTCGTCGGCACCGACCTTTTTACCCTTCAGGGTATTTGCACACACCTGGAAGGTGACGTTTTGCGATTTCAGACTGGAAATGGCCGTCTGCAACTTGCCAGCCGCCTTGGCGTTCTTCAGCATGTGATAGCCGTTGCCGTGAACGACGACTTTGAGGTCGAGATTCTCAGCACCGACGGCGTTGATGTGATTCTGCACGTTGCGCATGGCCCCTTTGTATTTTTTGTCGTCTTTACCGCCGGGATAATTGATGTGGTAAACGACTTTCTGCTTGGCGTAGCGACTTTCCTGCTTCGGTGCGCAGGCAGATGTGAAGGCGATGGCTGCTATCATCAGTGCCGCGAAAGACGCGGTGATGGCTTTACGAATACGCATTTTAGTTTCTCCCCTAACTCTTACGAATTTCGATTAAGTCTTAAAAAGGGAGGCGTCCCTATAACTACCTCCCACTAGTGGAGTCAGGTATAGTCGAAGCAAGGAACAGGGGAAATTGGGGGGAACCCTTACGCATGCATGGGAATGCCCCACCAAAGGGGGGCGATGTTGGCTAGTCCCCGTCGATGATCATTACCATTTTTACCAATTCTGCCAATGACTTGGCCTGCATTTTGCCCATGACTTTTGCGCGGTGTGCCTCGACGGTTTTTTCACTGATTCCCATCGTATGGGCGATCCGCTTGTTAGCTTCACCGACCGAGATTAGTTCAAGCACCTCTTTCTCTCGCGGCGTCAGGGTATTTGCCCGGGCTTGTGCCTCTGCCTGATGGGTCATCTCGCGACTCGATTGCAGACTGGCGGCGACGGCCTTGTTGATCATGTCGAGTAGCAACTGGTCGTTGAATGGCTTTTCGACAAAATCGAAGGCTCCCGCCTTCATCGCCCTGACAGCCGTTTGCACATCACCATGACCGGTAATGACGATGACAGGCAGGTCACAACCGCGGCGGTTCAATTCGTCCTGTAATTCAAGCCCGCTTAAACCCGGCATCCGGATGTCGGTCACCAGACAGCCGGTCTGATTGGGGCGGCACTGGCTCAGGAAGTCTCCTCCAGAGGCATAAGCCTTGACGTTCAGGTCAACGGACGAGGCCAACCACTGCAGCGACTCACGCACCGCGTCATCGTCATCGACAATGAATACGATGGGATCGCTTTGTTCGTCGTGGGCGTCAGCAGAATTCATTTATATCTTCCTCTTCTTCAATAGCACCAACTGCAGGAAGAGTGAAGCTGAGCACAGCACCCGCATCATTTGAATCGCTGGCGCGCAACTTGCCACCATGAAACTCGACGATGGAACGGCTGATCGAAAGGCCAAGCCCCAAACCGCCTTGTTTCGACGTCACAAAGGGGTCAAACATGCTTTCCGCACCAACGCCGGGCAGTCCGGGTCCGGTATCAGTGAAGGTCAAGCAAATATCCCCCTTGTCTGTAAGGGTAGAGCCAACGGTCAGTCGACGTTCGCCGCTGGGGCTGTCCATCATTGCTTCAAGGGCGTTACGGACCAGATTCAGGATCACTTGTTCGACCTGAACGACATCTATTTCTACATCGGGCAGGTCCTTCTCCAGATTTGTCTCGACCGTAATGTCATGACGCTGGGCTTCGGACTTGATGTATTCCAGCGATTCAAGAACGACCTGATTGATGCTGGTGGTAACTCTATCAAGCTGTTCCTTGCGTACAAAGGTTCGAATCCGCTTGATGACCTCGCCGGCGCGTGTCGCTTGTGTCGCGACCTGTTCGAGCGCACCCAGCAATTCCTTTTGATCACTATTTCCCCGGTGAATGCGCCGGATGCAACCGCGTGCATAATTGGAAATGGCCGACAAGGGTTGATTGATTTCGTGGGCAAATCCAGAAGCCATTTCACCCAGCGTGTTAAGCCGATGAACATGGGCCAGTTCAGCACGGCGCAGGTGGGCGTCTTCTTCGGCCAGTCGCCGGACACTTATTTGGCGTTCCAGTTCTTCGTTTGTCTGCGACAGTTCACGGGTGCGTCGGGCGACCAGCACCTCGATCCATGTTGCCCAGCCAACGGTCAGAAGCAAAACGACGACAGCCAGAACGATCCAGTGACCGTGCTGTTTAAGAAGATCGGTAAAGGTGATTTCACCAAGGTCCTCATACGGTCCGATGCGCAGGACCTTGAACAATTCATGCACCGGTTGATAATCCAGCGGAACCGTCCAGCCGCCGTATCCAGCACTAATGGCGGCGGCACCCTCGGTCGGCATTCTAAGCAGGGCAATGGCGACGTCTTGCGCCAGCTTTTCAGGCGTTTCCTTCATTCGGGCGAATGGCCATTCCGGATACAGGCGTGTGCTGACGGCAAAGGGAAAGCCGGGATAGCTTTGCCGGTTTAGAATTCGGAAGTCGCTCATCTTCAGCGAGCCTTCCTGCTCCATGGTTTCCAGGGTGTTGGTCCGGAAGGTCGCGGCGTCGACCTCGCTGTTGAGCACGGCAAAGGCCGCGTTGTCCTGCGGAAATCCACTGAATTTTAATTCCGAAAAATCCTCAAACGGGTCTATGCCGTTTTCCTGCAGTTCCCGCCAGGCCATCTGGAAGCCACCGAAACCTTTTGGCTTGATGGCCATGAAAGATTTCCCTTTCAGATCTTTCAGGTTTTGAATATCGGTGCGATCGGCGCGGGTGAAAATCACGGCACCAAAAACATTTCCGGCCTTGTTCTTGCTTTGGGTGCGCAGGGTGGCGATGCGGGTAATGCCAAAGCGGTCTTCCAGGTCAACGTAATTGCCGGTATTGGTCAACACGAAGTCCAACTGGTTATTGGCGACCGCTATTTTCATGTCGTCGAGGGATAACGGCACGATCTGGAACTTGTATCCGTAAATGGTGCGACCCAGATAATTTGCCGTCGGGGTCCAGCGCCGGATTGCGGCATCAATCCCGCGAAAAGCCAGGACACCAATTTTGACCGGCTTGTCTTCGATAATTTTAGTGGATTGCGCATACGCAGGGGGTTGTGGGGCTGCCAGACAACCCCAAGAAAACAGTAACAAGGCACAGACGCCGCGTATTAGTTTGCTATGATACACACAGATATCATCGCCCGGTTGCGATTTCTGTCAACGGTTGTCTGGGGGCACCATGAACAGCGGACCAAAACTGATGGTCCATTTTTCGGATGGTTCGCTATCTGAATTTGTTGTCGAGAACCTGATCGCGGCTGCCATTGCCAGGCACCTGGCGGCGTCGCAGGTTGTTGGTGCATTCCGTTTATCAAGCCCGGAACGCGCCTTCGTCGTTGACTGCAATCCTTATATTGGAACCGGGTTTGGCGTTGATCCAGATGCCCCGGCGACGCTTTTAATCGACTGGTTTGAAGCGTCTATGTATCCAGTCGTCGAATGCCCTTCGCCTGAATGGTATGAACGCGACATGCATAAATCCGACCTGATTATCCTGCCTTCGATGATGAAGGGGGCTATCGGGCGCATGAAGGTTCTTCGCGATGCGCCGCCGGTATTCCAGCTGCCGTCAGAATGTTCGATTGAACCCAAGGTGCCAAAAGATACCTGGTTCGCCTGTCTTGATGGCACTCTGGCAGGTTGCTCCGTTCTTGCTGACCATATTGCGTCTATGGGTGGCGAGGCGGTTGTCCTGAATGACGCCAGCCCTGACTCGATGGCGATTTTGAGCCGGGCCCGATTCTGTATCGGCAGTGATGCGGCGTTACTGGCGTTGGCCGGTGCCTTTGCGGTGCCGATGGCCGCTATTGGTTTGACGGATCATGCGCGGGTTGTCTGGCGTCAAGGTGACATTGTCGTTGATATTGGCGAGCAGGATTTGCCCGGTGTCGCAGACAGGCTGCTGGCGATCAGCAGCGACTGTACGGGCTGGCGTCGCCTCAAAGAAGAAGCCCCGGTGGTGGTTGCTGAGAACATCCGCTTGCCGCTGGAACTCATCGACGCCTAAGCGCTTTTCGTTTCGAAAATGCACCCCATGTTGTTGCCATGTGTCCAATGGATGGGAAATTCGATGCCCGAGAAATCCGGGGTGGGCTTAGCCTTTGACATGTCAATTCGATTGTCGCGCCAACCGGTAATATCTTTGGTCAAGTCGTGGAAATAATTGGTAATTTCGCACAGTTGCTCCGGTGTGTTGTCGAGCGCTGAAACCGGTAAGTTTTCTTCCGTGAGGGCGTGAAGCTGGTCGAATTTTAGGATGCTGCCGTCGTCCATCACAAAGCCGCGTTTCGGCAAGACACGTTCATCCCGGCTGCCGCCGATGCTGATGCCCATGGAATTCACCCTTGCTGCCGGAACGTTGGTTGCCTTGGCAAACGATAGTGGGCCGGAATCACAGCCGATGAAGTATCGCGCCCGGCTGGTTGCGAATAACTGAAGCGCGAAGGTGCCGTCAATTTTGCTAAGGTCAATCAGACCATCCATTTCAGGAAGCGGTGTCATTGATGGATCGCCCAGACGCACCACCTGTCCACCGTACTGATTGATAACCTGATCAAGCATGTCCAGATAGTTGGACGGGTCTATATCCCGGTAATCCATTGCCATTTTGCGGTATTTGTAATTGCCCTCGCGCATGTGCAGACAAATGAACCATCGGTTCGGATCCAGGCCATGCTTGATAAGTTCTCCCCCCAGCGGGGCGATCAAATCGTTGGGGACGCCAAAAACAGGCATTTCACCAGTCAGGGTATGGATGTCCAGCGGCAGCATGGTGGTCGTCAGGAATAAATCCGGGCTGTTCAGCCCCAGTGAACACCATTGTTCGCCCAACAGGGTCGACTCATCGATCAGGCATTCCATCGGAAAGACATAACCGGGGTCTTCGGGTAACGTCATGGTAGCTGCGACGTTCGGGTTAAGGCTGGTAATAAAATCCTTGTACGGGCGATCATTGCGATACATTACACCGAGCACACTGTTTGGAATATGTTGTGCCAAGGCCGCCAGATTAACCTGGTTCATCAAAAAGTTGCCAAAGGTCTGATGACCAACATAGGCGACGATGCGAAATGGTTCGGGTGTTTGTAGGGGCATCACTTGATTATGAATGTATTCTGTCTAAATTCAGTTTTAGTTTGATTCTTTAATGAGTATAGGTCTGCTCAACCATCATCGGAAATGAAAGAAGTCTATTCAGATGCTTGATTTGTTACTTGATAACGAACCGACGGTCCGCCTTAGTGTGTTTCTGGGCGTATTTGCCCTGATTGCGATTTGGGAAGCCGCTTCTCCCAGACGCGAGCGTGGGTACAGTCGATGGCTGCGCTGGACATCAAACCTCGGGATCGTCGCCGTCAATACGGTCGTTATCCGGCTGCTGTTCCCCATTGCCGCCGTCGGTATGGCAGTGGCGACTGCAGACAGCGGCTGGGGGCTGCTCAACATCATTGACCTGCCGGTCTGGCTGGAAATCCTGATCGCCGTTGTCTTGCTGGATATGGTTATCTATTTGCAGCATGTGATGGTTCATGCGGTGCCTGTCTTGTGGCGGTTGCATCGCATGCATCATGCCGACCTTGATTATGACGTAACCACCGGCGCGCGCTTTCATCCCATCGAGATCATCCTGTCCATGGCGATCAAGCTTGCCACCGTTTCTGTCTTGGGCGCGTCCCCGGCGGCGGTGATTATTTTCGAGGTCTTGCTGAATGCAACGGCGATGTTCAACCACGGCAATCTTCGCCTGCCACTCGCCATCGATCAGGCGATTCGCGTATTGATCGTCACTCCCGATATGCACCGGGTCCATCATTCGGTCATTCCGGCGGAAACCAACAGCAACTTCGGTTTTAATCTGTCCATTTGGGACCGCCTGTTCGGGACCTATTGCGCGCAGCCGTCCATGGGCCACGATGATATGACCCTCGGTATCGAGGATTTCCGCACAGCAGCCGATATGCGGCTTGATAAAATGCTGATGCAGCCGTTCGTCGGGACTGCGGGCAGTTACGCCATTAACCGCGAGAAAAAGGACGTTCCCGGTTCTGATTAGAAAATTAATTTGTCATTGGACAAATTGGGGATTTTGACCGTCTTTCAACGCCGTACGGGCTTGTTGGCGCATTTACATAAGAAACAAGCGATGTAAGAAGGAACTTTAAGCTTGCCGTATGGTGAATGTGGATATATTTCCTTTTCATACGCGCAGTTTACGGGTTGGCGTGTTGACACCCACCCGACATGTTTACCCGATATTCTAAGGAGCAAATTTATGAATTTCGCAAAAGTTTCAGCAGTTGCCATCGCCCTGGCGCTTGGTATGAACGCAGGATCGGCGTTCGCCGCGAGCGACGGCGAGAAGGTCTTCAAAAAGTGCAAGGCCTGTCACACTGTCAAGAAGGGCGGCAAGCACAAGTCCGGCCCGAATCTTTTTGGTATCGTTGGCCGCAAGGCTGGCACGACCGATTTCAAGCGTTACAAGGCGCTGAAGAAATCTGACATCACCTGGTCCGTTGACAACCTGGACAAATGGCTTGCCAACCCGAAGAAATTCATCGGCAAGAAAACGTCCATGAGCCTGAAGCTGAAAAAAGAAAGCGACCGCAAGGCCGTTATCGCTTACCTGAAGTCCTTCAAGTAAGTTGCGACAAGGATTGAATTCAACGCCTCCTTCCCTGACCGGGGAAGGGGGCGTTGTTGTTTTCGGGAAATGTACCTATTTTAAATAAAGTCTTTTCTTGATTTCTACGCAGCCTTTGGCAGTCTATGGCGCATATTGTTTTGACTTTGAATAACCAGGGATCATTTGATGATTTCGCGACAAGTAAGATTCGCTTCGATAGGTTTTATTATGGCGCTGTTTATGGCGGCTGTTCCGGCGCGTGTGGATGCTGCCGGGCCGGGTGCGGATGCCGAACAATTCATATCCAGTCTGGCTGATGAAGCGATCAAGGCGCTGACCCAACCGGATTCGACGCCCGAGACACGTTCACAACGCTTCAGGGTGCTTTTGAAAGAGAATTTTGACGTCAAAACAATTGCCCGCTGGGTGCTTGGCCGATATTGGAAAAAAGCCAGCAAAGTTGAACAGGCGGAATACCTGAAACTGTTTGAAGAATTACTGATCGTTACATACGTCGATCGTTTTTCGAAATATTCCGGCGAACACCTGAAGGTCAGTAAATCCAGCCCCAGCGGAGAACGCGATTTCGTCGTATTTTCCAGAATCGTACGCCTAGAAAGCACGGCACCCCTGAATGTCGACTGGCGGGTGCGCAAGAAAAGCACGGGCTTCAAAATTATCGACGTGATGGTTGAAGGTGTCAGCATGGGCCAGACCCAGCGCTCAGAATTTGCTTCTGTCATCAGGCAAAATGGCGGCAAGGTCGAAGGACTGCTTGTCGAACTTCGCAAGCGGGTCAGCAAGGACGCTTAGGTGACCGCACCTGTTGTCGAAATGCCATCCGGCAAAGACGCTGCATACGAAAACTTTCCAGTCGGATCATGGTTGTTGCCAGCGCATCTGCGCCCGCACATCGCCATCTTTTACGCATTCGCTCGCGCCATCGATGATGTTGCCGACAGCGCCGAATTGTCGGCCGATGAAAAAGTCCGGCGGCTGGATGGTTTCGAGGCGGCGTTGCTTGGCGGCAATGACGTCGATGGCTATGACAAGGCCGTCCATATGGCCGAAAGCCTGTCGGCGACCGGGGTGACGACGCAACATTGTCTCGACCTGCTGGCCGCATTTAAACAGGACGCCGTTAAAAACAGATACGACGACTTCGATGACCTGATTGCCTATTGCAGGTTGTCTGCGGCACCGGTCGGACGCTACCTGCTTGATCTGCATGGCGGCTCTGACCTTGGCTATGGGCCGTCAGATGCCTTGTGCAATGCCTTGCAGGTGATCAATCACTTGCAGGATTGTCAGGACGATTACCGGACCTTGGACAGGGTCTATCTGCCGGGCGACTGGATGTCGTCTGCCGGTGTCGATGTCAGCGATCTTGATGCCGCCTCTGCCAGCCCAGGACTTCGCATTGTTTTGGATAAATCGTTGGCGGCGACGAAGGAACTGCTTGTCGAGGCCCATAAATTGCCGGGAGCGCTCGCCTCGAAACGATTGGCGCTGGAATCTGCAGTTATTATCGATATTGCCGATTCACTCGTCCGACGTCTTGCCAGCGGTGATCCATTGGCATCGCGCATCAAGCTTTCGAAACCGGCGGTCATGATGAGTGGGCTGCGCGGTGTCGTTCGGGGAATTCTGGCATGACAATGATTGGTCTGATGACATTGCTTGCATGGCTGTGGCTGTTGTTTCGTCACGGCAGTTTCTGGAAGGCGACGGAAATTTTGCATGACAGCGATGATGCACTGAAGCGTTGGCCCGCTGTGACAGCGATTATCCCGGCCCGAAACGAGGCCCAGACCATCGGTCGCACCGTCTCTTCGCTTTTGGCTCAGGATTACGCCGGGAAATTGTCGGTCATCGTTGTCGATGATAACAGCACTGACGATACGGCGACCGCAGCGGGCAAGGATAAGCGCCTGAAAGTGATTTCGGGCAAACCATTGCCCGATGGCTGGACCGGAAAGCTGTGGGCCGTCGATCAGGGAATTTGGGCAGCGGGCGACGCACCGTTCGTTTTGTTGACCGATGCCGATATTGAACACGACCCGGGCAGCGTCCGCCGTCTTGTCTGCAAGGCCGAGCAGGGCGATTTTGATCTGGTGTCGCTGATGGTCCGGCTCAACTGTCAAAGCGTCTGGGAACGGCTGTTGATTCCGGCCTTCGTATTTTTCTTTCAAATGCTGTACCCGTTCCCCTGGGTCAACGACCGGGGCCGTTCGACGGCCGCCGCCGCCGGGGGCTGCATGCTGGTCCGCAGTGCGGCGCTGGAAGCGGCCGGTGGCATGAAGGCGATTGGCGACAGGGTCATCGACGATTGCGCGCTGGCGGCCCTGTTGAAGCCAAAGGGCCCTATATGGCTGGGGCTGACGCACGATGTGGTCAGCCTTCGCACCTATGACACGCTGGGCGACGTCTGGGCAATGGTGACCCGCACGGCCTATGCCCAGCTGGGATATTCACCGGTAATGCTTGCCTTTGCCGTCGCCGGGATGTTGCTGGTATATGCCGCTCCGCCACTGCTGTTCGTGTTTTCCGATGATATGGCGTCGAAATTTGCCGGTGCTGCATGGGTTGCCATGTTGATTGCCTATCAACCGATGTTGGGCTTTTACAAGCGCCCCCTGTGGGAGGGGCTGGCGCTGCCCGTCGCTGCATTGCTCTATACTCTGATGACCCTTTCTTCTGCGCTGTATGGCGGCTCCTGGAAGGGCCGTAGCGTCAGCCTGCCCCGATAGTGTATTCATAAGCCTATGTCAGGGGAAAACGTTCACGATCAGGTGATGGTATCGGGTGTCGCGGCTGCGGCACACGCCGAGGCGATGGTGCGCACCGCCGGGACGTCATTTTATTGGGCCATGCGGCTGCTGCCTATCCACAAGCGGCGCGCCATGTTCGCCATCTATGCCTTCTGCCGGGAAGTTGACGATATCGCCGATGAAGTGGGCGAAACTGCTGACAAGCACAAACGCCTGAGTGACTGGCGTGAAGAAGTGGAACGCCTGTACGCGGGCAAGGCCTCGACCCCCATATCTGTGGCGTTAAGCGGGCCAATGCTGGCGTTTGGGCTGAACAAGCGCGACTTGCTGGATGTTATCGACGGTATGGAAATGGATGCCGGTGAGCGGGTTCGGATTGCTGACAGCCAAGAACTGGATCTGTATTGCGACCGGGTGGCGTGTGCCGTCGGGCGTTTATCCAACCGGGTGTTCGGTATCGACGAGGAAACCGGCGATATCATCGCCAACGCCCTGGGCCAGGCCCTGCAACTGACCAATATTTTGCGCGATGTGGCGGAAGATGCCGAACGCGACCGTATGTATCTGCCGCGTGATTTGCTTGGTCGTCACGGTATAGATACCGATGATGTGGCGGAAGTGCTGGCCCATCCGAACCTGCGTGACGTGTGCCTGGAATTGGCCGACATTTGCCAGCAGCGCTTCACCGAAGCAGACGCAGCCCTGGCCGAATGCAATCGTCGGCAAATGCGCCCGGCCATCATCATGATGGAAATTTATCGCCGTATTTTCCAGCGCTTGCAGAAACAGGGCTGGCGTGACTTTAAAAAACCGGTCGCCATATCGAAGCTGCACAAGCTGTGGGTCGCGCTACGTTATGGGTTGATGCCGTGAGTACACCAGTCGTTCATGTCATCGGCGCCGGTGTTTCCGGGCTTGCCGCCGCCGTCAGGCTGGCCGGGGCAGGTAATCGCGTCGTTGTCTATGACAGCGCCGGTCATGCGGGCGGGCGTTGCCGGTCGTATTTGGATACCACGCTGGGGCGGCGCATCGACAACGGCAATCACCTGTTGTTGTCGGGTAATGATCAGGTCATGTCTTTTCTAGGGGCAACCGGTGCAACCGATACCCTGACCGGGCCAGATAAAACCGAATTTCCCTTTCTCGATCTTGCCAGTGGTGAACGCTGGACCGTGCGTCCGGGAAAATGGCGATTGCCCCTGTGGTTGTTGTGCAAGCATATGCGGGTGCCGGGAAGCACCGTCTGGGATTATTTGTCGGCATTGAAGATGGCATGGGCATCAAGCCGTGCCACCGTCGCCGATTGCCTAAACACGTCGCGCCCGCTGTACCGGAAATTCTGGCAGCCGCTTACCGCTGCGGTTTTGAATACAGAACCGGAGGAGGGGGCGGCCTCTCTGTTGTGGCCGGTGCTGAAAGAAACCTTTGGCCGTGGGGCAGCGGCCTGTCGCCCGTTGATGGCCAGCGAGGGCCTGAGCGAGACCTTCGTCGACCCGGCTATCGACTATATCGGACGGCACGGCGGCGAGGTTCATCTGAACCAGCGTCTTCGGACCATTCAGTTTCAGAATGGCCGGGTCATCGCATTGGAATTTCCGGACTCCACGGTCAAGGTTGGGGCAGATGATTTTGTCATACTGGCACTGCCCCACGACGTTGCTTCAGGATTGTTGCCGGGTGTGCAGACGCCGACGGAAAACCGGGCCATCGTCAACGGCCATTTCAGGCTCGACAAGGCCCCGGACGGCGTGACATTTATGGGGCTTGTCGGTGGTATCGCTCAATGGCTGTTTGTGCGAGGTGACATCGTATCGATTACCGTCAGCGCCGCTGATGAACTGGCCGTACGGGCGGGCGAAGACATCGCCGTCGACTTGTGGACCGATGTTTGCCGGGCGCTGGACCTGGGCGACAGTCCTTTGCCGCCTTATCGCATTGTGAAGGAAAAGCGCGCGACGTTCGCCGCCACACCTGAACAGGCCACGCGTCGGCCAGTGTGCCAGACCGAATGGGCAAACCTGATGCTGGCCGGTGACTGGACGGCGACCGGACTGCCTGCCACCATCGAGGGCGCGGTGACGTCGGGCCATGCCGCTGCCAAGGCAGTTTTTGACACATATACAGGGCATGTCGGATAATTAGGGTCCAAACTCACTCAATTTGTGAGCTTTGGTTTGAGCAGAAATGCTGCGAGATCAAGAATTTGGCCGAAGGACATGTATGCATATTCGAGGACATAATTATGCAATCTCGCGGTATTTATGCCAAATCCCTTTCGGGACGGGGCTCTTTTTTCGCTGGACGTTGTTGCAAAAACCTTGTGATGGTAAATATCATGGCGGCTTTCGCGCCTGGTCCAGCAAAAAAATAGCTCCCGCGAAAGCCATAAATTGAGTGAATTTGGACCCTAAATGACGTACAGACACACCAAAGCTGCAAATGACGAGGCCACCTCGCCGGAAAGCTCTCTGGATGCGATTATCGCCGAGGCAACCGGTGATTTAACATCGCGTCAGAAAGAAGACGGCCATTGGGTATTCGAGCTTGAGGCCGACGCTACCATTCCGTCCGAATATATTCTGCTCAATCATTTCCTCGGCACCATTGATGACAAGATCGAAGGCAAGCTGGCCGAATACCTGCGTCGCACACAGGGTGGTCATGGCGGCTGGCCGCTGTATCACGACGGTGAATTAGACATGAGCGCCTCTGTCAAAGCCTATCTGGCCCTGAAACTGACCGGTGAAGATATTGAAGCGCCGCATATGGTGCATGCCCGCAATGCCATCGTTGACCGGGGCGGGGCGGCGAAATCAAACGTCTTCACACGCATTACGATGGCCCTGTTCGGTCTGGTGCCATGGCGGGCGACACCGGTTATCCGTGTCGAGGCAATGCTGCTGCCGAAGTTCTCGCCGTTTCATATCGACAAGATTTCCTATTGGTCGCGCACCGTGATGGTGCCGTTGCTGGTGTTGGCGGCTTTGAAGCCGGTTGCCAGGAACCCGCGTGGCGTCGATATCCGTGAATTGTTTTTGGTGCCGCCGGAACAGGAAAAATTCCCGCTGGCGAACCCGACCGGTCACTGGATGGGAAGTCTGTTGCTTGGGCTTAACAGGGTTGCGCGCATTATCGAGCCCTTGTTCCCGAATTTCCTGAAACGTCGCGCCATCAACAAGGCAATGACGTTTGTGCGCGAACGCCTGAACGGCGAAGACGGGCTGGGGGGTATTTTTCCGGCCATGGCCAACAGCCTGATGGCGTTCGATGCTTTGGGTTACAGTTCGGACCACCCGGATTATATCGCGGCGCGCAAGGCCATCGATGGCTTGCTCGTCGACAATGGCGACTGGGGCTATTGCCAGCCGTGCCTGTCGCCGGTTTGGGATACCGGCCTGATTGCCCACGCGATGATGGAAGCCGGGGCCGACAAGCCGATTGTCGACAATGCACTGGATTGGCTCTGTGGCCGCCAGATTCTGGATGTACGGGGCGACTGGATTGCTGCCCGGCCCAACATCAGACCCGGCGGCTGGGCTTTTCAGTACTGGAACGACTATTACCCGGATGTCGATGACACCGCCGTCGTCGTCATGGCGATGCAACGCGACGACCCCGATGCCTACAAGGAACAGATTGAACGGGCCGTCGAATGGGTGATCGGCATGCAGAGCGATAACGGTGGATGGGGGGCGTTCGACGCCAACAACGATTATGCGTTCTTGCAGCACATTCCCTTTGCCGACCATGGCGCATTGCTGGACCCACCGACCGCCGATGTCTCGGCGCGCTGTATCAGCATGCTGGCGCAACTAGGCTATGACAGCGGGCACAAGGTGATGGCGCATGGTCTTGAATACCTGCGCCGCGAGCAAGAACGAGACGGTTCGTGGTTTGGCCGCTGGGGCAATAACTACGTCTATGGAACATGGTCGGTCCTGTGCGCACTGAACGCGGCAGGCGAAGACATGAGCGCCGATTATGTCCAGAGGGCCGTGAAATGGCTGAAATCGCGTCAGCGCGAGGATGGCGGCTGGGGCGAGGACTGCGCCAGTTACTGGCAGCACCGTCGCGATCTGGTCAAGGAAAGCACCCCGTCACAAACATCGTGGGCTCTGCTTGGCCTGATGGCGGCTGGCGAGGTTGATTGCGAAGAGGTCGAAAAAGGCATCGCCTATCTGCTGGATGCCCCGCGCGAAGGCGGCGACTGGTTCGAGGAAATGTTCAACGCCGTCGGCTTCCCACGGATTTTTTATCTGCGTTATCACGGCTACAGTTGGTATTTCCCGTTATGGACTCTGGCCCGCTATCGCAATCTGAAACAAGGTGACGAGAGCCGTCCGAAGTTCGGATTATAGGCGTGTCCCACCCCATCATTCTGACTGCCATGAAAAGCGAGTTCGCCTGTCTGGGCGGCAACGACAACGTCCTGTTGAGCGGCATCGGTCCCGAACGGGCGACGGCGGCGGCAGAACGCGCCATTGCCGATGGCGCTTGTGGACTGGTTAGTTTCGGTGTCGCCGGTGGTCTTGTTGATACTGTGAAGGCGGGCGATGTGGTGCTTGCTGATGTCATCGTTACTTCCGATGGACGTCGCCTTGCAACCGATGCCAGATGGCGGGCGAGTTTTGCGGAGGTTGCCAACGGTCTCCTCGGCGGCGTCATGGTTGGTAGTGATTTTGGTATTTCCACGCCTGAGGCCAAACAACAACTGGCAGAGCAAAGCGGTGCTGTCGCCGTCGATATGGAAAGCCATGCCATTGCGCTTGCTGCAGACAAGGCAGGGCTGCCGTTTCTGGTCATCCGCGCCGTCGCCGATGGTCCTTCGAGATCATTGCCGAAATGGATGTCGAAACATATCGACAGGGACGGCACCGTGCGCGAAGGCGCGATTGCGCTGGAAGCCTTGATGCGGTTCTGGGAATTGCCGGGGATGGTTGGGCTGGCGATGGACAGCCACCGCGCACACCGGGCTTTACGCGACCTCGCTTTTGTCGCTGGTCCCGGCTTCGGTTTCCCGGACTAGTTCCTCGAACACGTATTCTGCCGGACGCTGATTATCCAGCGGCGTATCGGCGACCATCGGGCGCGATGTTTCAATGCCGCCCAGCGCAACCTTCAGGGCCTTCAGCGGATGGGCGACGGTATCAGATACGGCGGTAGGCTCGTATCCGCAGTGGACCATGCAGTCGGCGCATTTCTCGTAATTGCCGGTGCCGTATGAATCCCAGTTGGTTTCATCCATCAATTCGCGGAAGCTTCCCACGTAACCTTCGCCGATCAGGTAACACGGTTTTTGCCAGCCAAATACGTTACGCGTCGGGTTGCCCCACGGGGTGCAGTCGTAACGCTGATTGCCGGCAAGGAAATCCAGATACAGGCTCGACTGGTTGAACCGCCACTTGCGCCCCTTGCCCAGCTTGAACAGATCGCGGAACAATTGTTTGGTTTTGGTCCGGCTCAGGAAATGATCCTGCACGGCGGCCCGTTCATAGGCATAGCCCGGTGCCACGGTGACTCCTTCGACGTCCAGATCGTCACATGCGAAGCTGAAAAAATTAGCCATGCGTTGGGTGTCGACATCGCCAAACAGGGTGCAGTTGATGGTCACGCGGAAGCCGCGCCGCCGTGCTTCACGGATGGCGGCGGTGGCGCGTTCGAAAACACCGTCCTGATTAACGGCCTTGTCGTGGTGATCCTGATCGCCGTCCAGATGAACGGAAAAGGTCAGGTACGGACTGGGGGTGTAATCGTCCATGCGTTTCGCCAGCAGCAGGGCGTTGGTGCACAGATAGACGAATTTCTTGCGCTCGATAATGCCTTTGACGATTTCGGGCATTTCCTTGTGCAACAGCGGCTCACCACCGGGAATAGAGACGATCGGCGCACCGCATTCGTCGACCGCGTCCAGCGATTCCTCGACACTCATACGACGGTTCAGGATGTCGTCCGGATAATCGATTTTACCACAGCCCGAACAGGTCAGATTGCATCGGAACAGGGGTTCCAGCATCAGCACCAGCGGGTAACGATTGATGCCCTTCAGGCGCTGCTTCATGATATAGGCGCCGACGCGTACTTGCTGGATGATCGGGACTCCCATGGTATTAAGCGCTCTTCTTGGCCGGGAAACCCGGGTCGCTCAATTGACGGGGCAGCTTGAACTGGATTTTCTCATCGGCGCCGGAAAGCTCCTCGATAGTAACATTGCCAAAGCTGCTCAGTTTTTCGAGGACTTCATCGATCAGCTCTTCCGGTGCCGAGGCCCCGGCGGTAATGCCGATGGTGTTGACCTCATCAAGCCAATCTTTTTTCAATCCCTCGGCATCGTCAATCAGGCAGCTGGCGACGCCCATTTCCTTGCCGATTTCTTTCAGGCGGTTCGAATTGGAACTGTTATGTGCACCGACAACGACCAACAAGTCTGAACGTTCAGCCAGTTCGCGTGCCGCCTGTTGCCGGTTCTGGGTGGCATAGCAAATGTCGTTGACGTCTGGCCCCTTGATGCCTGGGAACTTCGTCTTCAGGGCCTCAATCACGTCGCGGGTGTCATCAACACTCAGCGTCGTCTGGGTCACATAGGCCATATTGTCGGGATCGCTGACGGAAAGCTTGTCGACTCCTTCGGGGTTCGAGACGACCTCGACACCACCGGGGATGCGGCCACGGGTGCCTTCCACTTCCGGGTGACCGTCGTGTCCGATCAGGATAACGTCGCGTCCCTTGGCGACGTGGTTGATGCCTTCTTTATGCACCTTCGAGACCAGCGGGCAGGTAGCATCGATCACCGGCAGGTGGCGTTCCCGGGCATCGTTTTCAACGGCGTCCGATACGCCATGGGCACTGAATACGGTGATCGCGCCTTCGGGCACTTCGTCCAGTTCCTCGACGAAAACCGCCCCTTTGTCGCGCAGGGTCTCGACGACGCGCCGATTATGGACGATTTCGTGACGCACATAGACTGGCGCGCCATAGCGTTCCAGCGCCTTTTCGACGATATCGATGGCGCGCACCACTCCGGCGCAAAAACCGCGGGGGCGGGCCAGCAGGATTTTAAACTCTTTCGGCATCGGGTTTCCGACTCTTGTTATATCTGCGCCTATAAATAAGGCTGAATTGACCAAAGTAAAAGGGGAGTTTATTTAAGGGTCCATGGTTACGCTTGTTACAGGGGTTTCGGGCTTTGTCGGTTCCGCCGTCGCCAGACGGCTGATCACCGATGGTCACGACGTGCGCGCCATGGTTCGCGCGGGCAGCGACCGCAGTAATCTAGAGGGGCTGAACGTCGAAGTCGTCGAAGCGGACCTGACGCAACCCACCAGTCTGGCGGCCGCCTTGAAGGGCTGTAAATCGTTGTTTCATGTCGCGGCTGACTATCGTTTGTGGACGCGCGACCCCCAATCCATGTTCGCCGTCAATATCGACGGCACCCGGACGATCTTTCTGGAAGCGGCTGAGGCCGGTGTTGACCGCATGGTCTATACCAGTTCGGTGGCGACGCTGGGGCTGCTGCCCAATGGTGCCGATGGCGACGAAACGACGTCGGTGTCTTTCACCGATATGATCGGGCCGTACAAGCAATCAAAATTTCTGGCTGAAGAAGAAGTCCGCCGCATGGTTCGCAAACAGGGTTTCCCGATTGTCATCGTCAACCCGGCGGCCCCGGTCGGGCCTGGTGATATCAAGCCGACACCGACCGGTCGCATGATCGCCGAGGCCGCTGCCGGTCGCATGCCGGCCTATGTCGATACCGGGCTCAACGTCGTCCATGTGGACGATGTCGCCGAAGGCCACTTGCTGGCGTTTCAAAAGGGGGAAGTCGGCGAACGTTATATTCTGGGCGGCGACAATATGACATTGGCGGAAATTCTTGGCGTCATCGCCGAATTGACCGGGCGAAAGCCGCCACGCTTTCGAATTCCCCACAATTTGGTGTTGCCCATTGCCGCCCTTGCCGAGGCCTGGTCGTCGCTGACCAATGGCGGCGAGCCGTTCGTCACCCTTGATGGGATTCGCATGGCCAAAAAGAAAATGTTCTTCACGTCCGCCAAGGCCGAACGCGATCTTGGCTATCAGCCGCGCCCGGCGACAGAGGCGCTCCGTGATGCGGTTGAATGGTTCAAGCAGACCGGGATAGGGCAATGACGGTGGGGGTGGAGAAATGAAAGCCATCATGCTCGCCGCCGGTGTCGGTCGCCGCCTGTACGGCGATGATTACGAACAGCCGCCCAAGTGTCTGCTGGAATTCGGAAACAAGACGCTGATGCAGCGTCATCTGGAAAACCTGCAGGCCTTGTCCATCGATGCCATGACTCTGGTGCTTGGGCATCGGGCCGACACCATTCTTGATTCGGCCCAGGTCCATGCAGCGGATGGCTTTATCAACCCGGTCTTCAATCCGTATTATCGGGGCGGGCCGGTGGTTTCCCTGTGGATGGCGCGCGACGTTCTGCGCTCGGGCGACGATATTATCTTTATGGATGCCGATGTGCTGTATCAGCCGGAAATGCTGGAACGCCTCGTCCATTCAAACCATGACAACTGCTTCCTGTTCGACCGGGAAATCGAAGACGGTGACGAGCCGGTGCGGCTGTGTCTGGCTGACGGCACCCCGGTTGATTTTGGAAAGAACATAGAAGGCGACTTCGATCAGGTCGGTGAATGGCCGGGTTTCCTGAAACTGTCGCCCGCTGTTGCCGCCAAGATCGCCGATGCACTCGACGGCTATATCGATTCCGCGCGCATGCATGTGGCGTACGAACCGGCCATGCGCGACGTCTTGAAAACTGAACCCAAAGGAACGTTTGGCATCGAAGACGTCTCGGACATGGCGTGGATCGAAATCGATTTTGTCGAAGACCTGGACCGGGCGCGTGATGAAATCCTGCCGCAGATTTCCTAGGTCATATCCGTCATTCCCGCATTTGACCTAAAGCGGAAGTTTGCGAAATTGAAAAAAGGTTATTTCACTCAGGTTCAACGGGCAGGGTGAAATGAAAATGTGAACCTTCTCCAGAAGTGCATTCAGACCATATTGTCCCGCCATTCTTCTCAATCATTTCCTTGCACAGTGGCAGCCCCAGTCCAGTCCCCGTCTCTCCTGCTGTGCCAATCGTTGATGTCTTTTGGTCAAGGGCGAAAATATTTTCCTCTTGCCCACTTGGGATGCCAATACCGGTATCGCTCACTGTTACCTGAACAAATCCATTCTTCTTGCAAGACGATAATTCAATCTCCCCGCCAAACGGCGTAAACTTAATTGAATTGGATATCAGATTGCGGATTACAGCCTGCACCATGTCTGGGTCAGCAAATACCGTGTCCTTACTGATTGTATTTGTAATCGTAATTTCTTTTTCCGAGGCGGTGGAATTCAAAACACTGACGCTTCCCTGGGTTAAATCGTGCAATGAAATTATCTGAGGTTTAAATTCACCACCCTCCATCTGCAAACGTGACCATTCGAGAAGGTTTTGCAGCAGTTCGAACACACTTTTTCCTGCTTCATTCACATCCGTCGCGAAATGGACAAGTTTGTCCTTGCTATAACTGTCTGCCATTTGCGACATCGTATGGGTCATTCCAAGAAGTGACGTAAATGGACTTTTCAGGTCATGGGCAATAATCGAAAAGAACCTGTTCTTAATATTAATTTCGTATTTCAGGCTGTCTTCGATTTTTTTGCGTTCGGTTATGTCATGCATGACGGCACTAAAATACCGTTCGTTGTCCTGCCTCCATGTACCAAGCGATAGTTCGATAGGGAATTCATCTCCGCTTTTCTTTAGTCCAAACAATTCTACGTTTCCGCCTATGATTTTGTATTCCTCGGTTTCTGTCGCTCTCTTTAGCCCACTGTTGTGAGCCTCTATATATCTTTCGGGAATACACACGGTCAGCGATTTTCCAAGAATTTCCTTCTCAAAATAACCAAATGCATTTTCTGCGGCCGGGTTCCAGGTAACCACATTACCCAGATGGTCAATTGTTATTATTATAGCCACCGACGAGGTGTTTGTGATCGAACGGAAACGTTCTTCACGTTGTCTCAATTCGTCTTCGCGCGTCCAGGCATCTACAAGTCGCCAGGCCCCAACAAAAAAGGCCAAAAGAATTGCCATGGTGGCCCCAATAAGCTGGGCGCCAGTATTCCACCTGTCTAAGTTAAATTGATCATTAGGGAGAAGAAGAACAATCTTCCAAAAGTATTCACGGTCACTCTGCATCAGACGACTGGATGCAATGTTTTCTTGAGTTCCAGTGATTATCTTGTGACCTTCGAGAATTGGAAAGATAGTTGCAAATGTCCACAAGCCATTTCGATCTTCAAATTGTCCTTGATCAACGGCAATAATCTTTTTCCAGGCTTCCGGATAATGACCTGGTAGTGACGCTTTTTGATCCTGGTACATGAACCCCCATTCTAGTTCTACCGAAGGTCCTTTTAGCCAATACCCATCACGATTAAGCAACCAGGGTCGCGTTCCCGTGTCTCGCATTACATGCTCAAATTTATCAATTATTTTTTCGCCGAAGTAGTTTAGTAGAACAATTCCTTGTTTATCGCCCGCACGATTATAAACAGGCGTAGCGACCCTGATCATCGGCTTCAGGGGCTTCTCAATTTTGCCCTTCTCGACGTTGAGGTCGAAAGGAGAAATAAAGATTTCTTTCCTGTTTAATTTGACGGCATCTGCAAAGTAATAACGTCCACTCTTGTTTTGTAAATTTTCCCTGGCAACGCTAACGGGGTTCCCATTATTGAAATTTACCCTCACTTGTTCCTGACCGTTTTGGTCAAGCCAACGAATTTGATCAAAAACGCCCCGTGTGCGGGAAAACAGTTTCCAGTCTTCAACAAGTTGCTGGCGCGCGAGGTTCGTGCCTTCAGAAACCACCTCTATAAAGGATGCCTGTTCTGTGAGAAAAGCCAGATCACGGTTAACCAGATGTAATAGTTCTTTGATAGCATTGGTGCCAACCCTGACTGAAGCTTGTTCAGACGAACGAATTTTTGTTAATCCTCTTGTGGTTTCTGAATGAAACAGGGCAAACGCTCCACCAACGACGATGATGGCCACCGGCAGAAAAATGCGTATACAACGACCCAGTGTTGAGCGGTGAAAAGATTGAATTGACATCAAGAGGTTCTCCTAAATTTTCAGGAGTGTTTAAGAATAACCCGCAGGTTTATTCCTAGATTTCTTGTCTCAGGTCATGGTTCACAGGAATGATGATGAATAAAAAACACTACTCCATATGTCATGAAAAGGGTTTGACACGGGTCAAAATTTGCCTTCGATACATCTCTTCATCAACATAGGAAATTCGAATTTTCTACGTTGTCATTATGACCCGAAAGATTTGATTTTTGCTTGGGCGGGGATGACGAGTAAGAAGATTCCCTAAACCCGATACACATAATCCTTACCCGCCAGACGGTCAATGTCGGGTGGATAGTTTTCGTGCTTGTCGGCGTAGTACTGGGCCAGATGATCGCCTTCTGACAGTTTATTATAGGTGGCGAAATAGATGCGCCGGGTCTTGTCCGATGTGTTTGGGTCCGATGCGTGCGGCGCGTAGCAATCGAAGAACACAATATCTCCCGGTTTTGTCGGGCAGTGGACGAAATCCATATCGGCCATGTCATCTTCGGTCAGCGGTTCCCACGACCGATACAGACCACGCGTGTGGTTTCCGGCAACCATTTGCAAACATCCGTTTTCGACCGTCGCCTCATCAATGCAGACCAGAACGCTGATGAAAAATTCGGCGTATTTATCCCATCCGGCTTGTGAATCCTGATGCGGTTTGAAGCCGTCGCCGCCGGGCATCTTGAAGTTGATCTTTTCCTTGAACAGCGCGGCTTCCTCGCCCAGCAACTGACCGACAGGCGCTTTCAGGACTTCGGTCAGTTCTTCAAAGCCGTTGTGAAAGGGCGAGATGTTCTCGATCCGGCAAATCAGGTCCTTGTCGCCTTCGGTCAGGCTTTTTTCATGATAGACCCACTGCTTGCCGGTTTCTTCAGGCATCGTTTCGACGTCGCTGGCCCATTGCTCGACCCGTGTCATCTCATCGGCATCGAAGTCGCCACGCAACACGACATAGCCGTCGTTTTTGAAGGCCTTGATTTGTTCGTTCGATAGGATCGGTGTTTTCATGATGAAAAGGTTTTATCGCTTTTCGGTGACAGGCTTCAACAGCTGGCTATGATGGCGGCGAATATTTTTTTCACGGAGCAGACCAATCAGTCACAACACCTGGATACACCGCGCTGCGCGAACGGTCATTGTCAGGCCGCTGGTGAAGACGCCGGTGACCCCGAACCAGTTGACGGTACTGCGTTTGCTCGCCGGTCTATCAGCCGCCGGGTTGTTGGCGCTGGGCACCCAGCCGCATATCCATTGGGCGGCGGGTCTGTTCGTTGCCTCCATGCTGCTCGACCGTGCCGACGGCGATCTGGCGCGCATGACCGGGCGAACGTCGCCGATGGGCCATACCTATGACCTGATTGCCGATGCGCTGTGCAATACATTGATCTTCGTTGGTCTCGGCATCGGCCTACGCGCCAGCGAGTACGGCCTTGGCGCTATTGCAATGGGCGTGCTGGCCGGGGGATCAGTTGCGGCGATTTTGTGGCTGGTGCTGAAGATTGAGAAGGCGGAAGGGGCGCGAGCGGCTGAAATTAAAGGGGCCGCCGGTTTCGATCCTGACGACACCATGGTGCTGATTCCGATCAGTATCTGGCTTGGATGGTCCGAGGGCCTGCTGCTGGCGGCTGCCATCGGCGCGCCGATGTTCGCGATCTTCTTTTACTGGTTGTTTTTGCGCAAACGCAAAAGTGTCGCCAGCGACCACAACGTATAAACGGCGGCACCAATTCCGGCGGCGGTGAAGAATTCCAGCAAATAGCCGCCCCAAGTGATCGGCGCGATCAGGTAAATGCCGTCTTCCAGTTCGAACCCGGCGAAACCCGGATATCCGACGGCGTCACCGTCTTTAAGATCTTGCGCCTGATCGATACCCAGATTCAGGAACATGGAAATCAGCGCCGAGGCGGCCCCGGCCAGTCCCAGCACAATCGCCCAGTTGCCAAGCGCACTGTCCATAAAACCCAGACCAAGGCAGAAGAACAGGGCGGCATAACTGACCGCACCCGATATGTAATCAAGGTAATAACCCAATTTCGAGGTCTTGCCCGATTGCCGCGCCAGTTCACCATCGAAGTGATCGCCGAATCGGGCCAGCACGAACAATCCTGCCCCCCAGTTGGCCAGATAAGCATCGCCGGGCACGAACAGTCCGGCCCCAGCCAGCGCAATAACGGCGGTGGCGACGGTCAGCATGTTGGGCGTGATCGGGGTCCTGACCAATGGGCGGACCATGACACGGGCGACTTGTTGATCCCAGGGCGGTTTTTCCATCGCCACAAAGTGTTGCAGGGGTCTTGTTATGTCAAGGGTGCCGGGGCTATAAGCGCAGATGCTTGAAGCACTTAGGGGCAGTTACCGGCAATGGCTGGTCAGGTGGGTGGACGGTGCGCATCGTCGCGCGCTGGCTGTCGTCTCAGCGGCGCTGTTGATGACGGTGCTGGCGCTGGCGTTCGTTGCCCAGTCCATGTCCATCAATACCGATACGTCCGACATGCTGTCGCCGGAACTGGAATTCCGTCGCTTAAGCGGTGAGTTGAGCGACGCCTTCCCGCAGTTCTCGGATAATCTTCTGGTCGTCATCGATGGCGACACCCCGGACTTGGCAGATGATGCCGCTATGCGGCTGGCCGTGCGCTTGCGGCAAAACCCGGATGTGTTCGGCAATGTGTACGATCCCGGCGGCGATGCGTTTTTCCGCAAGAACGGGTTGCTGTTTCTGGATGTCGATGAATTGGCCGATCTGGGCGACCGTCTGGCCGAGGCGCAGCCGTTTCTGGGCGTGCTGTGGCGCAATCCCGGCATGGTCGGCCTGTTCGACATGCTGAGCCTGATGATCGACGAAAATGACAAGGCAGACGGTGTCGCGTTGCCCATTGGCAAGGCGCTGGAGTCTGTTGCCGAGATCGTCGAGGCCCAGAACGCCGGAAAATTTGCCCAGCTGTCATGGCGCAACCTGATGGATGCCGATGACGACACAGGAAATGCGGGCGGGCCGTATCGACGCTTTATCGAATTACAGCCACGGCTCGATTTCTCGTCCCTGCAACCGGCAGAGACTGCGATGACGGCGATCCGTAATTTGGCAACCGAGCTGAATATCGATGCCGACCACGGCGTCGGCTTGCGGCTCACCGGATCGGCCGCTTTGGCCGATGAAGAACTGGCCAGTGTCGAACGCGGCATGGGGCTGGCGGGCATCGTCTCGCTGGTGTTGGTGTTGGGATTGCTGGCGATGGGCTTGCGGTCTGTGCGACTGGTTGCGGTGACGCTGGCGACGCTGCTGATGGGGCTGGTCTGGACGGCAGCCTTTGCGCTGCTGGCGCTGGGCGAGCTAAACCTGATTTCCGTCGCCTTCGCCGTCCTGTTTATCGGCTTGAGCGTCGATTTCGGTATTCATTTCGTCATGCGCTACATGGAAGACATCAACAACGCGCTCCCTCATTCAGAGGCCCTGGGTCATGCGGCATCGGGTGTCGGCGGGGCCTTGAGCCTGAGCGCCATTGCCGCCGCCATCGCTTTTTATTCCTTCCTGCCGACAGATTATATCGGGCTGGCCGAATTGGGCCTGATTGCCGGAACCGGCATGTTCATCGCCTTGGCAGCCAATCTGACGGTGCTACCCGCATTGCTGACATTGGTGCAGGTGAAACCGCAATCGGGAACTGCGGCGATGACGGTAAAATTACCGAGTGCGTCGCCGCGCATCGTGATTTCCATCGCCGTGTTGCTGGGTATCGGGGCGGCGTTGCTGGCGCGTGATGTGCACTTTGATTTCGATCCGATGAACCTGCGCGATCCGGGAACGGAGTCGGTGTCGACCATTCTCGATATGATGAAAGACAGCGACACCAGCCCTTATAATATCACCGTACTGGCAGACAATCTGGATGGAGCCGTCGCCCTGGGCCGAAAGCTTGAAACCCTGCCCGGAGTCGACGGGGTGCGGACCATCGCCGATTATGTGCCCGACGGTCAGGACGAGAAGCTGGAAATCATTTCCGATCTGGCGTCGTTTCTATCGCCGTCGCTGGCCGCCCGTACCGAGCCCAGAAAAGTCGAAAATGTCGAACGCCGGGTCGCCTTCGGTCGCTTGTTCGAGAATTTGCAACGACTGACCTTCAGCGCCAAGGCTGGCGATGCTAAAAAATCAGCATCGCGGTTGCTAACGGCTTTCGCTGCCATGGCCGACCCTTCGGACAGCGCGGCGCTGGATGAGTTGGAGCACCGGCTGCTGGCATCGTTGCCCGCCAGTATTGAAAACCTGAAACTGTCGCTGACGGCGGCAGCTGTCGATTTGCAGGATTTGCCGCAATCCATTCGTGCCCGTGAAATTACGACCGATGGCGGGACACGAGTAGTGGTGACGCCGTTCGAAGACCTGACCGACCGCGATGCACTCAGCCGCTTTGTCGCCGCCGTGCGTGCCATTGCCCCCAATGCGACGGGCTCGCCGGTGGTTATTTTCGAGGCCGGGAACACGGTCGTCGATGCGTTCCAGACGGCAGCGGTGATCGCCATCGTCTGCATCGCCGCCTTGTTGTTCATCATCTTTGGAAATCTGGTGCAGCCTCTGCTGGTGTTCGCGCCGCTGATGCTGGCCGCAGTGCTGACCCTTGGGGCGTCGGTGTTGCTTGATGTGCCGTTCAACTTTGCCAACGTCATTGTTTTGCCGTTGTTGTTTGGCCTTGGGGTGGCAGGCGGCATTCATCTGGTCATGCGTCGGGACCGCGACGGCGACGTGATGGCAACCAGTACACCGCGCGCCATTGTCTACAGTGCGCTGACGACCATCGGCTCGTTCGCATCCATCGCGCTCAGCGGTCACCCCGGAACGGCCAGCATGGGCGTGCTGTTGACGGCCGCTTTAATCCTGACCATGGCGGCGACGCTGCTGGTTCTGCCGGCGTTGATGCGGTTGGGAGGCAACACATGAGCAGGGCGCTGTTTCCGCTGATCCGGCAGTTTTCAAGCCGCCTGTCGCCGTTGCTTGCGAAAACGCCGGTTTCGGCCAATCAGGTTTCGCTGATCGCCATGGTCTTCGGGCTTGTCGCGGGGTGGTATTTAGCCATCGGTGGATTCGACAATGCCTTGGTCGGCGCCGGATACTTGTTGGTCTATTACATTCTGGATCACTGCGATGGCGAGATTGCCCGCATCCACGGCCAAAGTTCGGAATTCGGCAAGCAGCTCGATACCTTCGTTGACTGGGTTGTCCATGCGGTCTTCTTTGCGGCGCTGGGATATGGATATGCCGGGCAGACAGGCGAAGAACTGTGGATGTGGCTGGGTATTGTCGGTGGGCTGGGCTGCACCATTAATTACTTTATCGCGGTTGCCATGGGGGCGCGCGAGAAACGCCAAACGCAGGAACGCGGCGATGCCTTCGATGCGACCGGGCTCGAGGAAATAGAGACCGCACCGGTTCCCGACACTGCCGGGCAATGGGTGATCTTTGCGTTTCGGGAACTCAGCCGCTCTGATTTCTGTTTCATCGTGCTGGCGCTGGCGGCTTTCGATGTGGTCTGGCTGTTGATTCCGGCAGGCGCCATCGGCTCTCAGGTATACTGGTTGTTGCAGTTCGTTCGTGGTGTCAGGGAATACCATGCCTGATAAAATGAAAATCCTGAAAGTCCTGTACGTCGGCATCGGTCTGGCGTTGTTGACGCTGGTGGTGGCCGAGGTCGATGTGGGTGTCGTGCTTGAGCACGCGGTGGCTGTCGGGTCGGGCATGCTGGTCCTGCTGGGACTGTACTTTGCCGCCTTTGTCATCGATTCCTTTACCTGGCAGATGGCCCTGATTGAGGTGCCTTTGTCGCCGTTGTGGTTATACCGGACATGGAAGGTGCGCATGGTCGGCGAGGTCTTCAACAACGTCATGCCAGCGGCCAGCATGGGCGGCGAGCCGGTCAAGGCGGTGTTGATGAAACGCCACTATGACATCGGCTATCGCGAGGGCACGGCGTCGCTGATTCTTGGCAAATCCATAAACATGATCGGGCTGGTGATTTTTCTTGGGCTCGGATTCTGGTTGATGCTGGGCTCGACGCAATTGCCTGTCGCATACAAGTCGATTGCCGGAACCGGATTGGCGGCGCTTAGCCTGGGCACCTTTCTGTTTGTCGTCGTGCAACGTCTGAAGCTGACGTCCCTGACCGGCACCTGGATCAGTCGTTGGCCCTTCGCCGCCCGTCTTGAAAGTGTTCTGCATCACATCCATGACATGGATGAACGCCTGGTAGCTTTTTACACCCGCTACAAGGCACGGCTGGTGTGGGCGGTGTTGCTGGCATTCCTGAACTGGATTATCGGGGTCGTTGAAATCTATTACATGATGATTTTTTTAGGCAATCCGATGAGCTGGCAGGATGCCTGGATCATCGAGGCCGCGGTGCAGCTTGTCCGCGCCGGTGTGTTTTTCATTCCTGCCGCCATCGGCGCCCAGGAAGGGGTATTCCTGTTGATCATCGGCGCCATGACTGGCTCGCCGGGCCTCGGTGCATCCGTGGCCGTGGTCAGGCGCTTCAGGGAAGTCCTGTGGCTGTTGTGGGGAACCTTGCTGGGCGCAATGTTCTCACTCAGGCGCGAGTAATTTACCGGACTTGTTATTCAGTACGCCAAGAAGACCGTCGATGCCTGACTTCTTCAGCACCAACCGATACTCCGAACGCCGCACCGCCAGTTGCGATATGGCATTGTCGAGCAGGATATCGGCAATTAACCAGCGCTCGCCGCGCTGCTTCATCACGTAGGTCAGGTCCGCCCCGTCATCGTCCTTGCCCGATGAGCCAACGATACGGGTGGCGACCAGGACCGTTTGTTGCGGCCCGGGCGCATTGCTGATGGTTTTGAATTGTTGGCCGGAATAGCCATCAAATTGGGCGGCATAGCTGGCGACGCTGAAATGGTTGAAGGCGTTGCTCAATCGGGCGCGTCCATTGTCGTCGGCCTTGCGCCAGTATGAACCGCTTGCAATGCGGATCATGTTGGCTAAGTCAAAGGCGCTTTCGACTGGGGTTTTCAGGCGATCATAGCGCCCCTGGACGCCCAGATTATCGGCGTTTTTCATGACATCAAGAAGGCTGGCGTGAAAGCCTTCGACGACGGCGACGGGATTGCCATCGTCGATGGCGGCACCGGCATTTGGCTGAGACCAGAAAACGGCAAGGGCAATGACGACCCACAATGGCTTTTTCATTGTGCTCTCAACTCGTTCGATTTGTTTTCAAGCAACTTGATCAGCCCCTCCAGTCCCTGTTCACGCAGGACCAGATTGTATTCGGATCGCCTGACAGAAAGTTCACTGATTCCCTTATCAAGAATGACGTCGATAATGCGCCAACCTTCTTTGAATTCCAGCATCACATAATCGATGGCGGTTTTCGACTTGTTGGACTTGATAATGTGAGTAAACACTACCTGAGTGTTTTGTGGGCCCGGCTGCTCGCCGCTAATCTCGAACCGTTCGCCGGAATAACCGCTGAAATAGGTAGCCAGAGTGGAAAGGCTCATGGCCCGAAAGGCATCGGTGAAACGCTGGCGTTGGGAATCGCTGGCCGTGTTCCAGAAACTGCCGATGGCGATTCTACCGATAGATTGCAGGCGAAAAGCACTGTCGACAGGACCGGACAGCTTCTTGATGCGTCCTCTGGCATCCAGTGTATCGGCTTTTTTCATGACATCGATTAAGTGCGTCTGAAACCCCCGAACGATATCCGACGGGGTCGTCCCGACCGCATGGGCGGGCAGAGGGATGCTGGTAGTTATCAGCAATATCAGTAACTTAGTCAGAAGCTTTGGCACTGTGCGTGTCACCCATTCGGTCTGAATACGATAGACTTAACATTAAATCCTGACCGCATTTGGGGCAAGGTCGGCATGTCAGGGTAATGTAAGGATGATTATTTCAGGAAAACCCGGTTGCGAGTCCGCGCCAGTTGACTTAAAAAATATGAAAGAAAGTTACTGGCGTGATCAAGAATACGCGCTACCCAGATGAAGAACGACCTGGGACGGCACATCAGGGGGAGGGAATTCCTTGAAGACACGGGTGTTGGTTAAATACGAAACTGTCAGTGATGGCATCAGGTGGATGCTCATCGCCATGTTGGCGGCTGGATTTATCTGGGCGGGCACTATGGCGGCAAATGCCGCTGAAAAGGGTGCCGATCTGGCCTGGGTCAATGTACAGCTGGCTGCGGTTTCCGACGAGGAATTGAACGACCCGCTGGAACCCGTTAATCGCGCGATCTTCAATTTCAATGAAGTCTTT